>NZ_JAAKPX010000019.1:0-103036 GCF_049172135.1 Aeromonas sp. 603079 | reverse complement strand
TTAGAATACCGGCCTGTCACGCCGGGGGTCGCGGGTTCGAGTCCCGTCCGCTCCGCCACTAATTTGAAGGCCTTCCCTGATGGGAAGGCCTTTTTGCTATGGGCGATTTTGTCCATAAGACCCACAGATTTGCACACCAGAATCAACACAAAGCCCGGCTTCACGACCGGGCCTTGGTGTTTTTAGCGTGTTAAACAGCCAACGTTTGGTTTTTACCTGCCAAGAGAGGGCCAGATAGCCGGTTATTCCCGCCATTTTCGGGCTATATCCGGGCCTTATCAGCCATTTGAACGAGTCTACAAGGGGTCAAATCAGGCTTCTGCCGCTTGCTGACTAAAGGGCAGTCCCATATTTACCACCTCCGCTTCCATCTGCACATCGATCTTGAAGCCAAGCCGTTTGGCTAGGTTGGGAATACCGAGATTGCCGGATTCATCAGGTACAGTTCAAGCAAAGAGACCTTCCCGACGGGAAGGCCTCTTTGCTTTATCTATCAACTGATTACCATCACTCGGTTGATTTATCAGGGCTTCTCTTTGTTGCCAATGCTCAGGCCGAGCTTGATGGAGAGGGCCGCCAGTAACAGCAGCATCATGATCAGGGAAAAGAAGTTGCTGCCAAGCTCCGGGTATTGCACCTTGAGCAGCGCGGAGTGACCGAAGACACCGATAAAGAAGCAGAGCAGGGTACAGATGGGGGTGTTGCCCACCATGGGTTCATGGCGATAGTGCTGGAACAGCTGATAGGCCGCCAGCCAGAGGGCAATCAGCGGGAAGAAGGAGAAAGGCACGACCGAGTTGGTCAGCACGGCCAGAGAGGCATCGCCACAGATACCAATCAGCATGGCCATGGCAAGCGGTTTTTTCGGGATCATAAGCTGTTCAGGCATGTCGTTCTCCATCCTGTGGTCATGGGTGAGGTTCACGGCGCTTCTGGTTTTGTACCTCGGCGCCCATGGCGATCATCCGCAGTTGGCGAATTGTTCGGTCGGAGAGTGCACGGCACTCTTCGCTGGTCATGTCGAGTGCATCGGCACCGGCACTGAAGACGATGGTGACCATGGCTTCTGCCTGGATGTAGGCATCTTCCCGTGGTGCTTCTGTGGTGGCTTCCAGATAATCGGTCAGCTCTGCGATAAAGTGCTGGATTTCGCGAGCTACCGCCTGGCGAAAGGCGGCCGAGGTGCCGGAGCGTTCCCGCAGCAGCAGCCGAAAGATGTTGGGGTTGTTCTCGACAAACTCCATAAAGGTCTGCACCGAGGTGCTGATGACACTGCCACCACCGGCAATGCGCTGGCGTGCCTGGCGCATCAGTTGGCGCAGGGTGAGACCTCCTTCGTCAACCAAGGTCAGGCCCAGTTCCTCCATATCGCGAAAGTGGCGATAGAAAGAGGTGGGCGCGATACCCGCTTCGCGAGCGACTTCCCGCAGGCTGAGATTGGAGAAACTTCGGTTGGCGCACAGTTGGCTGAATGCAGCATCAATCAATGTACGCCGGGTTTTTTCTTTTTGTTGAGCGCGAATACCCACGAAATCAGTCACCTTCAGCTTATTGAGGCCAAATGATAACCCGAAGGCGCCTCAGGATCAGGTTTGTATCCTACTTTTTTACCATTGACCGTGAGGAAATCACCATAGAAAATGGCTAACAGCTGTTCGCTGAAAGGATGCAATGAGATGGCCAGACCCCCCATTATTTTCACCAATACCCTGCTGTTCTCCCTCTCCGGGATAGTGGCGTTGATTGTCGTACCCTGGTACGGCATGAGCCACGGTTACGATTTCTGGCAGTGGGCCAGTTTCCTGTTGTTGTTCTGCCTGAGTGGTCTCTCCATCACCGCGGGTTATCACCGGCTCTGGTCGCACAAGGCTTACAAGGCGCACCCCGTTTTGCAGTGGTTATTTGCCATCGGCGGTGCGTTGGCGCTGCAGAATTCTGCCCTGCACTGGTCGGCCGATCACCGCCGTCACCATCGTCATGTGGATGACAACGATAAAGACCCCTACAGCGCGGGGCGCGGCTTCTGGTATTCCCACATCGGCTGGATGCTGCGGGAACATCAGGGGGATCGCTATGGTGATTACAGCAATGTGCGTGATCTGCAGAACAACCCGGTGGTCGCGTTTCAGCACCGTCACTATCTGACACTGGTGCTGGCGACCAATCTGGGCCTGCCGCTGCTGTTTGGTCTGATCCACGGAGATCTGCTCGGCATGTTGTTGCTGGCAGGTGTCTTGCGGATGGTGATGACGCACCACACCACTTTTTTTATCAACTCGCTGGCCCACATCTGGGGCAGTCAGCCCTATACCGACCGCAATACCGCTCGCGATAACGGCATCCTGGCTTTTTTCACCTTTGGCGAGGGGTACCACAACTTTCACCACCTGTTCGAGAATGACTACCGCAACGGCATTCACTGGTGGCAGTTCGATCCGACCAAGTGGTTGATTCGGCTCGCCTCCTGGTGCGGTCTGGCGGGGGATCTCAGATCCTCGCCGGAGGAGCGTATCGAACAAGCCCGGCTGCAGATGCAGCTGAAACGGGCACAAGCCAAGTTGCGCAAGCAGGAAGATCGCGAACTGTGGCAGGCGCTGCTGCAGGAGGAGTACGACAAGCTGAGCCAGCAGTTGCAACACTATTACGCCAGTCGCAAGCGGCTGCTGGAGCTGCGCAAGCGCAAGGCGCTGGCGCGCTATGACCGCCTCAAGCTGCAACTGGAGTACCGGGCCCTGCGTGACGGCTTCATCGCTGGTAAACGCAACTGGAGTCGTTTGCTGGCTGGTATTGCATGATGCCGTCCGGTTATCACAGAGACTAAAAGAGAAGACCGCCTGCTGGCGGTCTTCTCTTTTATGATTCAACTCAAGCTAGTTGGCTTGGCTCTGCTGTTGCTGCAACTGATCCAGTGCCTGTTGTTCCTGCTGGCTGAGACCCAGTTGTTCGCAGGCCAGCTCAAAGCTGATCCCCAGATGGCGCATCATGATATCCAATAACGGGAGGGCTTAGTTGGCTTGGCTCTGCTGTTGCTGCAGCAGATCCAGTGCCTGTTGCTCCTGCTGGCTAAGACCCAGTTGTTCACAGGCCTGCTCAAAGCTGATCCCCAGATGGCACATCATGATATCGATGGCGGGCAGATAGTTCTTCATAGCTTCTTCCATGGTGATCCTCCAGACCCGTCACTTATGCCCTGAACCACTCGGGGCGGCAATTAGACTTTAGGCTTAGTCCGTCCATTTGATAAGCACCCCTGCCACTGGGGGAGGGAATTTGTTACCCTGCACCATGATAAAAACGGTTGCCGTATGACTGCGAGCAACAGGTGAGGAGCAGGGCATGTTATTGAGTTTCTTGATCATCGCTTCAGGTTGGTGGCATATTCGTGCTGCCTACGGTTCAGACAGCCGCCAGTTCTATATCAGCAAGCCGCTGACCATGCTACTTATCATCGCGTTGGCGTTCGGCTACCAGAGTTATGACCACGATGGTTCACACGCCTGGATCCTGCTCGGCCTTTGTCTCTCGCTGGCGGGCGATGTGCTGCTGATGCTGCCAAGTGATCGCTTCATTCAGGGGTTGGCGGCATTTCTTGTCGCGCATCTCTGCTATATCGTCGGTTTTGCCCAAGGACCATTGCTGCTCAATCTGGTGGATGGTTTGCTGCTGTTGCTGATCGCCGGCATGGTATTCGGCCTGCTGTGGGGCAAGCTGGGGGAGATGCGGATCCCGGTCTTCTGCTACATGCTGGTGATCATCGGCATGGCCTGGGTGGCCGCCGGTGCCTGGCACGCTTCTCTCACTGCCGGTTCTGCCGCCGCTCTGGTGGGGGCACTGATGTTCCTCTTCTCCGACAGCATGCTGGCGCTCGATCGCTTCCGCCGCCCCTTTCCTCATGCCCGCGCCTGGGTCATGAGCAGCTACTTTGCGGCGCAATTCCTGATCGCGGGGTCGCTGGCGGGATAACACCATGCGGTTGAGTACAGGCAACAGATAACGAAAAACGGGCGCTTGCCCGTTTTTCGTTTTATGCCTGGCGGTTTTTCACGCCTCTAGCGGTTCGGCATCCGCTGCCCGTGGGGTGGGGGATTTGAGCAACAGCATCAGGCCGCTGGCGATCAGCAGGAAGATCCCCATGATGTAGAACACCTGATTGTAGGCCATGATGGCCGCTTCCCGGTTGATGGTATTGGCCAGCATGGCGTGGGCTTGCTGCTGGGCAATCTCGGGACCTGAACCCTGCGCCATCATGCTCTGGGCCAGCTGCAGCAGATAGTTTTGCCCCTCGATACTGCTGGCGGCCAGAGTGCTGCCAATCTGCAGCACATGGGTGCGGGTATCGTTGTCGAGCAGGGTCGCGATGATGGCGATACCGAAGGCGCCGCCGAGGTTGCGCAGCACGTTGAGCAGGGTCGAGGAGGAGGGGATCTCGTCGTGGCTCAGGCTGGCGGTGGCGACCAGGGAGAGCGGCACCATGATGAAGGGCTGCCCCAGCGCTCGCACGATGAGTGACTGGATCAGCTGCGGCCCGGCGTAGTTGGCACTCATGTTGACGTTCATAAAGCAGCTGACGGCGAAGATCAGGAAGCCGAAGCTCACCAGATAGCGCGGGTCTATCTTGTGGGTCAGTTTGGGCACCAGCGGTAGCACCAGCAGTTGCGGCAGCCCCATCCACATCAGGACTTCGCCGATCTCCAGCGCGTTGTAGTTGTGGATCTGGGTCATGTAGAGCGGCAGCACATAGATGGAGCCCATCAACGCCATGCCGAGGATCAGATAGGCGAAGCAGGCCAGCGCGAAGCGCGGGTTGTGCAGCAGCCGCAGATTGACCAGCGGGTGACGGCGGATCAGCTGGCTGATGACGAAGAACACCAGCGCCACCGCCGAAATGACTGCCAGTCGCACGATGAAGCTTGAGCCGAACCAGTCTTCCCGGTTGCCCTCTTCCAGTACCACCTCCAGCAGGCCGAGGCCAAGCGCCATGGTGACAATCCCGATGAGGTCTACCCGCTTGATCACCTCCCAGTCCACCGGTTTTTTATCAAGCCCGTGGGCCAGCATGGCCATCACCAGCAGTCCCGGCGGCACGTTGAGATAGAAGATGTAGTGCCACGACATCTGCTCGGTGAGCCAGCCACCGAGGGTTGGGCCGATGGCGGGGGCGAAGGTGGCGCAGAGGCCAAAAAGCGCCATGCCGGTGGCCCGCTTCTGTAACGGCAACAGGGTGACGATGAGGGAAAAGGCCATCGGGATCAGCGCCCCGCCAGTGAAGCCTTGCAGCGCCCGGAAGACGATCATGCTGGTGAGGTTCCAGCTGAACGAGCAGAGCACGGAGGCAGCGATAAAGGCGCCGGTGGTCCAGAGCAGGTAGCGGCGCACACTCAGCCCCCGGCTTAACCAGCCGCTCAGGGGGATGGCGATCATCTCCGCCACCAGATAGGAGGTGGAGATCCAGGAGCTTTCGCTCAGGGTGGCCGACAGGGCCCCCTGAATATCCTTCAGAGAGGCATTGGTGATCTGGATATCGAGGATGGCCATAAAGGCGCCGATAAGGCCCCCCATGACCGCGATCCAGTTGCGACGTGGAATGGGTTCCATCAGTTGGCAGCCACCACGGGATCAGGAGTGCGGGTATCCACGATCACTTCGGTGGAGAGACCCGGCAGCAGCTTGCCTGCCAGCGGGCCCGGCTCGGGGATGCGGATCTTCACCGGTACCCGCTGCACGATTTTGGTGAAGTTGCCGGTGGCATTCTCCGGTGGCAGCAGGGCGAACTTGGCGCCGGTCGCCGGGGCCAGGCTGTCGATGATCCCCTCGACCGGTTGATCCGGGTAGGCATCGAGTACCACTTCGACCTTCTGGCCCGGCTGCATATGGGCGAGCTGGGTCTCCTTGAAGTTGGCCTCGACCCATACCTGTTGCAGCGGCACCAAGCTGGCGACCTGCATACCGGACTGGACGTAGAGCCCTTCCCGCAGGCTGCGCTTGCCGATGATGCCGTCGGCCGGTGCCCGCAGTTCGGTGTAGCCGAGCTCCAGCTTGGCCTGCTCCAGTTGCGCTTCACTCAATGCCAGCTTGGCCAGATTCTGTTTGCGTTCGGCATCCAGTACCAGCAGTCGCTCACGGGCCGCCTGCAGGGCGGCTTGGGCCTCCCGGGCTTGTGCCTGATTGACCTGCAGGCCGGCACGTACCTCGTCCAGACTGTCTTGCGAGCTGTAGTGGCGCTGGTTGAGCTGACTGATCCGGTTGACTTGCTGGCTGGCGCGCAGCTGTTCGGCATTGGCGGAGGCGACCTTGGCCTCGGCCTGCTGGATCAGGCTCAGTTGTTGGGTGCGGGTGGCGGCCAGATTTTCGGCCGTCGCCTGATTGAGGCGCAGGTCGGCTTCGGCCTCCGCGACCCTGGTTTTGTATTCGCGATCATCGAGACGAGCGATCAGTTGGCCCGCTTTGACCGGCTGGTTGTCGGTGACCAGCACTTCGCGGATATAACCGGGCAGCTTGGAGCTGATCCCGGTCACTTCACTCTGCAGGTAGGCGTTGTCGGTGCTTTCAAAATAGCGGCCGTGAAGATACCAGTAACCGGCGAACAGCAGACCGAGCAGCGCCAATATCATGGCTGCCAGCAGGGGAATTTTTTTGTGTTGACTCATTTTTGTGATTCCTGAACTTAAGGGGCGCAGGCTAACACTGGTCAACTGTTTCGATTAGTATTGGTTCACGAGATATACAGTTTCACTGGTGCAACAATGGATCTCAATGCCGCGTTAATTCTGGTGCGTATCGTCGACAAGGGCTCGTTTACGGGGGCTGCCCGCGAGCTGGGGATGACCAAGGCGATGGTCAGCCGCCGCATCGCCGAACTGGAACAGCGGCTCGGAGTGCGTCTGCTCTATCGCTCCACTCGTCAGCTCACGTTGACCGAGGAGGGGGAGAAGTACTACCTGCACTGCAGCAAGGCGGTCGATGCCCTGACCGAAGCCGAGCTGATGCTGAGCGCCAGCCAGCAGGAGGTGACCGGCACCCTCAAACTGGCGGTGCCTATCGAGACGGGGCAACTGGTGGTCGGGCGCTTGGTCGCCAAGTTTTTGCAGGCCTATCCCGCCCTGCAGGTGGAGCTGGAGCTGACCAACCGGGTGGTGGACCCCATCAGTGAAGGGTTGGATGCGGTGGTGCGGATTGGCGACATGAGCGACTCCAATCTGGCTGCACGCCGACTCTGGAGCACCGGGCGGTTGCTCTGTGCCAGCCCGGACTATCTGGCCCGCAGCCCGGTCATCGAGCGGCCGGAGGATCTGGCCAACCACGAGCGGGTGACGGTGAGCAGCGGGTTTCTCGCCTCTCACTGGTGCTTCGAGCTGGATGGCAAAGAGGTGCTGGTTGACCCCCCATCCCGTTTTCGGGTGAATAATATTACCTGTGCCCGGGAGGCTGCGAAGGCGGGGCTGGGGTTGGCCTCGTTACCCGCTATGCTCTGTCAGGATGAGCTGGCCAGCGGCGAATTGGTGATCCTGCTGCCAGAGTGGCAGCAACCCAGGGTGCCGATTTATTTGCTGTTTCCGGAGCGGCAACTGATGCCGCGCAAGTTGCGGGCATTCATCGATTTCATGATTGAGAACGGCGCCGAGTTTGGCATCGACAAGTTGTTGTAAGGGGGAGCTATGGATAACTGGATCAATCTCTATCGCGCCTCACACACCCTGGAGGCACACGCGTTGAAAGGGGCGCTGGAGGCGGAAGGGGTGCTGGTGCGCCTCAATGGCGAGGGGCTGTCTGGCGCCCTTGGCGAACTGCCGGTCGACATGTTGCAGGTGACTCTGATGGTGCGGGCCGAGGATCGCAGCAAGGCAGGAAGGGTCATCGAGCGTTACCAGCAGCGCCAAGGTAACGGCTGGCTGTGCGGCCAGTGCGGGGAGGAGAACGGCGCCAACTTCGACGTCTGCTGGCGCTGTCACCACGATCCCCACGACAGCTGATCTCTCTTCCGCTAGCGCGGCGGGAACTCGATATCTTCCCCTGCGCTGGCATCGTGATAGGTCGCCAGATCCAGCTCGTTTTCGCTGCGGGCGATCAGCACCGACACCAGAATATCCCCCGATACGTTGACCGTGGTGCGCGCCATGTCGAGGATCCGGTCAATGCCTGCAATCAGTGCCACCCCTTCCAGCGGCAAGCCCACCGCCGTCAGGGTCAGGGTCAGCAGCATCAACCCGGTACCCGGGGTACCTGCCGTACCGATACTGGCCAGGGTGGCGATGCTGATGATGGTCAGATAATCGACCATGTGCAGATCCACACCGAATGCTTGAGCCACGAACAGCGCAGTCACTCCCTGATAGAGGGCGGTGCCATCCATGTTGATGGTGGCGCCGATGGGCAGCACCTTGGCGGTGATGGCGGGAGAGACTCCCAGGCGCTTCTCGGCGCAGGCCAGACTGATGGGCAGGGTGGAGTTGCTGGAGCTGCTGGTAAACGCAACCGCCTGGGCATCAACGATGCTCTTGAAGTAGTGCAGCGGATTGAGCCGTGCCAGCAGGAGCAGCAGGGTGCTGTAGACCCCGAGCACGTGCAGCAGGCAGCCGAGGTAGACGGCGCCGATCACCTTGAGCAGGGGCAGCAGCAGGTCGAGACCGTACTTGCCGGTCATCCAGGCCATCAGGGCGCAGACACCGTAAGGCGCGAGCGCCATCACCATCTGGGTCAGCTTGAACATCCCCTCTGCCAGCGAGGTGAAGAAGAGAATGGCGGGACGGCCACGGCGACCGCTGGCATTGAGGGCGACCGCCAGCGCCACCGCAAAGACGATCACTTGCAGGATCTTGCCATCCACCATCGCCTGTACCGGGTTGCTCGGCACCAGATGGCTCAGCACGCTGGCCAGGGTGGGTGGTTCCGACATACCGACCCGCTCATAGGGGCCCATGTCGGCACCCATGCCGGGCTCCAGCAGCCAGCCCATCATCAGGCCGATGCAGATGGCGATGGCGGTCGAACAGAAGTAGAGGCAGATCGCCTTGCTGCCGATGCGATCGAGGGCTTTGCCCTTGAGCAGCGAGGTGAGACCGGCGATGACCGAGCAGAAAATGAGGGGCACCATCAGCATCTGGATGGTGTTGACGAACAGGACGCCAAGGGGCTTGAGCAGCAGGGCTTGCTCTTCAAAGCTGACGCCCAGACCCACCCCTGTCAGCATGCCGATCAGGGTCTTGAGCCAGAGTGGTCGGCGGGTCCAGATCTGCCAGGGCTTGAGAGCCTCTCCATGGAACAGCATGACGCCAATATCCTTATACATTGTCTGCGATGGCCAAAAAGGGGCGCCAGTGTAGCGATCCCTGACGCGGGTTGCCACATTATCGACAAAGCGGTGGCGGTGACCACTCCCCTGACCAGGTAATGCGCAATTTATTGGCCTATATCAAGATCCCTCCGGGCGGGGAGATATTTAATTGGCATTAAATATGTTCATTATTGAGGTGAGAGATGTCGCAATCGGTTCATGGTCATGAGGTGATGGAAATGATGTTGGCGCAAGGGGGGCAATTTACCCGTGCCAGCCTGAAACAGGCGATGGCCGAGCGGTTCGGTGCCGAGGCACGTTTTCATACCTGTAGCGCCAGCGAGATGGATGCGGAAGCGCTGATCGACTTTCTGGCCGCCCGCGGCAAATTCATCGACTCGGCTGAGGGTTTCCAGACCCGCGCCGACAAGATCTGCAACCACGGTTAATCCCGCTGCGAGCGCATCATGGCGCTCGCTCAATTCTTCACCCTTTGCTATATTTCGCCCCCTCTCTTTTCCCTATTCAGGGCGTAGCCCGGGCGTTGTATGGATACTTTTTCTGCCGCAGTCATGCTGTTTCTGATCATGGACCCGCTGGGCAACCTGCCGGTCTTCCTCTCTATCCTGCGTCATATCGATCCCAAGCGACGTCGCAAGGTGATGGTGCGCGAGCTGCTCTTCTCGCTGGCCATCATGATGCTGTTCCTGTTCGTCGGTCAGCAGATCCTCGGTTTCCTCAACCTGCGGCAGGAGGCGGTCAGCATTGCGGGGGGCATTATCCTGTTCCTGATCGCCATCAAGATGATCTTCCCGAGTGAGGGGGGCGTGACCGGGCTGGCGGCGGGCGAGGAGCCCTTCCTGGTGCCGATGGCGATCCCGATGATCGCCGGTCCCTCGATCCTCGCCTCTTTGATGCTGCTGGCCAATCAGGAGCCGACCCGGATGGTGGACTGGTCGCTGGCACTCTTTCTGGCCTGGGCTGCCAGTGCGGTGATCCTGATGTTCTACGAGGTATTCAACAAGCTGCTGGGTGAGCGGGGACTCACTGCGGTGGAGCGGCTGATGGGTATGCTGCTGGTGATGATCTCGGTCCAGATGTTGCTGGACGGGGTTCATCACTATCTGGCGGTGACCGGTCAGGGCTGAGCGGTTTACATGTTGAAGTGAATAAAACGGGGCTACGCAGAGCCCCGTTCTTTTTTGCTGTCGAGAGGGCGTGCCGTCACCCGTGAGTGGTCGCAGCGGGTTCCAGTTTGCTCATGATGAGGGAGAGTAGCAGCTCCCGCAGCCAGCGGTGGCCCGGATCCTCGCTGTGACGCTGATGCCAGATGAGCAGATGGGAGATGCTGTCCAACCCGATGGGCAGCGGCAGCTGCAACAGCGGATAGACCTGGGTAGCGTGGCGAGCGTAGAGCCTGGAGAGGGTCACTATCATGTCGGAGTGCATCCCCATCCGCAACGCCGCCTCGAAGGAGGGCACGGTTGCCTCGATACGCCGGTAGAGATCCTGCTCCGCCAGCTTGTGATCCAGCATCCAGCGGTCCCGCCCCTCGCAGTAAGTCTGTACATGGGGATAGCTGAGGTAGTGCTCCAGATTCCAGTTGGGCTCCCGCAGCGCGGGGTGGTGCTGCTGCACCAGACAGGTGAGATCATCGACCGCCAGCACTCGCTGACAGATGCTGTCGGGCAGGGTATCGAGCCGATAATCGGAGCTGATGCAGTTCTCTCGCACCGCGAAGGCGATGTCCACCTGTCCCTGACTCATCTCGGTCAGACTGTTCTCGGTCCACTCCTCGTAACGCAAGCGGATCCTTGGTGCCTGCCGCTTCAGCTCGCTCAGGTAGAGCGGGGCAAACAGGGTAAAGGCGCTGTCCATGCTGGCGATGACGAACTCTCGCTCCGAGCTGGCGGGGTCGAACTCGGGCGGCTGGATCAGGTTATCCAGCGACAGCAGGATGGGTTGCAACTGCTGCTGCAGTGCAAGGGCACGGCCGGTGGGTTCCAGCCCGTAGGCAGATCGGATGAAGAGGGGATCATTGAAGGTATCGCGCAGACGGCCGAGGGCTTTACTGACCGCGGACTGGCTCAGATGAAGGCGGCGTGCCGCCTTGCTGCCGTTGCGCTCTTCCAGCAATACCTGCAGGATAATCAGCAAATTGAGGTCGATGCGACCCAGTTGTTCCAGCAGCATGATATGAATCCTCTTCAATTCTAAGATGAATTTATACCATTTGTTTTCATATCTTGGCGATCTTATCCTCGAATGGTCTCAGGTTCGCATGAACCACTGGTACAGGATGTAGCGGTTGAGGGGACATGTAGCACAATCAATATGGCGACCTCAGGGTCGCCCTATTTTTTGGCTATGATTTATTTGCTCACTTGCACCTGCCTTGATTTTGCCCAACAATCCCTGCGCTCTATTTTGATACAAGTAACAGATATCTCTTTGTGAGGGAGTATCCCTATGGGACTCGGTGGAATTCATATCTGGCATATGCTGATCCTCTTGCTGGTCGTTGTGCTGGTCTTCGGCAGCAAGCGTCTTGCCAGTGCAGGTGAGGATCTGGGGACCGCCATCAAAGATTTTCGCAAGGCGATGCGTGACGACGCAAATCATCCGAAATAAGCAGTAGGAGTAGAAAATGTCTGTAGACGAGAAAGTTGAACTGAACGAAACCTGTGACAGCTGCGGCTGTTTTGCCGAGATCGGCACCATCATCGGCGAAGGCGACGATGTGATGGAGCTGGTTATTGAAGCCGCGGCCGAGGCGGATGCCCGCGCCAAGCTGGCTGCCTATGAAGCACTTGCCAAACAGGTCACCGCCGAAGCTCAAGTGAGCAGCGAACTGACCCAGGGCGCCAACGGCGTGATCCTGAAAGCCCGCCTGCAATTCACCTGCACCGCCGAAAAACTGATTTTCGAAATGCGGGCCCGCTCTATCTGAGTTGTCTGATAACGCGGCAGGTTTGCCTGCCGTGTTGACCCTTCTGCTGTGGGTCGGCGTTCTATAGTTACTCTATCCCACAGACGTTTTGCCCGGCGCGAGTCGGCCAACAGAAGGCGTAAATATCATGACGCAGCGATGGATCTCTGCCCCCAATCCCACCCTCTATCGTGATCCGTGCTGCCAACAGGCAGCAGGCGTGACCTCAGCACAGGGGCAGCCATCGTGATGCGACGCTGGATTTGGGCTCTGCTGGCCCTCTGCTGTTTTTCCCTGCTGGCGGCTGAGCTCAAGCCGGTGCGTTTGCCCCAACCCGGGGACCTCGAAAGCATTCTGCAAAAGCGCGAACTCAGGGCTCTGGTGGTCTATGAGCGCGGTTTCTATTTTCTCGATCGCGGCACCCAGTACGGCATTCTGGTCAATCAGCTGCAAGGATTCGAGCGCTGGCTGAACAACACCTATCTCGCTAAAGAGAAGGTCAAACTCAAGGTGGTCTACATCCCGGTGCGGCAGGACAAGCTGCTGGACTATCTGACCGAGGGGCGTGGGGATCTGGTGGCGGCGACCATGACGGTGACCCCGACCCGGCGTGAACAGGTGGCCTTCTCCCGGCCGCTCATCTCTTCCATCGAGGAGTGGGTGGTTAGCCAGAACAGCCTGCCCGCCTTCAGCCGCATTACCCAGCTCTCCGGCAGGCGGGTCTGGGTACGGGCCAGCTCCAGCTACTACGAGAGCTTGCGCCAGCTCAACTGGTTGTTTCGCGAGTTGGGGCTGCCCCCCGTCTATATCGAGACGGTGCCCGAATATCTACAGGATGGCGATCTGCTGGAGATGGTGGCCGCCGGCATTATTCCCCTGACGGTGACCGACAGCTACAAGGGGCGGATCTGGCTGAGTGGCATGATCTCCGGTCTCAAGGCTCACAAGTTGATCCCCCTGCGCAGCAACGGCACCAGTGGCTGGGCGCTGCGCAAGAACAGCCCCGAGCTGCTGAAAGCGGTCAATGGCTATCTGGCGAGCGTCAGCCGCAACAGCCTCTACAGCGACATGACCCTGCGCCGCTTGCTGGTTCGCAGCGATCAGATGAGCAATATCCTGGCGCCGGATCCTATGGGGCGCCTCGCGACCATTCGCAAGGTGCTGGAGAAGTACGCCAATCAATACGATCTCGACTGGCTGATGCTGGCGGCGCTTGGCTACAAGGAGTCCGGCCTCAATCCCAAGGCGCGCTCGCCCAAGGGGGCCGTGGGCCTCATGCAGTTGCTGCCCAGTACGGGGCGGGAAGTCGGCATCAACGGCGCCAGACTCACCACGCTGGAGGGAAATGTGGAGGCCGCCTGCCGCTACATGCGGTTGATCCTCGATACCTACTTCAATGATCCCAAGCTGGATCGGCTCAACCGCCACCTGTTTGCCCTCGCCGCCTACAACGCTGGGCCGAACCGGGTGCAGGCGCTGCGAGGCAAGGCGGAGAAACTGGGACTCGATCCCAACGTCTGGTTCGGTAACGTGGATCAGCTGGTGGCCAACGAAGTCGGACAGGGGCCGATCAACTATGTCGGCACCATCTACAAGTACTACGTGGCCTATCGTTTCAGCCTGCCCCAGATCGAGGGCAAGGCTGCCGCTATCGAAGCGGCTCAGCCCTGAGCCGGTTGACCGGCAGGGTCGCCTGCACGGTCGGCAATTGCCAGCCACCGTCCCTGTGTTGCAAAAACCAGTGAGCAGGGCCGGTGGCCGGGATGAGATCTGGCTGGCTGAGCTGGCCCAGATAGCGCAACATCGGGGTATCATGCAGTTCCATCAGCAACTCCTTTTGAATATGTGAAGAGGCTCGCCAGCGTTATGACACCCGGCCATGACAGCAGGATGACACCATGATCCCCGGATCCTTTGCCCTGATCGACGATCCCCAGCTGGCGCTCAAGGTGCGTTGTCACTGGATCCGCCATGCCCGCGAGCGGATCCAGGCGCAGTACTACAGCTGGGAGGAGGACAGCAGCGGCAAGCTGCTGCTGAGCGAGCTGCTTCACGCCGCCCGGCGTGGCGTCAAGGTACAGCTGCTGGTGGATGATCTCTATGCCGGTGACAACCGCTTTCTGGAGATGGTGGCTCACTACCCCGGGATCGAAGTGCGGCTGTTCAACCCCTTCTGGCTGCGGGGCTGGCGCCCGCTGGCACTGCTGCTGGAGGGGCTGCTCAGCTTTCGCCGCATCAACCACCGGATGCACAACAAGCTGCTGCTGGTGGATGGCAAGCTGGCGCTGATCGGCGGGCGCAACATCGGTGATCGCTACTTCGGTCTGGATCCGCAAGCCCCCTTCGTGGATCTCGATCTCGCCTGTCAGGGGGGGCTGTGCCAGCAGATGGCGCAGGGGTTCGAGCAGTTCTGGCACAGCCGCTGGAGTCACCCCATCCGCCATCTGCTGCGCCGCGAGCTGCTGCCCGCCGAAATAGAGGTGGTCAACGACTTCCTGTTCACCATGACGGATCCGGCGGTGGCGACGGTCTATGATCTGCCCGCGGCGCTGTTTGACGAGAGCGATGTGCCGCTGCAATGGCATGAGGGGCGGGCCGAGGTGTGGTTCGACCGTCCCGGCAAGGGGCTCATCTCCCGTCCCACCACCGCCCGTCAGCTCTGGCGCCAGCTGGCTGACAATCCCGGCTCGCTGGGGTTGGTGACCCCTTACCTCATCCTTACTCGCGGGTTTCGGCACCGTCTGGCGCGGCTACGCCAGCAGGGGGTCGCCATCGACATTCTCACCAACTCGCTGGCCAGCACCGATGTGCCGCTGGTCTATGGCGCCTATCAGCGCTATCTCGGCTGGTTGCTGCGCCGCGGGATCCGGGTCGCCGAGTTTGATCATGGTCACGGCAGCCTGCACGCCAAGCTGATCCTGCTGGGGAAGGAGCGGGCGCTGTTTGGCAGCCTTAATCTCGATCCCCGCTCGCTGTTTCTCAATACCGAACTGATGCTGCATCTGCACTGCCTGCCGATCTGCGAGGCGCTGCGAACGTGGCTGGCTCGCTGGCAGGAGCAGGCCGGTGGATTGCCGCGCAAACCCGAGGGGTGGCCAAGGCGACTGATAGCTCGCCTGAGTGACTGGTTGCCCCTGCGCCGTTGGCTGTAAGGCAGCCATTTTTTGTGCGAGATCTCGCAAAGCCTTGTAAGCCATTGCTGATGCCCTTTGCGGGTGAATAACCATGCATGAATCTATCTTTCTGTTTTATAACAATTTAGTGGTGATGATAAGGCTGTTTTTTGTACTCTGATGTGAATGGAATTAGCATAAAAACGTTTTTTATTTTGTTTTTATGCGTAATATTTCAGTTGCAAGGACAAACACGGCGGCTTGTCTGCCGTGTGGACGAAGGTTGTAACGGGTAGCTGGCCGGTTGCATTGCTGCAATTGGCGCGCACTTAAGATGGGTCGCGAACTATCGGAAAGTGAAACAGAGACCTGGCGTGGCCGGACTCCAATATGGAACATGCTATTTGCGAGGGGGTGACATGGACATGTCACCCCACTTTTTTGGTTCTTTGGCGAGTCTCGAGCCAATGAACGTTGGCCGCCAGGGGGCTGGTAAATAGCCTGACACGATATGGACCACTCTCGACCGCATTGAATCTCGGCAGCCCAGATGAATGTAAAAAGGCCCCCTTGCATTAGCGAGGGGGCCTTTTTATCGGCCTGCGATCAGTGGGCTATCAGCCCTTGATGCGCTCGATGCGGCCGCCCAGACCCTGCAGCTTCTGCTCGATGTCTTCGTAGCCACGGTCGATGTGATAGATACGGTCGACGATGGTGGAGCCTTCGGCCACGAAGCCGGCCAGCACCAGACTGGCGGAGGCGCGCAGATCGGTCGCCATCACCTGGGCACCCTTGAGCTGCTCGGTGTCACGGCAGATCGCCACATTGCCCTGCAGTTCGATGTCTGCACCCATCCGTACCAGTTCGGGAACGTGCATGAAGCGGTTCTCGAAGATGGTCTCGGTGACCATGCCGGTGCCTTTGGCAACGGCGTTCAGCACGGTGAACTGTGCCTGCATGTCGGTCGGGAAGGCCGGGTAGGGGGCAGTCTTGATGGTGACCGGCTTGAGGGTGCGGCCAGTCATGTCGAGGGTGATCCAGTCTTCACCCTTCTCAATCAGTGCACCAGCCTCTTCCAGCTTGACCAGTACCGCTTCCAGCAGGGTCGGATCGGTCTTGCGGCAGGTGATCTTGCCGCCGGTGACCGCTGCGCCCACCAGGAAGGTACCGGTTTCGATGCGGTCAGGCTGCACGCTGTAGTTGCCGCCGTGCAGACGCTCGACACCGTCGATGGTCAGGGTGTCGGTGCCCGCACCCTGAATCTTGGCACCCAGGGTATTGAGGAAGTTAGCCAGATCGACCACTTCCGGCTCGCGCGCGGCGTTTTCAATCACGGTGCGGCCATCTGCCAGGGTCGCAGCCATCATCAGGTTTTCGGTACCGGTCACGGAGACCATGTCCATCAGGATGTGGGCGCCTTTCAGGCGACCATCGACACGGGCCTTGATGTAACCATCTTCGATGGTGATCTTGGCACCCATCAGCTCCAGGCCGTGGACGTGCAGGTTGACCGGACGGGCACCGATAGCGCAACCGCCTGGCAGGGAGACGTCAGCTGCGCCGAAACGGGCAGCCAGCGGGCCCAGCGCCAGAATGGAGGCGCGCATGGTCTTCACCAGCTCGTAGGGGGCGACATGGTTGTTCACCGCACCGGTCAGCACGGTGACGTTGCCGTTGACCTTGGTGGTCGCGCCCAGCATCTCCAGCAGCTTGATGGTGGTGCCCACATCTTTCAGGCGCGGCACGTTGGAGAGGTGAACCTCTTCATCACAGAGCAGGGTCGCGAACAGGATCGGCAGCGCGGCGTTTTTGGCGCCGGAGATGGTCACTTCGCCGTTGAGAGTACAACGACCATCGATTTTGAATTTGTCCATTTTTACTTCGTTACCAAATCAGGAGGGCAATAGGAATTTACGTTCGCGTTTCCACTCGGCGTCGGTGAACGCCTTGATGGAGAGGGCGTGAATGGCGTTGCTGGCGATCTTGTCCATCAGCGGGGCATAGATGGCCTGCTGCTTCTTGACCCGGCTCATGCCGTCAAACATGTCACCGACGGCGATCACTTGGTAGTGACTACCGTCCCCTTTGACATGGACTTCGGACAATGGCAGAGCCTCAAGGAGTATCGCTTCAATTTCAGAGACTTGCATTATGCGTCCTCAGTTGTGAGCGGGGTTGACTGAAACAGCCCGGCCACCCCGTAGAGGTTGGCCAGGGTATAGAAATCACTGGAGGCGCCCACCAGTTGCGGTGTGGCGCCTCGCGCTAATACGGCTTTGGCCCATTTGACCAGCAGGGCCAGTCCGGCAGAGTCGAGGGTGGTGACGCCGCCGAGCTCAAGCTGGTCGTCCTGCCACCATTCAGCGCGGCGTTGCCACAGGTCATTGACCTGTGGCGCCTGCAGCTCACCGCTGAGGGTCATGGTTTGAGTACCAGCGGCTTGGCGTTGTGCTCGCGCAACTGGGCGATCACCGCATCGATGCCGTTCTGGCGGATCAAACCGCCCAGCTCGCTCTGCTTGGCGGAGAGCAGGCTGATCCCCTCTGCCACCATGTCGAAGGCTTTCCACTCGCCGGTCTTGTTGTTCTTGCGCAGCTTGAACTCGAGGAAGATGTCCGGCTTGCCGGCCTCTTTCACGCTGACGTTGACGGCGGTGATATTGCCGCTGGGGGCTTTGCCCGGCTCGACCTTGACGGTCTGCTTGTCAAAATGGGCCAGCGCATCGGCGTAGGAGCTCACCATGTACTCGGTGAACACCTCGACGAAGGCATTGCGCTGCGCTTCGGTGGTCTCTTTAATCTGGTTGCCAAGCACCTTGTAGGCGGCGAAGCGGTTGTCCACATAGGGCAGCAGCTCTTCGCGGATGATCACCCGCAGGTGATCCGGATTGCTTTTCACCTGGGCCTGATCGGCCTTCAGGCGGGCAAAGGTCTGCTTGGCAGCCTGATCCACCAGTGCGTTGGGGTCGGTGGCATCGACTGCGGCCTGGGCAGACAGGGAAAAGAGCATGCTGGTCATCAGACCCAGCAGCAGAGCGATTTTCTTGAACATGGTTACTCCTTCTTGCTGTCTGATTTGCTGTCGGAGGATTGGCTGTAGAGGAACTTGCCAATCAGATCTTCCAGCACGATGGCGGATTTGGTGTCTTCAATCAGGTCGCCATCCTTGAGCATCTCGGTGCCCATCTCCTCGTCGGTAAAGCCGGGGGCCAGACCGATGTACTGCTCGCCGAGCAGACCGGAGGTGAGGATGGAGAGGGAGCTGGTATCGGCAAACTCGCCAGCGCTCTTTTGCATCATCAGGGTGACTTCGGGCACCTGGGTTTTCGGGTCCAGTACGATGTCGCTGACCCGACCAACCACCACGCCGCCGACCTTGACCGGCGACCGGACTTTCAGGCCGCCGATATTATCGAAATGCGCGCGCAGGGTATAGGTTTCTCCTTCCGGTTTGAAGCTCAAACCGGCCACTTGCAGGGCCAGTGCCAGAATGGCACCGATGCCAGCCAGCATGAAGGTGCCGACCAGGAATTCTACTTTGCTGAACTTCATCTTTACCTTATCCAAACATGACTGCAGTGAGTATAAAATCCAGGCCGAGCACGGCGAGGGATGAGTGGACCACGGTTCGGGTCGTGGCCTGACTGATCCCGGCCGAGGTCGGCTTGGCATCATAGCCGTTAAAGAGCGCAATCCAGGTGACCACCAGGGCGAAAATCAGGCTCTTGATGGCGCCCTGCATGATGTCTTCATGCCAGTCGACGGAGGCCTGCATGGCAGACCAGAAGCCCCCTTCGTCCACGCCGAGCCAGTCCACACCAACCAGCTTGCCGCCGAAGATGCCGATCAGGCTGAACATAAAGGCCAGCAGCGGCATGCTGATGACGCCAGCCCAGAAGCGGGGGGCAACCACCCGGCGCAGCGGGTCGACCGCCATCATCTCGAGGCTTGAAAGCTGCTCGGTGGCCTTCATCAGGCCGATTTCAGCGGTCAGGGCCGAACCGGCACGGCCGGCAAACAGTAGCGCCGTGACTACAGGACCCAGCTCCCGCAGCAGGGAGAGGGAGACCAGCGGTCCCAGACTCTGCTCGGCGCCGAAATCCTTCAATACGTTGTAACCCTGCAGCGAGAGCACCATGCCGATGAACAGGCCGGAGACCAGAATGATGGCCACCGACTGCACACCCACCACATAGAGCTGCTGGACAAGCAGCGGGAAGTGCTTGCGCGGCTCGGGTTTGCCCGCCAGCGCATGGAACAACATGATGGTGGCGCGACCGACGGAGCTGATAAACCGCACTCCGACCCGCCCCAGCTTGCTTATTTGACTTATCAACATCACAGATCCTGTAGCAGATCGCCTGCCGGAAAATGAAACGGAACAGGACCATCGGGCAATCCTTTGAGGAATTGCTCGACTTCGGGATTGTGCTCCTCGCGCAGTTGGTCCGGCGTGCCGTGTGCCACCACCTTGCGATTGGCAATGATGTAGGCGTAATCGGCGATGCTCAGCACCTCTTTCACGTCGTGGGTGACGATGACGGAGGTGATACCGAGGGCATCGTTCAGCTCCTTGATCAGCTTGACCAGCACCGCCATGGTGATGGGGTCCTGCCCGACGAATGGCTCGTCATACATGATGAGGTCAGGATCGAGCGCAATTGCCCGTGCCAGCGCCGCCCGGCGCGCCATGCCGCCGGAGAGCTCGGAGGGCATCAGTTTCGCCGCGCCGCGCAAGCCCACCGCCTGCAGCTTCATCATGACGATGGTGTGGATCAGCTCCTCCGGCAGGCCGGAGTGCTCTCGCAGCGGGAAGGCCACGTTGTCGTAGACCGTCATGCCGGTAAACAGGGCGCCGCTCTGGAACAGCATGCTCATCCGCTTGCGCACTTCATAGAGGCGCGAACGGGAGAGGGTGGGGATGTCTTCCCCGTCAAACAGAATGTGACCGGACTCCGGCTTGAGCTGGCCACCGAT
The DNA here is from genome assembly GCF_049172135.1 of Aeromonas sp. 603079. Taxonomy (NCBI): domain Bacteria; kingdom Pseudomonadati; phylum Pseudomonadota; class Gammaproteobacteria; order Aeromonadales; family Aeromonadaceae; genus Aeromonas; species Aeromonas sp. 603079. The sequence goes on along the minus strand of NZ_JAAKPX010000019.1, from coordinate 82,747 downwards.
CAGCCGCAGCAGGGTGGTTTTACCGATGCCGCTCGGGCCCATGACGGCGGTCACCTTGCCACGAGGAATGGTCAGGTTGATCCCGTCATACAACAGCCGATCTCCGTGACTGAAGGTCAGGTCGGAGATGGTGATCAGGTCATTGTTCAAACAATTGTCCATCCGGTGTAAATGAGGTGCGAATTTTATGGGGTAGTCTAGGTCTAAGCAACAGCAAGGAACAACTATTGAACAGGCTGCAAGCCCATTTGCACGACAGTTTTCTGTAACAAAGTGCGTCATCGAGAGCGGGACTTGCCATCCGATTCGCTTATCCGGGCAGACTTTTTTATAATCCCGCAGCTAATTTCGGCCCGGAGCTGTGTCTTTATGTCTGTAAAGCCTGAGAAAGTGTCTGAACTGTTCGATTTTCGTCGCAGTGCCCGCGCGGTGCTGGACACAGAAAAGCAAGCCATTGATGGACTCTATCAGTATCTGAACGACGCCTTCGACAAGGCGTGCGAAATGGTGCTGCGCTGCGGTGGCAAGATAGTGGTCACCGGCATGGGCAAATCGGGCCATATCGGCAGCAAGATCGCCGCCACCCTCGCCAGCACCGGCACACCGGCCTTCTTCCTTCATCCGGGAGAAGCGAGTCACGGCGATCTGGGGATGATCTCCAGTGGCGACCTTATCATCGCTATCTCCAACTCCGGCGAGAGCGACGAAATCCTGGCTCTGCTGCCTGTGCTCAAGCGCCGCGGCATTCCGCTCATCTGTATGACCGGTAATCCCGCCTCTACCATGGCCAAAGAGGCCAATGTGCACCTGTGCATCAAGGTGGAGAAAGAGGCCTGCCCGCTGGGTCTGGCGCCCACCTCCAGCACCACGGCAACCCTGGTGATGGGCGATGCCCTGGCGGTCGCCCTGCTGGAAGCGCGCGGTTTTACCGCCGATGACTTCGCGCTTTCGCACCCGGGCGGTTCCCTTGGCAAGCGTCTGTTGCTGCGGGTTGGCGACCTGATGCACAGCGGTGAGCTGTTGCCCCGGGTAGGGATAGATGCCACCATCAGCCAGGCGCTGCTGGAAGTGAGCCGCAAGGGGCTCGGTATGACGGCGGTGGTCGATGGCAATGGCCTGCTGGCCGGGCTCTTTACCGATGGCGACCTGCGCCGCATTCTTGACCAGCAGATCGATATCCATCACACCCCCATCAGCCGTGTGATGACGGCCAACTGTGTTACCGTAGGTTCAGATATGATGGCTGCAGAAGCCGTCAAGCTGATGGAAACGAGAAAAATCAACGGATTACTGGTCGTGGATGAAGAGAAACGCCTGCTCGGCGCCTTCAACATGCACGACCTGCTGAAAGCCGGAGTAATTTGATGCAAAACGTACCGACCCTCTATGGTCCGGTGACGCGCAGCCAGTTCGACAAGGCGGCGCAAATCCGCCTGCTGGTGTGCGATGTGGACGGGGTGCTCTCCAACGGCCTCATCTACATGGGAAACAACGGCGAAGAGCTGAAAACCTTCTGTACCCGCGATGGTGCGGGCATGCGAGCGTTGCTCAATGCCGGGATCGAGATCGCCATCATCACAGGGCGCAACTCCCGTATCGTTAGCGATCGGATGAAAAGCCTGGGGGTGGCTCATGTGGTGCAGGGGGCTGATAAAAAGCTGCCTCACTTCGAAGCGCTGCTGGCCAAGCTGGGGCTGACTGCTGAACAGGCCGCCTATATGGGCGATGACACCATCGATCTGCCGGTGATGGCCGCTTGCGGCCTGGGTATCGCGGTGGCCGATGCCCATCCGCTGGTGCTGAGTCGTGCCGATATGGTGACCCGGCTTGGCGGTGGCATGGGCGCGGTGCGCGAGGTGTGTGACCTCATTTTGCAGGCGCAGGGCCACGACGATTATCAGCCCGAGGCCTCGGTATGAGCAGACAGACCCTGTTGTTTGCCCTGCTGTTTCTGGTCGCGCTGGTTGCCTGGCAGTTGGGCAAGGTTGAGCTGGTGCCTGAGAGCGCCGTCAAAATCGAAAACTATCAGCCGGATTTTGTCGCCAAAGATCTGGTGACCACCCGTTTTGATATCAATGGCAAGCGCACCGAGCGGTTGGAGTCGACCTACGCCGAGTATTATCAAATCCTCGAGCAGGCCACCTTCGACAAGCCGGTGGTCTACATGTATGACAATCAGGGTGCCGCCGAGTGGAAGGTGACCGCCGAAACCGGCGTGCTCAACACCGGCGACAACGTCATCCTGCGGGACAAGGTGCATCTGGATGGTCTGCTGCCCACCTCTTTCATTTCCACACTGGATACTCCCTATCTGGAGCTGGATCTGGTGACACAGGATGTGCGCAGCAACCGGGAAGTGAACATTCTGGGTCGGGATTTCCAGACCCAAGGGGTTGGCCTCAAGGGCCATCTGGACCGCAAATATTTTGAGTTACTGGATCAAGGCCATGCCATCTATTTCAATGAAAAACGCTAATCTGGCCCTCGCAGCCCTGTTGTTGTGTGGTGCGGTGACCGCCAAAGAGTCCGACTTTGCCGAGAAGGTTTACGTCGATGCCGTCAAACAGGTGGCCGAGATGCAAGACAACCGCATCACCTTCGAAGAGGATGTGACCATCAATCAGGGCACCATCCGGATCAAGGCTGACAAGGTGGTAGTGACCCGTTCCGGCGAGAAAGGGGCCGAGGTGATGACTGCCTACGGCAAGCCCGCCACCTTCTTCCAGATCCTGGATAACGGCAAGCCGGTCAATGCCCACGGCAATACCATCCGCTACGAGCTGAAGAACCGTCTGGTGACCATCACCGGCAACGGTCAGCTCAAGCAGGAAGATAGCCAGGTCAATGGCGATCTGATCCGCTACGACATCGTCAAACAGAAGATGATTGCCGAGAGCAAGAGCCCGAGCCAGCGGGTCAAAACCGTGTTCCTGCCGGATCAGGTAGAGAATTTCGACAAGCCCGCCGACCAGAAGAAGCAGGGAAAATAAGCCATGGCAGTGTTAAAAGCAGTGGGCCTGCAGAAGAGCTACAAGCGCCGCATGGTGGTGAGTGATGTCAGTCTTGAAGTGGGCACCGGCCAGATTGTCGGCCTGCTCGGCCCCAACGGGGCGGGCAAGACCACCTCCTTCTACATGATCGTGGGGTTGGTACAGCGCGATGCCGGTCTCATCACCATCGACGATCAGGACATCAGCTTGCAGCCCATGCATGTGCGAGCGCGTAATGGCATCGGTTACCTGCCGCAGGAGGCCTCCATCTTCCGTCGCCTGTCGGTGTTCGACAACCTGATGGGCGTGATGCAGACCCGCAAGGGGTTGAGCCGTGAAGAGCGTGAAGACAAGGTTCAGCAACTGCTGGAAGAGTTCAATATCACCCACATTCGCGACAACCTGGGGCAGAGCCTCTCCGGCGGTGAGCGCCGTCGGGTCGAGATCGCCCGTGCGCTGGCGGCCGAGCCGCGTTTTATTCTGCTGGATGAACCCTTTGCAGGGGTTGACCCGATTTCTGTGATAGACATCAAGAAGATCATTCAGCATCTGAAAGATAGAGGCCTTGGCGTCTTGATTACCGACCACAACGTCAGAGAGACTCTGGACGTATGTGAGAAGGCCTATATCGTCAGCCACGGCAAGATGATTGCCGAAGGTGCACCGGCTGACATCCTTGCCGATGAGCAGGTCAAGCGCGTCTATTTGGGCGATCAATTCAGTCTATAGTAAGGGGGCATGCCTTCATTTCCTTTGACGAGTGCCTCGCTGAACATAAGGATATCCCGACGTAGATGAAGCCGACATTACAGTTGCGTCTCGGTCAGTCCCTGACCATGACGCCGCAATTACAACAAGCGATTCGTCTGCTCCAGCTCTCCACTCTGGAACTTCAGCAGGAAATTCAGCAAGCGCTCGAAAACAACCCTCTGCTGGAGCAGGAAGAGAGCGAGGCGCAAGAGACCAGTCCGGAAGCGCCGGTCGATGCCAGCCAGCTGGATTCCAGCGATGCCATGGCTCAGGAGCAGATGCCGGATGAGTTGCCGGTGGATACCACCTGGGACGAGGTTTACTCTGCCGGCACCGCCCAGAGCGCGGGCCCCATCCACGATGGGGAAGATAGCGTCTATCAGGGTGAAACCACCGAAAACCTGCAGGATTATCTGCTGTGGCAGATGCGACTCACACCGTTTAGCGATGTGGATGCCGCCATCGCGCTCGCCATCATCGATGCCATCGACGAATCAGGTTATCTGACCGTTGCGCTGGAGGATATCCAGGCTGCCGTCACCAGCGATGACGTAGAGGTGGAGCTCGATGAGGTCGAGGCGGTACTCAAGCGGGTGCAGCACTTCGATCCGGTCGGTATTGCTGCCCGTTCTGTGCAGGAGTGTTTGCTGATCCAGCTGGATCAGTATGACCCGCAGACCCCCTGGCTCAACGAGGCCAAGGAGGTGATCCTCGAGCACATGGAGCTGCTCGGCAACCGGGATTACCGCACCCTCGCCCGCAAGACAAAACTCAAGGAGAGCGACCTCAAGGAGGTGCTGGATTTGATCCAGCTGCTGGAGCCGCGCCCCGGCAATGGCATCATCCAGAGCGACTCCCAGTACGTGATCCCCGACGTCTCCGTGGTCAAGAAGGGCAGCAAGTGGGTGGTCGAGCTCAATCCCGACTCTGCCCCCCGCATCCGGGTCAACGAGACCTATGCCGCCATGGCCCGCAACGCCCGCAGCAGCACCGACACCCAGTTTATCCGCTCCCATTTGCAGGAAGCCAAGTGGTTCATCAAGAGCCTGGAAAGTCGCAATGACACCCTGCTGAAAGTGGCCAGTTGCATTGTCGAGCAGCAACAGGGCTTTTTCGAGTATGGTGAAGAGGCGATGAAGCCGATGGTGCTCAATGACATCGCCGAAGCGGTAGAGATGCATGAGTCGACCATCTCCCGGGTGACGACCCAGAAGTACATGCATACCCCCCGTGGTATCTTCGAATTGAAGTTTTTTTTCTCCAGCCATGTGAACACCGAAGGAGGAGGAGAGTGCTCATCGACCGCAATTCGCGCGCTCATCAAGAAGCTGGTCACGGCAGAGAATCCTGCCAAGCCGTTAAGTGATAGCAAGATCGCGGATTTGCTGGCCGAACAGGGTATTATGGTGGCGAGACGCACGATCGCTAAGTATCGCGAATCCTTGTTTATCCCACCTTCCAATCAGCGCAAACGCCTGGTTTAGGCAAACAAAAGGATGATGTTATGCAAATTAACCTGACCGGACACCATGTCGAGATCACCGAAGCTCTGCGTGATTATGTGAATAACAAATTTGCCAAACTCGAGCGTCACTTCGACCACATCAACAATGTTCATGTGGTGCTTAGCGTGGAAAAACTGAACCAGATAGCGGAAGCCAAATTGCACGTCAGCGGTGGCGAAGTGTTTGCCAACTCTGAACATGCCGATATGTATGCTGCGATAGACACCTTGCTCGACAAGCTGGACAGGCAGATCATCAAGCACAAAGATAAGTTAAACAAAAAATAACCATGCAACTTGAACACATACTGAGTCGGGACTGCACCAAGAGTGCAGTCCCTTGTACCAGCAAGAAACGCGCCCTCGAAATCATCAGCGAGCTGGCCGCCGAACGCCTTGGCACCTCCCGTCAGGCGCTGTTTGAATGCTTGCTGGCCCGCGAAAAAATGGGTAGTACCGGGATCGGTGCCGGTATTGCGATCCCCCACGGTCGCATTGACGATGAGTTCCCGCCAACCGCGATCCTGATGACCTTTGCCGACCCTATTCCTTTCGACTCCATCGACAATCAACCGGTTGACCTGCTGTTTGCCTTGCTGGTGCCGGAAAGCGAGTGCAAACAGCATCTCAAGACCCTTTCTCTGATGGCTTCCAAGCTGGGTGACAAGGCGGTTTGCCGCCAGTTGCGTCAGGCAACCAGCGACGAAGAGCTCTATCAGATCATGACCTCGGCCTGACAGCAGGCCAAGGATGAGACACCCGTTTTGGCGTGAGGGAACAAGATGCAGTTAATCGTGGTAAGTGGACGTTCGGGCTCCGGTAAAACGGTAGCCCTGCGAGTGCTGGAAGATCTGGGTTACTACTGTGTGGATAACCTGCCGGTCAATTTGCTGCCCCAGCTGATTGTCTCGGTGGAGAGCCAGTACGACAAGCTGGCGGTCAGTATCGATGTGCGCAACCTGCCGAGCGATCCGGAGAAACTGGAAAATCTGCTGGCTCAGGTGCGCAATGAGGGGCGGGTTGAGTTCTCCAGCTTCTTCTTCGACGCCGACAACGGCACCCTGCTCAAGCGCTATGGCGAGAGCCGCCGTTTGCACCCCCTCTCACGCAACAAGCTGTCGCTGGATGAGGCGATTCGGGAGGAGACCCACCTGCTGGCGCCACTCTCCTCGACCGCTGACCTGCGCATCGACACCACCACCCTCAGCATTCATGACCTGAGCGAGCTCATCAAGACCCGGGTACTCGGCAAGAAAGAGAACGAGCTGGTGCTGGTGTTCGAGTCGTTCGGCTTCAAGTACGGCATTCCCAAGGATGCTGACTTCGTGTTCGATGCCCGCTTCCTGCCCAATCCGCACTGGATCCCCGAGCTCAAGCCGTTCACTGGTAAGGATGAGCCGGTCGCCAACTACCTCTCGGCGCAGGCTGACGTAATGCTGTTTACCCAGCAGATCGAGAACATGCTGGTGACCTGGTTGCCCCATCTGGAGCGCAACAATCGCAGCTACCTCACGGTCGGCATCGGTTGCACCGGCGGTCAGCACCGCTCGGTCTTTATTGCAGAACGGCTGGCCAGTGCATTCCGTTTGCTTGGCAAGAACGTGCAGATCCGCCACCGCACTCTTGACAAGAGTGCCCCCCAATCCTGACGGACCAATAGGACGACCCGATGACTGTTTCCGCCTCGGTTGAAGTGAAAAACAAGCTGGGTATTCATGCCAGACCTGCCATGATGCTGTTCGAGTTGGTGCAGGGTTTCGATGCTCACGTGCTGCTGCGCAATGAAGATGGTGTGGAGGCCGATGCTGACAGCATCATCGGCCTGCTGATGCTGGATTCCGCGCAAGGGCGGCAGGTGGAAGTACAGGTTGAGGGCCCCGAAGAGGTCGAGGCCCTGGCCGCCGTGGTGGAGCTGTTCACCTCTGGCTTTAATGAGGAGTAGTCACTCCTCGTTCTTCTTCTATTCCTTTCACTTGTATTCGGTCGCGCTATTGCGGCATGACATGGCTGACTATGTAGTTCCATGGAGAAATGAGAGTTAGGCGCAGCCTAACAGGCTGCAGGCTGATGCAATAGACCTTTGCCGCGTTAGCTGGCCGATGAGACATTGCTGACTCCAGCCCGGTTCTGATAGCGCACATCCTCTTCAATGGTGACCACCACTTCCAGCGGCTTGCCGGAGCGTAACACCGATATGGTCAGCTTGGTGCCGGGGCGGCTCTCGGCGATCTTGTCCAAGGCGGCTCTGGGACCGCTGATGGCTTCGCCGTTGATCTTGAGCAGCACATCCCCTCGTTGCAGACCGCCTTTGGCTGCTGGACCGTAGGGATCCAGACTCTTCACTACCAGACCACGCAGATCGCCGAGATTCATCATCCGCGCGATTATCGGGTTGATCTCGACGCTGGATATCCCAAGGTAGCCGCGAATGACCCTGCCATTGGTGATCAGCTCATCCATGATCCGCTTCGCCAGCCGGTAGGGGATGGCAAAGCTGATGCCGTAGCTCTCCTGATTGCCGTTGAGGTGATAAGTGGCGGTGTTGATGCCCACCAGATCGCCACGGCCGTTGACCAGCGCGCCACCCGAGTTGCCCTCGTTGATGGCGGCATCGGTCTGCAGCAGATCCTGCCGGCCATTGCTGTCCGGCCCCATGCTGGAGAGACCGGTGCGGCCAGTCGCGCTGATGATGCCCTGGGTGATGGTCTGGCCGACGTTGTAGGGATTGCCGATGGCGAGTACTACATCGCCCACTTCTGGCAACCGCTCCGGATCTTGCGGGATTACCGGCAGGTTATCTGACTCGATATAGAGCACGGCAAGGTCGGTAAGCGGGTCTGTGCCGACCAGCTCGGCACTGAAAACCCGGCCATCCTGCAGGGCTACGATGATCTGGTCGGCGTCAGCGATGACGTGGTAGTTGGTCAGCACGTAGCCGCGCTGGGTCATGATGACGCCGGAGCCCAGTCCTTGTGGACGCAGTTCCCCCTGATTGCCCTGGTTGGGAGCAAAGCTGCGGGTGTAGATGTTGACGACGGCGGGGCCGGCCCGATGAGCGGCATAGGAGAAACTCAGTTCTCGGGCATTGGTGATGAGCCCCGGGAGTTGGGCGCCACCGCGAAAATTGGGAAACAGCAGCAACAGCAGCACCGCGACGGTCAAACCGAAACCGACAGACTTGCCCAAGTAACTGACTAAAGGGGAAATTTTCATGTCATTCTCATCCGTACAGGCTGCGGGCAGAGAATAACACTATCGATGGATAAAAATCACCCGCGGCGAAGGCCGCGGGTGATAGAGAGGTTGTTGAACCATCAGGGGGTTAGCGGATCACCAGATAGAGCGAGGAGTCGCCGCGCTGGATATTGAGCGCCAGTACGTCAGGCTTGTTCTTGAGCGCCTTGCTCAGCTCGCCCAAGGTGTTGATGCGCAGACGGTTGACCCCGATGATGATGTCCCCCTTCTGCAGGCCGGAAGCGGCTGCCGGAGAACGGGGATCAATGTCGGCCACGGCGACGCCGGAGACCGGATCGGTAGTGGTGCTCAGCTTGGCCCCTTCCAGTGCCGGATGCAGCGCGCTGGCGCGCACTTCGCTGTCATCGGCCTGCTTCAGGGTCACTTTGGCCGTTTGTGACTTGCCATCGCGGATCAGTCCCAGCTCGACCTGCTTGCCAGCGCCCATGGTGGCGATCTTGGCACGTAGCTCGCCGAAGGAGCGAACCGGCTTGCCATCGATGCTGACGATGATATCGCCCGCCTTGATGCCCGCCTTGTCTGCGGCGGAGTCAGGCATGACCTGGTTGACGAAGGCGCCATCCTTCTTGTTGTAGCCGAAGGTCTTGGCGATGTCTGAGGTGAGTTCGGTACCGGTAATGCCCAGCTGACCGCGACGCACTTCACCGTACTTGACGATCTGCTCGGTCAGATCCCGCACCATGTTGGAGGGGATGGCAAAGCCGATGCCGATGTTGCCGCCGTTCGGGCCCAGAATCGCGGTGTTGATACCGATCAGCTCGCCACGCAGATTGAGCAGGGCACCGCCCGAGTTACCTGAGTTGATGGCCGCATCGGTCTGGATGAAGTTTTCCAGATTCTCGATGTTGAGGCCGCTGCGACCGAGCGCGCTGACGATACCTGAGGTAACGGTCTGACCCAGACCAAACGGGTTGCCGATTGCCAACGCATAGTCACCCACCCGCAGCTCGTCGGAGTCGGCGAACTTGATCTGCACCAGATCCTCGGCCTTGATTTGCAGCAGGGCGATGTCGGACTGCTTATCTTCACCGATCTTCTTGGCCGCATATTCACGACCATCCTTCAGAGTGACCTTGATCTCGTCCGCCTCGTGAACCACGTGGGCGTTGGTGATCACGTAACCCTTCTTGGCATCGACGATGACACCGGAGCCGAGTGCCTGGAACGGCTGCTCGCTCACCTGTTCATCGGGCATATTGGGACCGAAGAAGAAACGGAATTGTTCCGGCAGACGCTGGCGGGTGATCTTCTTGCCGGAGACAGAGATATTAACTACGGCAGGAGTGACCTGTTCGAGAACGGGGGCCAGACTTGGCATCTCCTGATTAGAGCCTAACAGGGAAGGCAGTGCGGCCTGAGCAGGGGCCGCAGACATGGCGATACCGACGCTGAGGGCTAGCACACTGAGCATGGAAAGAGGTTTACGCATATGAAAAACAGCTCCCAGAAAAAGTTGCATTGCAATCGTCAAGGTCAGACCACAGGGCTGGCCAATTAGTTCCGCGAGGAACTAATTTGGTTGTTTGAGCAGTCCGGAAGAGGCGCCGGCATAGTCGCGAGGCGGTACGCCCGGCTCATCTGCTTCTTTGGTTGGGGCTTCTTCTACCAATGATTCACGGAACAGCGGTTCCTGTGCCTTGGCCAGGAATTTGCTCTGCTCGGCCATGTGGCGATAGAGGGTCTGATACTGCTCGGCCAGTTGCTCCATCAGCGCGGCGCTGTCGGCGAAGTGGGTATTGATTTGGCCCTGATAGCTTTCAAGCTCCTTGTGGGCCTTTTTCAGTTCCTGTTCCAGACGGCCGGCATCGCGGCTGCGTACCGAAAAACGGCCGAGAACGATACCGATAATCAAGGCCGCGACAGCCAGCAGGATCCCAGTTAACAGACTCATAGATGCTCCTTGTTACAGCTAAAACAGAGTGGGTTTATGCGGTCGTCATAACCGCCATGCCTTGATGGCACTATACCGTGCGTCCTGAGGCCGTGATACCATTTTGTCCTCGATTCAGGGACTTGGAGAGGCGCTCAAGGATGACACCGCAGCAAAAATACCAGCAGGATCTGCTGCGCCCCGGCTTTGTGGCCGACCCCGCGCAGGGGATGGCCATTAGCAGGCTGGAGCGACTGTATCAGGATTTGCTACGGCGCCCGACTCCGACCAGATCTCGAGGGTTGCTGGGTTGGCTGCAAAAGCCCAAGCAGCCGGAGCCCGTCCTCGGTATCTATATGTGGGGCGGAGTGGGCCGAGGCAAGACCTGGCTGATGGATACCTTTTTTGACAGCCTGCCGGGGACGCGCAAGATGCGCAGCCATTTCCACCGTTTCATGCACCGCATTCACGATGAATTGCAGGGGTTGAGCGGGCAGTCCGATCCCCTCAAACTGGTGGCCAGCAAGCTTGCCAGCGAGACAGACATCATCTGTTTCGACGAATTTTTTGTCTCCGACATCACCGATGCCATGTTGCTGGGCACGCTGTTTCAGGAGCTGTTTGGTCACGGTGTTGTGCTGGTCGCCACTTCAAATATTCCGCCGCAGGATCTTTATCGCAACGGGCTGCAGCGAGCCCGTTTTCTGCCAGCTATCGAGCTGATCGAGCGTCATTGCGAGGTACTTAACGTAGATGGCGGTATCGACTATCGCCTGCGTACGCTGGAACAAGCGGAGATTTATCACTGCCCGCTGGACTTGCAGGCAAAAGCCAATCTTGACCGCTATTTTCAGCAATTAACCGGTGGGCACACGGCTTGCGAGGGGACGTTCGAGGTCAATCATCGTCAGCTGACGTCGCTCGGAATGGGGGAAGGGGTGCTCTATATGGAATTTGAGCAACTTTGCTGTACTCCCCGCTCCCAGAACGACTATATCGAGCTGGCCAGACTGTTCCATACTGTTCTGCTGGCCAATGTGCAGCCAATGGGCACAGGCACGGATGACGCGGCTCGCCGCTTCATTGCCATGGTCGATGAGTTTTATGAACGGCACGTCAAGCTCATCATGTCGGCGGCGGTTCCCATGGCAGAACTCTACGGTGAAGGGCTGCTGAATTTCGAATTCCAACGCTGTCTTTCACGGCTTCAGGAAATGCAATCGCACGAATACCTTGCCAGAGTGCACCTTCCTTAGTCACAATACCGCGCCTGCCAGTCGGATGGGCATCTGCGGCAGGTAGGGCCGGGCGACATTTGCTGGTTTCATGGCAGTGAAATTAGCAGGTGATATTTAAGGCAACTTCACTTATAATCGCCCGGCCCACGTTACAGCTGTCGATAAGACAGCAACACTTTAAGCTTTACTTGTATTCGAAGGGGTACAGGTAGGCCATCGTTTGTTGTTTGTGGGAGAGCCCCCATAAACAATTGGGTCTGTAACAGGTAATTGGGTTTAACTTAATGAAAACTTTCGTTGCCAAGCCAGAAACCGTAAAACGTGACTGGTACATTGTGGACGCAGAAGGTAAAACTCTGGGTCGTATCGCAACCGAGATCGCTGCTCGTCTGCGTGGTAAGCACAAAGCTGAATACACTCCGCACGTTGACACCGGTGATTACATCATCGTTGTAAACGCTGAGAAGGTACGTGTTACCGGTAAGAAAACTACCGACAAAATGTACCACGCTCACTCCGGTTTCCCGGGTGGTATCAAGTCAATCAGCTTCGACAAGCTGATTCAGCGTAAACCGGAAATGGTAATCGAAGCTGCTGTTAAAGGCATGCTGCCGAAAGGTCCTCTGGGCCGTGCCATGTTCCGTAAACTGAAAGTTTACGCAGGCGCCGAGCACGCTCACGCTGCTCAGCAACCTCAAGTACTGGATATCTAATCGGGAACTGGCAACATGGCAGAAAATCAATACTACGGTACCGGCCGTCGCAAAAGCTCCACTGCTCGCGTATTTATCAAAGCGGGTAGCGGTAAGATCGTAATCAACCAGCGCTCCCTGGAGCAGTACTTCGGTCGTCCGACTGCCCGCATGGTAGTTCGTCAGCCGCTGGAACTGGTTGAGATGACCGAGAAACTGGATCTGTACATCACCGTTAACGGTGGTGGCATCTCCGGTCAAGCTGGTGCGATCCGCCACGGTATCACTCGTGCTCTGATGCAGTACGATGAAACCCTGCGTTCCGAACTGCGTAAAGCAGGCTTTGTTACTCGCGATGCCCGTAAGGTTGAGCGTAAGAAAGTCGGTCTGCACAAAGCTCGTAAGCGTCCGCAGTACTCCAAGCGTTAATTCGCTTTCGGTGCTCACTCTTTCGAGTGTCAAAAAAGCCTGGCAACCGCCAGGCTTTTTTTATTAGTAATATTACCGACATCAATGCTAACCACGCGTCACAAAAGACAAAAAATTGTTTCTTTATTGTTTTTATTGCTCACCGCTCTTTCTTGTCAAGTTGTTATCTTTTCTTTAAAATTTCCCCTGTTTTCTGTGGCAATTGTAAATCCAGCTTCCGCCGCTGTTGTCACGGGAAAAATGGGGAACAGGGACACTATAAGAATGTGCGGAGTCCACATGGGAGAGTTTTTGGATGAGCAATGCGCCAGTTGATACCGGTCGCCGCAGATTTCTTACCTGGTCAACGGTTGCCGTTGGTGGGGTAGGAGCTGCGTTTACCGCAGTGCCGTTTATAAAGTCATGGAATCCGAGTGCCAAGGCCAAAGCAGCCGGTGCACCGGTTGAAGTCGATATCAGCAAGTTGGAACCGGGTCAGCTCATCCGTGTCGAGTGGCGTGGCAAACCCGTCTGGGTGGTGAAACGCACCAAGCAGACGCTGGATGCCCTGGCAGCACATGATGACAAGTTGCGGGATCCCTCATCAGAAGAGCCGCAGCAGCCTGACTATGCCCATAACGGGTACAGATCGATCAAGCCCGAAATTTTTGTCGCGGTCGGTATCTGCACCCATCTCGGGTGTTCACCTTCTTATCTGCCTGACAGTTTTGGTGAGCAGGTGCAGGGGGTTGCGTCCGGCTTCTTCTGCCCGTGTCATGGCTCCAAGTTCGATATGGCTGGCCGTGTGTTCCAGGGGGTGCCTGCACCACTGAACCTGGTTATTCCGCCGTATCAATTCATTAACGACACCACCATTCTGGTCGGTGCCGATGGCAAGGAGGCCTGATCATGTTGAGCAAACTGATGGGCTGGATTGACGATCGCTTTCCGCTTACGGCAATGTACAACGACCACATGGCCAAGTATCCGGCTCCGAAGAACCTGAACTTCTGGTATTTCTTCGGTTCGCTGGCCATGTTGGTGCTGGTTAACCAGATCATCACCGGCATCTGGCTGACCATGAACTACAACCCCTCTGCGGAAGGTGCGTTTGCCTCCGTCGAGTACATCATGCGGGATGTGGAGTATGGCTGGCTGCTACGTTACATGCACTCTACCGGTGCCTCTGCCTTCTTCGTGGTGGTCTACCTGCACATGTTCCGAGGTATGATTTACGGCTCTTACCAGAAGCCGCGCGAGCTGCTGTGGATTTTCGGCATGCTGATCTTCCTGGTGCTGATGGCGGAAGCCTTTATGGGCTACTTGCTGCCCTGGGGACAGATGTCATTCTGGGGGGCCCAGGTCATCATCTCGCTGTTTGGTGCCATTCCGGTCATCGGTGACGATCTTACCCTGTGGATCCGTGGTGACTACGTTATCTCTGGTGCGACCCTGAACCGCTTCTTCGCGCTGCACGTCATCGCGTTGCCGCTGGTTTTGGTGATGCTGGTTGCCATGCATATCCTGGCGCTGCACGAAGTCGGCTCCAACAACCCGGATGGCATCGATATCAAGAAGCACAAGGACGAGAACGGCTGGCCGCTGGATGCGGTGGCGTTCCACCCTTACTTCACCGTCAAGGATATGATCGGTGTGGCCGGCTTCCTGTTCTTCTTCTGCGCCATCATCTTCTTCAAGCCGGATATGTGGGGTTACTTCCTCGAGAAGCCGAACTTTGAAGTGGCCAACGGCCTGAAGACTCCGGCTCACATCGCGCCTGTGTGGTACTTCACCCCCTTCTACGCGATTCTGCGTGCGGTACCTGACAAGCTGCTTGGCGTCATCATGATGGGCCTCTCTATTGTGGTGTTGTTCCTGCTGCCCTGGCTGGATCGCTGCAAGGTGCGTTCAATACGCTATCGCAGCAAGCTGCACAAGCTGAACATCGCCCAGTTTGTGGTCTGCTTCATCATTCTGGGGGTGCTGGGTGTACTGCCGTCGACGCCGACTCTGACGCTGGTTGCCCAGATCTGTACCTTGGGTTATTTCGGTTTCTTCGTGCTGTTGTTCTTCTACAGCAAAAACGAACGCACCAAGCCGCTGCCGGAGAGGGTGACATTTAAATGAAAAAAATAATATTTGCAGTGCTGACCCTGCTGCCCTCTCTGGTGTTTGCCGCTGGAGGTGCGGTTGCACTGGACAAGGCCAATTACGATCTGAGTGACAAGGCATCCCTGCAACGCGGAGCGGCCACCTTCATGAATTATTGTGCCGGCTGCCACTCTACCCAGTACCAACGTTACAACCGGGTTGCTGCCGATCTGGAGATCCCTGAGGATCTGATGAAGGAGAACCTCATTTTCACCGACGCCAAAGTGGGTGATCTGATGAAGAGTGCCATGTCCGAGAAGGATGCCGCTAAGTGGTTTGGTGCGCCGCCTCCCGACCTGACTCTGGTAGCCCGAGTACGTGGTGCGGACTGGATTTACACTTATCTGCGTTCTTTTTACGTGGATCCGACCCGTCCGTTTGGTGTGAATAACGTGGTGTTCCCGTCAGTGGGCATGCCCCATGTGCTGGAGCCGCTGCAGGGGACTCCCCGTGCCGAGTTCGCGACTCACATGGTCGATGGCGTCGAGACCCAGCAGGTTGTCAGCATCAAATCTGACGGCAACGGTGAAATGGATGACGAAGAGTATGATAAGACGGTACTGGATCTGGTAAACTTCTTGGTCTACTCGGCTGAACCGGTACAACAGGAGCGTGAACGCATGGGCTTCTGGGTGCTTGGTTTCATCGTGATCTTCTTCATCTTCACTGTGCTGTTGAAGAAGGAATTCTGGCGCGACGTTCACTAAGCGACCAGATCCGGGTAATATAATGCACGGCAATGAAGACCAAGATGCTTCATTGCCGTTTCTGCTTTTTTATGACGGGAGGGTTCAATGGCTGTAGCTGCCAATAAGCGTTCGGTAATGACGCTGTTTTCCGGTGCCAACGATATGTTCAGCCATCAGGTGCGTATTGTCCTGGCGGAGAAGGGTGTTAGTGTGGATATCTGTCAGGTTGACCCAGCCAATCTGCCGGATGAGCTGGCCGAGCTGAACCCGTACAACTCTGTACCGACCCTGGTTGATCGTGAGCTGGCACTCTACACCTCACGCATCATCATGGAGTATCTGGACGAACGCTTCCCGCATCCACCCCTGATGCCTGTTTATCCGGTTGCGCGTGGTAACAGCCGCCTGATGATGCACCGCATCGAGCTGGACTGGTATTCCCTGGCTGACAAGATCATGGCCGGTACCGATGCAGAAGCAGCACGCAACGAACTGCGTGACAACTTGCTCGCCATTGCACCGATCTTCGGTGAAATGCCCTATTTCATGAGCGAAGAGTTTGGTCTGGTAGATTGCTATATGGCTCCGTTGTTGTGGCGTCTGCCGAGCCTGGGTATCGACTTGACCGGTCGTGGCGCCAAAGAGCTGAAGGCCTACATGGTTCGTCTGTTCGAGCGTGAGTCCTTCCAGGCATCCCTGACCGAAGCCGAACGCGAGATCCGTGCTGGCGTATGAGCATGGAACCGACAATGACGCCGAGTCGCCCGTACCTGTTACGGGCGTTCTTTGACTGGTTGCTGGATAACGATCTGACTCCCCATCTGGTGGTCAACGTCAACATTCCCCATGTGATGGTGCCGATGCAGTTTGCTCAGGACGGGCAGATTGTGCTGAATATCGCCCCCCGTGCCGTGATGCAATTTCACATGGATAATGAGGCAATCAGCTTCAGCGCCCGCTTTGGCGGGGTATCCCAACAGGTCTATATCCCGATGGCGGCCGTGCTGGCTATCCATGCTAGGGAGAACGGCGTGGGAACCCTGTTCCCCCCCGAGCCTGGTTACGATATCTGGCTGGAGCAGGCCGAAGCACCGGTGGAGCCAGAGCCGGAACCGCCGCGTCCAAGCGGTCGTCCGACCCTGAAAGTCATCAAATAAAAAAACGCAGCCAATTGGCTGCGTTTTTCATATCCGTAATTATCAGTTCTGGGCGTATTCGAATGCCTTGATGACTCGCTTCACACCGCTAACGTGGCGAGCGATGTTGACCGCCTGCTCTCCCTCCTGACGGGTGACAAGACCAATCAGGAATACTTCGCCGTTTTCGGTGACCACCTTGACCTTGGCGCTATCGAAGTTTTTGGTGCCGAACATGTCGGCTTTCACCTTGGAGGTGAGCCAGGTGTCATTGCTGCGTGTGGTCAGGCTGACTGGCTGACCAAGGCGTAACTCGTTGTAGACGTGGCGGACCCCCTCGATGCGGCCAACAATCTTGCCTGCTTCCAGCTTGTAAACGTCAGAAGGTGTCTGACCGACCAGCAGCACGCGGCCATTGTTGCTGTAGACACTGATCTTGCTGGCTGCGCTGAGCGGTTTGTTGTCGGCCAGCAGATTGGCTGCTTTCAGCTCGATGCTCTGGTCATCCCACTGGGCGCTCATGGTACGGCGGTCGCCAGAAACCTTGGCGGTACCAGCTGCTCCGCCAACCACCACGGCAGCACAGCCCTGCAATAGCAAGGCGCTGGCTAGCAGGCCAAGGATGAGTATCTGCTTGTTCATGGTTTCAATCTTCCTGTTGCGGGAAAAGAGTCTGGTCGATGAGATCACACAGACAGTGCAGGGTCAACAGGTTGACCTCAAGAATACGGGGGCGGCGGGCAGAGGGTACTCGGATCTCCACATCGTTTGGCCCCAGCAAGCCAGCCATTTCGCCACCGTCGCCGCCGCTCAGCACCACTATGGTCATGTCGCGGGAGAGAGCTGCCTCGGCCGCCTTGATCAGGCTTCGGCTGTTGCCCGTGGTGGTGATGACCACCAGAATGTCGCCAGGCTGGCCCAGCGCGCGGATCTGCTTGGCGTAGACCTCTTCAAAACCATGGTCGGTGGCGATGGCGCTGATGGTCGCCATGTCCGGGGTCAGAGCCATGCCGGGAAGAGAGGGGCGCTGGGTCTCGTAGCAGTTGACCAGCTCGGAGATGAACAGTTGCGCCAGTGCGGCAGAAGGACCGTTACCGCATGCCAGCACCTTGTGGCCATTGAGCAGGCAGATGGTGATCATCTGGGCTGCAGTATGGATGGCATCCGGCAGCGCCTCGGCGGCGGCTATTTTGGTCTGGATGCTTTCGGTGTAGTTCTCTTTGATGCGGTCAGTCATAGGGTCCTCTTAAAATGCGTTCTGGATCCAGGCTGGCTGGTCACCCTCGAACGCAATCACATCGAATCGGCAGGCCTGATTGGCCTCGTTGATGGCATGTTGCTTCAAATAGTGGCGCGCTGCCAGCATGATCTTGCGCTGTTTGCTATGGGTGACCGAGCTGGCGGCCCCGCCATGGCTGCCGGTGGCCCGGTAGCGCACCTCAACAAACACCAGGGTCTGGCCCTGGTGCATGATGAGATCTATTTCACCGCCACGACAGCGGTAGTTGCGAGCTACCGGTTGCAGGCCCTGGGCCTGCAACCAGCGTTCAGCGACTTGTTCAAAGTGCTGTCCCTTGCTCGTTGGTGAGGGGAACAGGCTCGGCAACTGCTGGCGCATCCGTTTCCATAGTTCCTTCATTGGAGGGCTCCTCCAGTTGCTGAACGGCGTTCTCGTCGACCAGTTTGCCGTTCTGGTAAGTACCCCAGCTCAGCATCCGCACGATATTGCCCTGGGCATCCACGCTCAGCTGACCACTCATGCCGGCCTGCTGCATGCCACCCACCTTGCGCATCTGCTGCAGGTTCTCAGCCAGGCTGACGGCATCGTAGCCCATGGCAAACAGACGCAGCAGGTCACCCTGGGTCTGCGGCCAGAGCAGGGCGATCTGCTCGCGCTGTTTCTCGTAGCCGCCCAGCAGCAGCGGCATATCGGCGATATGCATGCCGTTGAGCTCGGAGGCGACCTCGGTGGCTGCGCTGTCGTAGCCGCGGGAGCTGGTGTAGATGGGCAGGCTGCCCATCGGATTGACCGAGACATCCACGTAGGGCTTGATCATCCGGGTTTCCAGGCTGTTGGCCACCACATAAACGGCATCGATGCTGCGCGGTGCGGCATCAGAGAGTTGCACTACTTCGCCAGCACGGGCGGTAGAGCGGCCGCTCAGGGCATTCTTGACCATCCCCTGTACTTCGTTGCGGGCACCGAAGGTGGCAACCACCGGCTTATCCTGGCTCAGGGTGGCCCAGCTCTGCTCGAACGCCTTGATACTGCTGTAACCGATCCGCCCCTGAGCGGCGATCAGCAGCGGTTTGCGGTAGCCCTGGGTGTAGAGGTACTGGGCTGCCTGCGCGGCATCTGCGGCGGCAGAGAGGGAGAAGTAGTAGGTGGTGTCGTTGACGATCGGCTTGTCCAGCTCGTTGAGCGCCAGTACCGGCACGGTCGGATTTGCCTTTAGCAGCTCCTCGACCCGGTCTTTCAGCAGCGGGCCGATGATCATGTCTGCCCCTTCCTGAATCGCCTGCTTATAAAGGTCGCCGGTCGACTTGCTCTGGGTGTCGTAGAAGTTCAGGGTGAATTGCCCCTGATTTTCCTTATAAGACATCAGCATACCGTTACGGATGGCGGCGCCCTGCGGCTCCAGATTGCCGGAGAGGGGCAGCAGCACGGCGATCTGTTGCACCGAGGTGCTGGCAGTGGCCGCCAGATCGCCCAATCCTGCCGGCATATCCTTCTGGGCTGGATGGTTGGGGAAGTCGCGCTTCCAGCCTGCCAGCTGGCGGGCCAGCAGGTTCGGTTGGGCGCCAAACTCGTTGACCAGTGCCGCCAGTCGCAACCAGCCGGTGGTCACATCAGGGGCCGGAGCCTCTTCCAGCGCTTGCAGGGTGGAGGGGGTCATGCTTTTGAGCAACGACCAGATTTGCTGATGGTTGGTCGCCTGCTCGCTCTGATTGAGGTAGGGCTCCAGTGCAATCAACGACTTGGCTGCGCCAAACTTGTTGTTGATGTCGAGTTGCAGCACTACGCGCTGGCGATACCAATCCTTTTGGGTATCGGCATCCAGCAGCACCTCGGGTTTGCCTTCCAGCAGGATCAGCGCCTGATTGGCGTGGCCTTGCGCCAGCAACAGATGGGCTTGCAGCAGTTGCAACTGCGCCTTCTGGGCGGGGTCCTTGGCCTGCTTCTGCAATTGCTGGAACAGTGCCGAGGCTGGTTTGGTCTGGCCCAGTGCCAGATAGCTGCGTGCCGCCAGCATTTGCCAGGTAAAGGCTTCGGCCGGCTTGGCGGGGTCCACCTGCTCAAGATACCACTGGGCATTCTTGGTCAGATTGGAAAACGCAGAGGGCATGCCTGACTGCCCTGACGGTTGATTGGGCTCCGACGCACAGGCTGCGAGCAGTACTGCCGCGAGTATGATGCCGAAGAGTCGTGATACACTTAGCTGCTTTGTAACCCGGTTCAAGTTCATTCCCCGACCAGTGTTGAAGTTCCCCATAGTGTAAACGGGCCAATATGGCGACACAATTGTCGGGGCACTCGGAGATCCCATGAGTGACATCCCAACCCTGTATATAGTCCCCACTCCGATCGGCAATCTGGCGGACATCACCCAGCGTGCATTGGATATTTTACGTAGTGTCGATCTGGTGGCAGCCGAAGATACCCGTCATACCGGTATCCTGCTCAGCCACTACCAAATCTCGGTGCCGACCTTCGCCCTGCACGATCACAACGAGCAGCAGAAAGCCGATGTGCTGATCGGCCGGATCAAAGAGGGCAAGAGTGTTGCGCTGGTCTCCGATGCTGGCACCCCGCTCATCAGCGACCCCGGTTATCACTTGGTCACCCGCTGTCGTGAAGCTGGGGTCAAGGTGGTGCCGCTGCCCGGTCCCTGTGCTGCCATCACGGCTCTGAGCGCGGCCGGTCTGCCCACCGATCGCTTTGCCTTTGAGGGCTTCCTGCCCGCCAAGAGCAAGGGGCGTGACGATCGCCTGCAAGCCGTTATTGAAGACACCCGCTCGCTGGTGTTCTACGAATCCCCGCGCCGTGTGCAGGATACAGTGGAAGCGATTGCTCGCATTCTCGGTGAGCGTCAGGTGGTGGTGTGCCGCGAGCTGACCAAGACCTTCGAGTCGATCCACGGTCTGCCAGCCTCTGAAATGCTGACCTGGCTTGGTGAGGATGACAACCGCTGCCGCGGCGAGATCGTGCTGGTCGTGGCTGGCGCCTCCAAAGAAGAAGAGGATCTGCCCGCCGAGGCGATCCGTACTCTGGGTCTGCTGGTGACCGAACTGCCACTGAAAAAAGCGGCCGCCCTGACCGCCGAGATCCACGGCGTGAAGAAGAATGCCCTCTATAAATACGGTCTCGAGCACTATTGAGTCGGTCAATAGGTCATCAGACTGTTTTTTGACCTGCGCAATCCCCTGTATCGACAATCAGTCAGCCTGTAAACGGGGGCCAAGCGCGATAAATGGCTGTAAACGGGAATTGCCGGTTTACCCCGTACGTATCGCAAGGGTATAATCCGCGCCTCGGAGTTGGCTGGGCAATCGCTGCTTCGTCGTTGTGTCCCTCGGGACAGACGGGCGGAGGGGAGGAAAGTCCGGGCTTCACAGGGCAGGGTGCCAGGTAACGCCTGGGGGGCGCGAGCCTACGACCAGTGCAACAGAGAGCAGACCGCCGATGGCCCGCAAGGGATCAGGTAAGGGTGAAAGGGTGCGGTAAGAGCGCACCGCGCGACTGGCAACAGTTCGTGGCACGGTAAACTCCACCCGAAGCAAGACCAAATAGGCCCCTATTGGCGCGGCCCGCGTTGGGGGCGGGTAGGTTGCTTGAGCCAGCGAGCGATTGCTGGCCTAGAGGAATGATTGCTACCCGGGGCAACCCGGTACAGAACCCGGCTTACAGGCCGACTCCGACCTCATTCCGAAGAGCCCCGCGATTTATCGCGGGGCTCTTTTTTATGCATGAGAAAATATGGCTTCGTTGGCAGGATATTTTCGGCCTTGTCATTTTGAATGAAATTATATGTTTTAAATCAATCGAATAGTTTCGTATTTGGCACGATGGCAGCGATAGATGGTGATAGAACCCAGGATGATTGTTCGCACCCGCATATTGTGTGTGTTCTCAGTTCATTCACTTATTTCAATTAATCACCAGAGCCTAAAGCCAAATAACTTGTGGAAAATCAACCCACTCAATCTGCGGTATGCAAATGCTGCGTCAATATGTTCCCTCTGCCCCATCTCCTTGCTTGAAAAGCCCCCTGCACGTCCTTAAACTTCAAGGTGGGGAAAAGTGGATCAAAGTGGTTTTTAGAGGGGCAATCAGCCTCCTCATTCACCTTCAGGGACAGCAATTTGTTGCGTGGCGCTCATGCCATCAGCCTGGACAGTAAAGGGCGGTTGGCGATTCCGACCAAATTCCGTGACTGGCTGCGCGACGAAAGCGACGGCCAGCTGGTCTGCACCATCGATATTGCCCATCCCTGTCTGCTGCTTTATCCCCTGAACGAGTGGGAAGAGGTCGAGCGCAAGCTAAAGACCCTCTCCAGCATGAATCCTCAAGAGCGCCGTTTGCAGCGCCTGCTGCTGGGACATGCAACTGAATGCGAGCTGGATGGCAATGGCCGTCTGCTGCTCAGTCAGCCACTGCGCAACCATGCGGGGCTGGACAAGAAAATTATGCTGGTGGGCCAGCTCAACAAGTTTGAGTTGTGGGATGAAGCCCGCTGGCAACAACAGGTCAATGACGACATCTTGGGTCTGCCCGGGGACGATTGGGCAAGCTCACCACGACTACAGGATTTCTCTTTATAAATGACCCAAGCCGCTGAACACATCACAGTGCTGCTGCACGAAGCCGTTGAAGGTCTGGCCATCAAGCCGGACGGTGTCTACGTCGACGGTACTTTTGGCCGTGGTGGTCATTCTCGTCTGATCCTGCAGCACCTTGGCCCGAATGGCCGCCTGATCGCCATCGACCGCGACCCGCAGGCGATCGCCGAAGCGGCCAAGATCCAGGATCCCCGCTTCGAAATCGTGCACGGCCCCTTCTCCGGTATCACTCGCTATCTGAGCGATCGTGGTTTGCTTGGCAAGGTGGATGGCTTCCTGCTGGATCTGGGGGTCTCTTCACCCCAACTGGATGATGCCGAGCGCGGCTTCAGCTTTATGAAAGATGGTCCGCTCGATATGCGGATGGACCCCACTTCCGGCCAGAGCGCCGCCGAGTGGCTTGCCAAGGCCGATGTGGATGATATCGCCTGGGTGCTGAAGACCTTCGGTGAGGAGCGCTTTGCCAAGAAGATCGCCCGCGCCATCGTCCACGACCGGGTGACCGAGCCTTACGTGCGTACCCGTCAGCTGGCTGAGATGATTGCCCGGGTCAATCCGAGCAAGGAGAAGGGCAAGCATGCGGCAACCCGCAGTTTCCAGGCCATCCGCATCTATATCAACAGCGAGCTGGACGAGATCGAAACCGTGCTCAACGGTGCATTGGACGTGCTGGCACCACATGGCCGTCTGTCTGTGATCAGCTTCCACTCGCTGGAAGACCGGCTGGTGAAACACTTCATTCGCAAGCACGAGAAGGGGCCTGAAGTGCCCTACGGCATTCCCTTGACCGAGGCCCAGCTGGCTGGCGGTCGCAAATTGAAGTCGGTCGGCAAGGCGCTCAAGCCTTCTGATCATGAGGTCTCTGAAAACACCCGTTCGCGCAGCTCGGTGCTGCGGGTCGCCGAGCGGCTGGCGGAGTAAGCGATGAGCGAAGTACGTGTCCACCTAGCCAAGGAGATCGTTGCCGATCTCTGGCGGCACAAGCTGCAGATTTTTCTGTCGGTTGCCGTACTGGTGACCGCGTTTGCCGTGATCCTGGTGACCAACATGACCCGTGGCCTCACCGCCAAACAGAATGACCTAATGGCGGAAGAGGATCGCCTCAATATCGAATGGCGCCACCTCTTGCTGGAGCAGGGCACTCTGGCGGAACACTCCCGGGTCGCCACGCTGGCCATGGACAAGTTGCAAATGGGTCGCCCTCTGGTGACCACCGAGAAGGTAATTACTCTGCCATGAAACGGAAGGCTACAGCCAAAACCGCTAAAGCGAACGTTAAAGCGCCATCTATCTATCCGTGGCGCTTCCGCACGCTGGTCGTATTCATCGGCATCGCCTTTGTCGGGCTGATCCTCCGTCTGGCCTGGATCCAGGTGATCAATCCGGATCGTCTGCGTCAGGAGGGGGACATGCGCTCTCTGCGAACCACCTCCACCCAGGCGGTGCGCGGCATGATCACCGATCGCAATGGTGAACAGCTGGCTGTTTCCGTTCCGGTCGAGGCGGTCTGGGCCGATCCCAAGACTGTGCACGAGTCCGGTGCTATCCACAATGAGCGGGCTTGGATGGCGCTCTCAGCAGTCCTCAAAATCGATATCAATACTCTCAAGCAACGTATCGCCAACCCCAGCAAGCGCTTCGTCTATCTGCAGCGTCAGGTAACGCCCGCTGTCTCTGAATACATCAAGGGGCTCAAGCTGGGTGGTGTCTATCTGCGTCCCGAGTCGCGCCGCTTCTATCCGACTGGCGAAATCAGTGCCCACCTGGTGGGGGTAACCAACATCGATGGCAACGGGATCGAGGGGATCGAGCGCAGCTACAACGAGTGGCTGACGGCGACACCGGGCGAGATGCGGGTGCGCAAGGACCGGCAGGGCAGGGTCATCGAGCGTCTTGGTATCGTCAAAGAGGGCAAGAACGCCAACGATCTGCAGCTCAGCATCGATCAGCGGGTACAGGCTCTGGCCTATCGGGCGCTCAAGCGAGCAACCGACGAGAACAAGGCAACGTCCGGCTCCATGGTGATGCTGGATATCAAGACCGGCGAAGTGCTCGCCATGGTCAATACCCCCTCCTATAACCCGAACAACCGCGGCCAGTATCAGAGTTTCCGGGTACGCAACCGGGTGGTGACCGATACCTACGAGCCGGGCTCCACAGTCAAGCCGCTGATTTTGCTAAGTGCCTTGCAGGCGGGTGTCACCAGCTGGAAGGATTTCATTCCCGGTGGTCCGCTCTTTATCGGTGCCAAGCAGATCAAGGACGTCAGTATTCACAAGGCGACCAACCTTTACGATATCCTGCGCTACTCCTCCAACATCGGCATGTCGCGCATTGCCCTGCGGATGCCGGCCCAAGAGATGATCAACACCCTCAGTATGTTCGGTTTCGGTATGGATACCGGCAGCGGACTGATGGGCGAGAGCGGTGGTATGTTGCCTCAGCGTCGGCGCTGGTCCGATATCGAGCGGGCGACCCTTTCGTTTGGTTATGGTCTGCGGGTTACCCCGCTGCAACTGGCTTCCGCCTACGCCACCCTGGCCAACAAGGGCAAGCGAGTGCCCATCTCCATCGTCAAGGTGACCACGCCGCCCAAGGGTGAGCAGGTGATCGATCACAACAACGCCTCCGCCATGCTGCAGGCGCTGGAGTACGTAGTCGACAACGCTATTCCCAAGGCCAAGATTCCGGGTTATCGGGTCGGTGGCAAGAGTGGTACCGCCAAGGTCGCAGTTGCCGGAGGCTACGGCAAGGATTACATGGCCTGGTTTGCCGGTTTTGCCCCTGCCAGTAATCCCCGTTTCGTCATGGTGGTGGTGATTAACGAGCCAAAAGGTAGTGCCTACTATGGCGGTGCCGTGGCGACCCCGCCGTTTGCAGAGGCCATGGGCGGGGTACTGCAACTCTTCAATATTCGTCCTGATGCGGTGCCCACAGCGGTGCCCGCCAAACTTGCCCGTACGGAGGCTCCTCTTGTCCCGCGCACTTGATGCATTACTGCGCCCCTTCGGTATTCAGGCGCCGGCGCTCACTCTGACCGATATCCAGCTGGATAGTCGGCGGGTCAGGCCCGGCACGCTCTTCGTGGCCATTTGCGGTCATCAGGTGGATGGCAGACGGTTTATCGAGCAGGCGGTGGCTCAGGGAGCGACCGCTGTTGTGTTTGAGGAGGATGGTGAATTTATCCCACCATCGACTCCGGTTCCCTGTATCGGGATGCGGGATCTGCCCGCTCACCTCTCTGCTCTTGCGGGCTATTTCTACGATCAGCCAGCCCAAAAATTGGATCTGGTCGGGGTCACCGGCACCAACGGCAAGAGCACTACGGCACTGCTGGTCGCCAACTGGCGCACCCTGCTGGGTGGCAAGGCGGGTGTGATGGGGACCATCGGCAACGGCCTGTTTGGCAATTTGATCGAAGCGGAAAATACCACCGGCAGCGCCGTGCAGGTGCAAGCCAATCTGGCTGCGCTGCAAGCGCAGGAGGCGGATCTGGTGGCGATGGAGGTCTCCAGCCATGGTCTGGTGCAGCATCGTGTTGCCGCACTGCCTTTTGCCGCTGCCGTTTTCACCAACCTGAGCCGGGATCACCTCGATTATCACGGCACCATGGAAGCCTATGGTGCGGCCAAAGAGCAGTTGCTGCAGCTGGTCGATGAGTCGAATGCGGTGATCAACCGCGATGACGAGTTGGGTGCCAAGTGGCTCGGAAAATACCCGGCAGCGGTGGCGTTTAGCGTTAATGGCCCGATTGAACACCATTCTGGCCGTCAATTAACGGCGCAGCAGCTCGATTTTCACCAGCAAGGTTTTCGCGCGCAGATTAACTCCAGCTGGGGGAATGGTGTATTATCCGCCCCCTTGCTCGGGCGCTTCAACGTCAGCAATGTGCTGGCCGCGATGGGCGTGATGCTGGTGCTCGGTTACGACTTCCACGAGCTGCTGGCAACGGCCCCGAAATTGCAGCCGGTAACCGGTCGCATGGAGTGCTTTGGCGGTGGTGATACGCCGCTGGCGGTGGTCGATTACGCCCACACCCCGGACGCTCTGGAGAAGGCATTGCAGGCCCTGCGGGTGCACTGCACAGGGCAGCTCTGGTGTCTGGTTGGTTGTGGTGGCGACCGCGATCGCGGCAAGCGCCCCATGATGGCCGCCATGGCCGAGCAGTATGCGGATCGCGTGATCCTGACCGACGACAATCCCCGTACCGAGGAGCCGGCCCGGATCATGGCCGACATGGTGGCGGGTCTTCGCGATCCTGCTGCGGTGCAGGTGGAGCACGACCGGGTCAAGGCGATTGCGCTGGCCATCGGTCAGGCGAGCAAACAGGACATCATCCTGGTGGCCGGTAAGGGTCACGAGGATTATCAGATCATTGGAACCGACAAGCGGCACTACAGCGACCGGGAAACCGTTGCGGCCGCCTTGCACACATTATTGGAGTCATTCAAATGATGACCCTCAGGCTTGCCGAGCTGGCTCAGGTACTCGATGCCCGTCTGATTGGTAACGATGGCGAGATCAGCGTCGTCAGTACCGACACCCGTACTCTGGGCGCGGGTGCCCTGTTCGTTGCCCTGCGCGGCGAGCGCTTCGATGCCCACGATTTTTGCGAGCAGGCCGTTCAGGCAGGGGCCTCTGCCCTGCTGGTCGAGCGTGAGCTGCCGCTGGCCATCCCCCAGCTGGTGGTGACCGACAGTCTGAAAGGACTGGGCCGACTCGGCAAGCTGGTACGCGAGCGCATCAACCCGAAAGTGCTGGCCATTACCGGCAGCTGCGGCAAGACCACGGTGAAGGAGATGGCAACCGCCATCCTGCGCAACGAAGGGGAAGTGCTGGCCACCGCTGGCAACTTCAACAACGAGGTGGGCGTGCCGCTCACCCTGCTGCGCCTCGAGCCGCAACACCGGTTTGCAGTGATGGAGCTGGGTGCCAACCATCCGGGCGAGATCGCCTGGACTACCTCGCTGGCCAAACCCGATGCCGCCATCATCAACAACGTGGCGGCGGCCCATCTGGAGGGCTTCGGCTCGCTGGAAGGTGTGTTCCACGCCAAGAGCGAAATTTTTGAGGGGCTGAGCGAGGGCGGCACGGCCATCGTCAACGCCGACAACGAATTCTGGCCGAAGTGGCGGGAACGCGGCATTCAGTGCGCCTTCTCCATCGACGATCAGAGCCAGCCGTTCCACGCGCGCAACCTTGTGCTCAACGAACAAGGCTGCGCCGAGTTCGTGATGGTGACCCCGCAGGGTGAGCTGAGCCTGACTCTGGCGATCCCGGGTCGCCACAACGTGGCCAATGCGCTGGCTGCTGCTGCCGGTACCCTGGCACTCGGTGCTTCTCTGGCCTCGGTCAAAGCCGGTCTGGAGCAGATGGCTCCGGTCAAGGGACGCTTCTGTGTTCAGCACTGGGGCGGTCTGACCCTGGTGGATGATACCTACAACGCCAGCGTGGAGTCCGTGCTGGCGGGCATCGATGCCTTGACCGCCATGAGCGGCTTTAAGGTGCTGGTGTTTGGCGACATGCGGGAACTGGGTGAGGAGTCTGCCGAGCAACATGCCCGGGTTGGCCGTCATGCCCGCGAGTGCGGTCTGGATGCCGTGCTGACAGTAGGGGAACATAGTCGCTATACCGCAGATGCCGCGGCTGGCCGACATTTCGATAACAAGGCGTCGTTGTTTGAAGTGCTTGCGCAAATGATAAATACACATCAGGAAATTTCGATTCTGGTCAAGGGTGCCCGTGGCTCCCGCATGGAAGATATCGTCGAGATGGTCAAAGGCCATCAGGAGTCAGCCACATGCTAGTCTGGCTGGCCGAACTGCTCACCCCGCACTTCACCTTCTTCAACGTCTTCTCCTACCTGACGTTTCGCGCCATCCTGTCGATCATTACCGGTCTGGGAGTTGCGCTCTGGATGGGGCCGCGCCTCATTCGTCGCCTGCAGATCCTGAAGTTCGGTCAGGTGATCCGCAACGATGGTCCCGAGTCCCACCTCAGCAAGCGGGGCACTCCGACCATGGGTGGTCTGATGATCATTGCTGCGATTTTCACGTCTGTGCTGCTCTGGTGCCGCCTCGACAACCCCTATGTCTGGCTGGTGCTGTTTGTGCTGGGTGCCTATGGCGCCATCGGCTTTGCCGACGACTACCTTAAGGTGGTGCGCAAGAATACCGACGGCCTGATCGCCCGCTGGAAGTACTTCTGGCAATCCGCCGTTGCGCTGGGAGTGGCTGTATTCCTCTACGCCACGGCCACCCATGATGGTCAGACCCAGCTGGTGGTGCCCTTCCTCAAGGATGTGATGCCGCAACTTGGCCTGATGTTTATCCTGCTCACCTATTTCGTCATTGTTGGTACCTCCAACGCGGTCAACCTGACCGATGGTCTGGATGGCTTGGCCATCATGCCGACCGTGATGGTGGCGGGCGGCTTTGCGTTTATCGCCTGGGCAACCGGCAACGTCAACTTCGCCAGTTACCTGCATATTCCCTATGTTCCCTATACCTCCGAGCTAGTGATCGTCTGTACTGCCATCGTCGGGGCAGGTCTGGGCTTTCTCTGGTTCAACACCTATCCGGCACAGGTCTTCATGGGGGACGTCGGTTCCCTGGCATTGGGCGGCGCGCTCGGCACCATCGCCGTGCTGGTACGCCAGGAGTTCCTGCTGGTGATCATGGGCGGTGTCTTCGTGATGGAGACTGTCTCGGTGATCCTGCAGGTGGGGTCTTACAAGCTGCGCGGCGTGCGGATCTTCCGCATGGCGCCGATCCATCACCACTACGAGAAGAAGGGCTGGCCGGAGCCGCGCGTTATCGTGCGTTTCTGGATCATCACCCTCGTGCTGGTGCTGCTGGGTCTTGCCACCCTGAAGGTGAGGTAAGGCCATGGTCATCGTTATCGGACTCGGCAAAACCGGACTCTCCTGCGTCGACTACTTCCTCGGCCGTGGTGTCACCCCACTGGTGATGGACACTCGCGCCAACCCGCCCGGCAAGGATCAACTACCTGCCGAGGTGGAACTCATTTACGGGCTGGATGGTGAGCGACTCAAACAGGCGCATATGATCGTCGCGAGCCCGGGCATTGCCCTGGCTACCCCTGAATTGAAAGCGGCTGCCGAATGTGGTGTGCAGATCGTCGGCGATATCGAGTTGTTCGTTCGCGAGACCGAGACACCGGTCATCGCCATCACAGGTTCCAATGGCAAGAGCACTGTCACGACCCTGGTGGGTGAGATGATTGCCGAAGCCGGGCTCAAGGTGGGCGTGGGCGGCAATATCGGTACGCCTGCGCTGGAGCTGCTCAAGCAGCCGATGGATCTCTGCGTACTGGAGCTCTCCAGCTTCCAGCTGGAGACCACTCACAGTTTGCGTGCTGCTGCCTCTGTGGTGCTGAACCTCTCTGAAGATCACATGGATCGCTATCAGGGTATGGCCGACTACCGCGCCGCCAAGATGGAGATCCATCAGCACTCCAAACACATTCTGGTCAATCGCGACGATCCCCAGACTTTGCCCGATGTGGGTCAGGTGTGGCAGAGCTTCGGTCTTGACTGCAATGGCTATGGCCGCTGCCTGCTGGATGGCCGCTACTGGTTGACCCTGCACGGCGAGCCGCTGCTGGCGGTGGACGAGATGAAGATCGTCGGTGCCCACAATCAGGCCAACGCGCTGGCCGCCATGGCGCTGTGCGATGCGGTCGGCATTCCCCGCGCTGCCCAGCTCACCGTGCTGCGCCGCTTTGAAGGCTTGCCCCACCGTGCCCGTTTCGTGCGCGAAGTGAACGGGGTGCGCTGGATCAACGACTCCAAAGCCACCAACGTGGGAGCTACGCTAGCTGCCGTTGCCGGTGTGCGCGAGTCGGTCAAGGGGCGCCTGTTGCTGCTGGCCGGTGGTCAGGGCAAGGGGCAGGATTTTGGCCCGATCCAGGCGCTTCTGGGCAACCAGATCGATCACATGTACTGCTTCGGTCAGGATGCCGAGGTGCTGCTGGCGCTGGGCGAGCAGACCGAACGGGTGGCCGACCTGGCCACTGCGGTTGCCAAGGCGGCTGCCGATGCCAAGCCCGGTGACTGGGTGCTGCTGGCGCCAGCCTGTGCCAGCCTCGATCAGTTCAAGTCGTTCGAGGTGCGTGGCGATCGCTTTACCGAGATGGTGATGGCGCTATGAATGTCCTTCGCGCAGCCGCAGGTCTGTTCCAGCGCTGGCTATTGCCGGCGCGCCCTGCCGGCCTCTATGACCGGCAGTTGGTGTTGCTGGCGCTCTCCCTGATGGCGGTCGGGGTGGTGATCGTGGCATCAGCCTCGATCCCGGAGGGGATCTCCCTGGGGGATGATCCCTTCATGTTTGTGAAGCGTCACGCCATGTTTCTGGTGATGGCGCTCGGTATCTCCTGGTTTGTGTTGCAGGTGCCGATGGCGCGCTGGCAGGAGTACAACGGACCCATGCTGTTGCTGGCCATTCTGCTGCTGGTACTGGTGCTGGTGGTCGGGCGCAATGTCAACGGTGCGGTGCGCTGGCTGCCACTGGGCCCCTTCAACCTGCAGCCGGCCGAGTTTGGCAAGCTGGCCCTATTCGTCTATCTAGCCGGTTATCTGGTGCGGCGTCAGAACGAGGTGCGTGAAGCCTGGCTTGGCTTCCTGAAGCCCTTGGCAGTATTCGGGGTGTTGGCGATCCTGTTGCTGCTGCAACCGGATCTGGGGTCGACCGTGGTGATGTTCGTCACCTCGTTCGGCATGCTGTTTCTGGCTGGCGCCAAACTGTGGCAGTTCATGATCCTTATCGGTGGCGGTCTTGGTGGGGTGATCATGCTGATCATCGTCGAGCCATACCGGATGCGTCGGGTGACCTCTTTTATGGATCCCTGGGCCGATCCGTTTGGCAGTGGCTACCAGTTGACCCAGTCGCTGATGGCGTTTGGCCGTGGCAGCTGGTTTGGCGAAGGGCTCGGCAACTCCATCCAGAAGATGGAGTACCTGCCGGAAGCGCATACCGACTTCGTGTTTGCGATCCTCGGCGAAGAGCTGGGTTACGTCGGGGTACTGGGCGCCCTGTGTCTCATCTTTGCGTTGGCGATCAAGGCGTTGAAGCTGGGGCATCGCGCCCTGCAAGCCGACCGCCTCTATGATGGCTATCTGGCTATCGGTATCGGCATCTGGTTCAGTTTCCAGACTTTCGTCAACGTTGGCGCAGCCAGCGGCATGATGCCGACCAAGGGGTTGACCCTGCCGCTGGTCAGTTACGGTGGCTCGAGTCTCATCATCATGACAGTGGCGGTGAGCATGTTGATTCGAATCGATTTTGAGTTGCGTCAGGCGACTGCCCAGGCGCGCGTGCGGGAGGTTTAGTGAGCAAGACTCTGTTGGTGATGGCAGGTGGTACCGGGGGGCATGTCTTTCCCGGTCTGGCCGTGGCCGATCGCCTGAAGGCCCAGGGCTGGACTGTCCACTGGCTCGGCACTGCCGACCGGATGGAGGCGGAACTGGTGCCAGCCCACGGTTATCCCATCTCCTTCATCGATATTCAGGGGGTGCGTGGCAACGGCATCAAGCGACTGCTGGTGGCGCCCTATCGCATCGTCAAATCGATCCTGCAGGCGCGTCAGGTACTCAAGACCGTTCGTCCTGATGTGGTGCTCGGCATGGGCGGTTTTGCTTCCGGCCCGGGTGGCGTGGCTGCCTGGTTCTCCGGCATCCCGCTGCTGCTCCATGAGCAGAATGCCGCTGCCGGCATGACCAACAAGCTGCTGGCCCGTATCGCCAGGCGGGTGTTGATGGCATTTCCGGGCGCCTTCGCGCCGAGCCGCCGTACCGCCGTGGTAGGCAATCCGGTGCGTCCCGAAGTGGTCGCCCTGCCGGATCCGCAGCTTCGCAGCGAAGCCGAGCCGCTGCATCTGCTGATCGTCGGTGGCAGCCTGGGTGCCCGGGTGCTCAACCAGCAGGTACCCGCTGCGGTGGCGGCGGCTGGTGTGCCTATCGAGGTGCGTCACCAGTGTGGCAAGGGCAATGCCGAGACGGTGTCTGCTGCCTATGCCCAGCACGGCATCAATGCCGAGGTGAGTGAATTTATCAAGGATATGGCCAGCGCCTACGCCTGGGCCGACCTGGTGGTCTGCCGTGCCGGTGCCCTGACCGTTTCCGAAGTGGCTGCCGCCGGTGTGGCCGCCATTTTCGTGCCATTGCCCCATGCGGTGGATGATCACCAGACCCGTAACGCCTTGACCCTGGTCGACGGCGGTGCAGCCGAGTTTCTGCCCCAGTCCGAGCTGAATACCGCATCGCTGGCGGCGCGCCTGACCTGGTTGGCTGGTCGCCGGGAGACCCTGTTTAACATGGCGAAAGCGGCTCGCCGCGTCGCTATCACCGATGCGGCCGAGCGGGTTGCAGATGAGTGCAAACAGCTCGCAACCGGGCAGCGTGGTAAAGATTAATGAGCAAGGTTGCAGTGGTGACACCGTGCAACCTTGTACCTGTATGTATTGATGCCGCTGTGCAGCCGAGCTTTGACGGTACATGGCCTGCGGCAGACTAAAGAGACGATTATGACCAAGGTTGAACTGGCAAAACTGCGTACTGTGATCCCCGAAATGCGCCGCGTGCGTCGCATCCACTTTATCGGCATCGGTGGTGCCGGTATGGGCGGGATCGCCGAAGTGCTTGCCAACGAAGGGTATCAGGTAACGGGTTCGGATCTGGCTCGCAATGCTGTGACTGAACGGTTGGCCGGACTGGGCGCTCACATCTTCGTCGGTCACAGTGCCGAACACGTTGAGGGTGCCAGCGTGGTGGTGGTCTCTACCGCCATCAAGCAGGACAACCCGGAGCTGCTGGCCGCCCGCGAGCTACGTATTCCGGTGGTTCGTCGCGCCGAGATGCTGGCCGAGCTGATGCGTTTCCGCCACGGTATCGCCATCGCCGGTACCCACGGCAAGACCACCACCACCAGTCTGGTGGCGAGTATCTATGCCGAAGCCGACCGCGACCCGACCTTCGTCATCGGTGGCCTGCTCAACAGTGCTGGCACCAATGCCCGCCTGGGCAGCAGCCGCTACCTGATTGCCGAGGCGGACGAGAGCGACGCCTCTTTCCTGCATCTGCAGCCGATGGTCTCTATCGTGACCAACATCGAAGCGGATCACATGGACACCTACGGCGGTGACTTCTCCAAGCTGAAGGCCACCTTCATCGAGTTTCTGCACAATCTGCCCTTCTACGGACTGGCGGTGGTCTGCATCGATGATCCGGTGATCCGTGGCATGTTGCCCGAGATTGCCCGTCCGACCCTGACCTATGGCCTCTCCGACGATGCCGATGTGCAGGTGCTGGATTTTGTCCAGACCACCAACCACAGCTGCTTCCGTGTTCGCCGCAAAGAGGCGGGCGAGCTGCAGGTGACCCTCAATTTGCCGGGTATTCACAACGCATTGAACGCTGCAGCGGCGATAGCTGTCGCGACAGAGGACGGTGTTAGCGACGAGGCCATCATCTCTGCACTGGCCAAATTTGAAGGGGTCGGTCGTCGCTTCCAGCAGTATGGCGAGTTTGAAACCGGTCGCGGCAAGGCGATGCTGGTGGACGATTACGGACACCACCCGAGCGAAGTGAAGGTCACCATCAATGCCGCCCGTGCCGGTTGGCCCGAGAAGCGTCTGGTGATGGTGTTCCAGCCCCACCGTTATACCCGCACCCGCGACCTCTACGAGGACTTCGCCGATGTGCTCTCCAAGGTTGACGTGCTGGTGATGCTGGAGGTTTATGCTGCCGGTGAGGAGCCGATCCCGGGCGCTGATGGACGGGCACTGTGCCGCTCCATTCGCTCGCGTGGCAACCTGGAACCCATCTTCGTCGCTACACCGGATGACGTGCCAGCCGTGCTGGCCGACCTGATCGGCGAGGGGGATTTGGTGCTGACTCAAGGCGCCGGGAACGTCGGGGCACTGGCCCGTCGTCTCGGAGAGATGAAATTGAGCATAGATAGCATGAAATCTGGCGCCTGAGGGCCCAATGAGTATTTTGACCGCCAAGCCGGGGCCTATATAATGGCGAACCGGTCTGTCAAAGGCCGGTTTAGCGCGTTACACGGGGATCGATCGGGTGGAGGCAAGGGCACAGGGGCGCACCAAGGGTGGCTTCATCGCAGGGGTAGCGTTTTTCCTGCTGGTGATATGGGGCTGCTACCGGACGGCGCTGGATGTTAAAGGTTGGCTGACAGATGCCAACCGGTTGCCCATGAGCGAGCTGTTGCTGCAGGGGCAACACCAGTATTTGCAAACTGAAGAGCTGCGGATGGCCGTGCTGGATGGCGCCGAGCTGCGCAACTTCTTCGAATTGGACGTCAATGAATTGCAGGCAAGGCTCAATGCCTTGCCATGGGTGGCCTCGGTATCGGTACGCAAGAAGTGGCCGAACAAGATCAAGGTCTACCTGACGGAACAGGACGTAGCGGCGCGCTGGAACGGCAACCGCTTCGTCAACACCAAGGGCAAGGTGTTCAGCGCCCCGGATCGGGTCAAGACGCCGCTGATGCAGTTGTCGGGGCCGGATGATCAGGCCGCCCGGGTGTTGAAAGAGAGTCGGCAGTACGAGTCGCAACTGGCTGCCAAGGGATACAAGTTGCTGGGGGTGAATCTGACCCCCCGCCATGCCTGGGAACTGACCCTGGATGGCAATATCAAGCTGTTCCTGGGACGCAATGACATTGCGCTCCGGTTGCAGCGGTTTATCGATGCCTTTCCGGTTATCGAACCCCGTGCGCAAGTCGCCTACGTGGATCTTCGATACGACACCGGAATGGCAGTTGGCTGGAAGAAGAGCGAAGAGAAAGTGCATGACCAACACCGCAGATAGGAATTTGATTGTCGGACTGGATATCGGCACAACCAAGGTGGCGGTTCTGGTCGGGGAAGTATTGCCGGACGGTGAACTGAACGTCATCGGTATGGGCAGTCACGCTTCTCGCGGAATGGAGAAGGGCGGGGTCAATGACCTCGACTCCGTGGTCAAGTCACTGCGCCGCGCGGTGGAAGAGGCCGAGATGATGGCAGATTGCCAGATCAGCTCGGTCTATCTGGGGTTGTCCGGCAAGCATATCGACTGCCGCAACGAGACCGGTATGGTGCCCATCTCTGATGAAGAGGTGACGCAGGAGGATGTGGACAACGTGATCCACACCGCCAAGTCAGTTCGCCTCTCCGACGAGCTGCGCGTGCTGCATGTCCTGCCTCAGGAGTTTGCGATCGATTATCAGGAAGGGATCAAGAATCCGGTCGGCCTCTCCGGTGTGCGGATGGCGGCCAAGGTTCACCTGATCACCTGCCACAACGACATGGCTCGCAACATTGAGAAGTGTGTGGAGAAGGTCGGTTTGCGCGTGGATCAACTGATCTTCTCCGCGCTGGCCTCCAGCTATGCCGTGTTGACCGAAGACGAGAAAGAGCTGGGTGTCTGCGTGGTGGACATCGGTGGCGGCACCATGGACATGTCGCTGTTTACCGGCGGTGCCCTGCGCCACACCAAGGTGATCCCGTACGCTGGCAGCACTGTGACCAGCGACATCGCCTATGCCTTCGGCACGCCGCCGCTCGACGCGGAAGCGATCAAGGTGCGCTACGGTTGCGCCCTCGGTCGTCTGGTCAGCAAGGAAGACAATATTGAAGTACCCAGTGTCGGCGGTCGCCCGGCGCGCAGCCTGCAACGGCAGACACTGGCTGAAGTGATTGAGCCCCGTTACACCGAGTTGCTCTCCATGGTGAATGATGAGCTGGTGCGGGTACAAAGCGAGTTGAAAGCGCAGGGGGTCAAGCATCAGCTGGCAGCCGGTGTGGTCTTGACCGGCGGCGCTGCCCAGATTGAAGGCATTGTGGAGTGTGCAGAGCAGATCTTCCAGAGCCAGGTCCGGGTGGGAGAGCCCATGAACATACGTGGTTTGAGTGATTACGTGCAGGCACCGGTGTACTCGACTGCGGTCGGGTTGCTGCAGTACGGCCGCACCCATCAAGCCACAGGTAGCAACAAAGAATATGCCGCCAAGGCAAGCGTCGGTGGCCTGGTCAAACGGGTTAGCAACTGGCTGCGTGGCGAGTTCTAAGAATTTTGCTGAGTCAGGCAAATAAAGCGGAGAGACAACATGTTTGAATTTATGGATAGCCACACTGACGAAGCCGTCATTAAAGTGATCGGTGTAGGTGGCGGCGGCGGTAACGCTGTCGAGCACATGGTTCGTCAAAATATTGAGGGTGTTGAGTTTATTACCGTCAACACCGATGCCCAGGCACTGCGTAACTCCAGCGCCAACACTACCCTGCAGATCGGCGGTGGCATCACCAAGGGTCTGGGTGCCGGAGCCAATCCGGAAGTGGGTCGTGATGCGGCCATGGAAGATCGCGAAGCACTGCGTGAGCTGCTGACCGGTTCCGACATGGTGTTCATCGCCGCCGGTATGGGTGGTGGTACCGGTACCGGTGCTGCGCCGATCGTGGCCGAAGTGGCCCGCGAGATGGGCATCCTGACCGTTGCTGTGGTGACCAAGCCGTTCTCCTTTGAAGGGAAGAAGCGGATGGGCTTCGCTGCGCACGGTATCGAAGAGCTCTCCAAAAATGTTGACTCCCTGATCACCATCCCCAACGACAAGTTGCTGAAGGTGCTGGGTCGCGGTATCTCCCTGCTGGACGCCTTCAAGGCTGCCAACGATGTACTGCTTGGTGCGGTACAGGGCATTGCCGAGCTGATCACCCGTCCGGGCTTGATCAACGTCGACTTCGCGGACGTGCGTACCGTAATGCGCGAAATGGGTACCGCCATGATGGGTACCGGTTCCGCCTCCGGTGATGACCGTGCCGAAGAAGCGGCCGAGAAAGCCATCTCCAGCCCGCTGCTGGAAGACGTGGATCTGGCCGGTGCCCGTGGCATCCTGGTCAACATCACCGCCGGTATGGACATGACCATCGAAGAGTTCGAAACCGTGGGTAACGCGGTCAAGGCCTTCGCTTCCGAGAACGCCACTGTAGTTGTAGGTACCGTAATCGATCCGGAAATGCACGACGAGCTGCGTGTGACCGTGGTTGCTACCGGTATCGGTGCCGAGCGCAAGCCGGACATCACTCTGGTTAAGAGCAGCCAGGTGCAAGAGCGTCCGGTGCGTCAGCCGCTGGTTAGCGACATGATGCAAGGCCGCGTGATGGACGAAGCCCCGGCCAAGGTGGTCAACGCCGAACCGCAAGCCCGTCGTGAACCGGATTACCTGGATATTCCGGCGTTCCTGCGCAAGCAGGCAGACTAAGCCTCTTATGGCTCTTGTTTGTTTGTTGTTCAAGGAATGTGCTAAGATGGCCTGCCAACGACCATCTGGTCCGGATTTTAAGCTGTTTAGGGTACACCCATGATTAGACAAAGAACCTTGAAAACGAGTGTACAGGCGACTGGCGTCGGCCTGCATTCGGGCCGGAAAGTCACCATGACGTTCCGTCCGGCGCCTGTGAACACAGGAATCGTTTACTTGCGTACCGACCTGAATCCTGTGGTGGAGCTGCCAGCCAATGCCGATCAGGTGCGCGATACCGTGCTCTGTACCGCTCTGGTCAACGAAGCCGGTGTCCGTGTCTCTACCATTGAGCACCTCTCCGCCGCGCTGGCCGGGATGGGGATCGACAACCTCTATGTCGAGGTTGACGCGCCCGAGATCCCGGTGATGGACGGCAGTGCGCATCCCTTTATCTACCTGCTGCAGGAAGTCGGGATCCGTGAGCAGAATGCTGCCAAGCAGTTTGTGCGGATCAAGAAGAGCATCCGGGTTGAAGACGGCGACAAGTGGGCGGAATTCCACCCCTATCGCAACGGCTTCAAGATGGATCTCGAGATCGATTTCCAGCATCCGGTCTTTGAAGGTCGCAATCAGCGTTGCGTACTGGATTTCTCCGGTGCCTCCTTCGTGAAAGAGATCAGCCGTGCCCGTACCTTCGGGTTCATGCGTGATATCGAGTACCTGCGTTCCCAGAACCTGGCGCTGGGCGGAAGCCTGGAAAACGCCGTGGTACTGGACGACTATCGGGTGCTGAACGAAGACGGTTTGCGTTATGAGGACGAGTTCGTCAAGCACAAGATGCTGGACGCGATCGGTGACCTCTACATGTGTAACCGCAGCATCATCGGTGAGTTCCGTGCCTACAAGACCGGACATGCCCTGAACAACAAGCTGCTGCGTGCCTTGCTGGCCGAGCAGGAGGCTTGGGAACTGGTGACCTTCGAGGGTGAGGGCGACAAAGCGCCTATCGCTTACTACGATAACGGTCTGGTTCTGGCCTGATAGCTGTGCAACGGAACGTCGGTCCTCTCTCCGCACCGACGTTCCGTCATTTGTTTACTCCATCCTTTAATACCGATTATCTCCCGGTTTTATTTCCCGTGCAGGCTCCTGGCCGCACCTGACCGAGCAGACTGATTTCTATGAGCATTACCCTGATCCTCCACGGCAAGCAGCGACGCAAGTTGCACCTGCCCAAACAACGTCTGGCCTGGGTCGGCGGTATTCTCTTCTCCCTGTTGGCCCTTGGTGGTGGTTGGCTCTGGCAGAGCTGGCACCAGAAAATGGAGGCGCTGGAAGTGGCGCTTGCCGTTGCCGAGCAACAGTCCGTTGACCAGAGTGGTGACGAAGCCCGTGAACAGTTGGCGATGCTGGCTGCTCAGGTGGGCACCATGCAGGGTCAGCTTGGCCGTCTCAATGCCCTCGGTGAACGATTGACCGAGCAGGCCGATCTCGATCCCGACGAGTTCAATTTCAAAGAGCTGCCTCCGATGGGCGGCCCTTCTTATGATGAAGAGTTGGAAGTGAGCCTCAACGAGCTGCAGGCCTCGATGAAACACCTCAGCCAGCAGCTCAGCCGCCGCGAAGAGCAGCTGTCGGTACTTGAATCTTTCATCATGAATCACCATATCACCGATGCCGGTTTTATTTCCGGCACGCCAGTCAAACAGGAACGAGTTTGGGTCTCGTCCGGGTTTGGTGGACGGGTCGATCCGTTCAACGGGCGTGCCAAGATGCACAAAGGGGTCGATTTCCGTGGCAAACCCGGAACCCCGATTCTGGCCACCGGGCCCGGCATTGTCAGCTGGGCGGGCCGTCATCCGGAATTTGGCAATATGGTGGAGATTAATCACGGCAATGGCCTGGTCACCCGCTATGCCCACAACTCCAGGTTGCTGGTCGAGGTGGGCACCCTGGTTGATCAGGGTCAGAAGATTGCCTTGATGGGACGCACCGGTCGCGCGACCGGGGTCCACCTGCATTACGAAGTGTTGAAAGATGGTCGTCAGGTCAACCCCGCACGCTTTCTCAGTGCCAGACGGGGTTAGGTTTTTTTCTTCAGGTTCCAGTGACGGAACGCTTTTATAACCAGAAATAGTTGGTACCCATGATTAGCACACTGCTTACCAAGATTATCGGCAGCCGGAACGACAGAACGCTCAAGGCTTTGCGCAAAATTGTAAAACAGATCAATGCCATGGAGCCGCAGTTCGAGGCTCTTTCCGATGCCGAGTTGCAGGCCAAAACGGCTGAATATCGTCAGCGTATCGAGCAGGGTGAGACCCTGGAGCAGTTGCTGCCGGAAGCGTTCGCGACCGTGCGTGAAGCCTCCAAGCGGGTGTTCGGCATGCGTCACTTCGACGTGCAGCTGATCGGCGGCATGGTGCTGAACTCCAACCGTATCGCGGAAATGAAAACCGGTGAAGGTAAGACTCTTACGGCGACTTTGCCAGCTTATCTGAACGCCCTGAGCGGCCGTGGTGTGCACGTGGTAACGGTAAACGACTATTTGGCCAAGCGTGATGCGGAGGCTAACCGCCCGCTGTTCGCCTTCCTCGGCATGACCGTCGACTGCAACGTGCCCGGTATGGATGCGTCCCAGAAGCGTGACGCCTACGCCGCCGACATCACCTACGGTACCAACAACGAATTCGGTTTCGACTACCTGCGCGACAACATGGCATTCTCGCCGGAGCAGCGCGTACAGCGTCCGCTCAACTACGCGCTGGTGGATGAGGTGGACTCGGTGCTTATCGATGAAGCCCGTACTCCGCTCATCATCTCCGGCCCGGCCGAAGACAGCTCCGAGCTCTATATTCGCGTCAACAAGCTGATCCCGCTGCTGGTCAAGCAAGACAAGGAAGATACCGAAGAGTACACCGGTGACGGTCACTACACGGTGGACGAGAAGAACCGTCAGGCCCTGCTGACCGAAAACGGTCAGATCTTCGTGGAAGAGCTGCTCAAGAAAGAGGGGCTGCTGGACGAGAACGACTCCCTGTTCTCCGCCTCCAACATCAGCCTGCTGCACCACGTCAATGCGGGTCTGCGTGCTCACACCCTGTTCGAGCGCAACGTCGACTACATCGTCCAGAAAGACGAAATCGTCATCGTCGATGAGCACACCGGTCGTACCATGCCGGGTCGTCGCTGGTCTGATGGTCTGCATCAGGCCGTTGAAGCGAAGGAAGGGGTGAAGATCCAGAACGAGAACCAGACGCTGGCATCCATCACCTTCCAGAACTACTTCCGTCTCTACAACAAGCTGGCGGGGATGACCGGTACTGCAGATACCGAAGCCTTTGAATTCCAGCAGATTTATGGCCTGGATACCGTGGTTATCCCGACCAACAAGCCGATGGTGCGCAAAGACATGGGCGATCTGGTCTACCTGACCGCCAATGAGAAGTATGCCGCCATCATCGAAGATATCCGTCAGTGCGTGGCCAAGGGCCAGCCTGTACTGGTTGGTACCGTCTCTATCGAGAACTCCGAGCTGCTCTCCGGCATCCTGACCAAGGAGAAGATCCCGCACAAAGTGCTGAACGCCAAGTTCCACGCCATGGAAGCGGAGATCGTCGCCCAGGCCGGTCAGACTGGCGCGGTCACTATCGCCACCAACATGGCCGGTCGTGGCACCGACATTGTGTTGGGCGGCAACTGGCAGGCAGAGATTGCCAAGCTGGAGAACCCGACCAGCGAGCAGATTGCAGAGCTGAAAGCCGCCTGGCAGGTGCGTCACGATGCGGTGCTGGCCGCCGGTGGTCTGCACATTATCGGCACCGAGCGTCACGAATCCCGTCGTATCGACAACCAGCTGCGCGGCCGTTCCGGTCGTCAGGGCGACCCGGGTTCCTCCCGCTTCTACCTCTCCATGGAAGATACTCTGATGCGGATCTTCGCCTCCGATCGCGTCACCGGCATGATGAAGAAGCTGGGTATGGAAGAGGGCGAAGCCATCGAACACCCCTGGGTCACCAAGGCGATCGAAAATGCCCAGCGCAAGGTGGAAGGTCGCAACTTCGACATCCGCAAGAGCTTGCTGGAGTTTGACGATGTGGCCAACGACCAGCGCAAAGTGGTTTACGAGCAGCGTAACGAGCTGCTGGATACCAACGATATCTCCGAGACCATCCACGTTATCCGTGATGATGTCTACGGCAGCGTGATTGACGAGTACATCCCGCCCCAGTCTCTGGAGGAGATGTGGGATGTGCCGGGTCTGGAAGCACGCCTGAAGGCCGACTTCGCGCTGGATCTGCCGCTGCAGCAGTGGCTGGCGGAAGATGACAAGCTGTATGAAGAGAAGCTGCGCGAGCGCATTCTGGACGAAGCCACCAAGCTCTATGCCCACAAGGAAGAGCTGGTCGGCAAAGAGGTGCTGCGCAACTTCGAGAAAGCGGTGATGTTGCAAACTCTGGATGGCCTCTGGAAAGAGCATCTGGCGGCCATGGATCACCTGCGTCAGGGCATCCATCTGCGCGGCTACGCCCAGAAGAACCCCAAGCAGGAGTACAAGCGCGAATCCTTTGATCTGTTCACCCAGATGCTGGAAACTCTCAAGCGCGACGTGGTCAGCATCCTGAGCCGTGTTCAGGTGCAGGAGCGCGATGTGGAAGCGATGGAAGAGCAGCAGCGCCAGCAGGCGGAAGCCGCTCCCCGCACCTATACCCACGCCGCTGCCGAGAGCCAGCTGGCCGATGAACAGGCTGCGGGCGAAGAGGGTCACACCACCTTCGTACGCGACGAGCAGAAGGTCGGTCGAAACGATCCCTGCCCGTGTGGTTCCGGCAAGAAGTACAAGCACTGCCACGGTCAGTTGACCTGATCGACGCTATGCCATAACAGGCGGGCCAAGAGCCCGCCTTGTTATTGGTGGCAACAAGCGAACAGAGGTAATTGATGGAACAGAAAAAACGGATCTGGGTGGCGGTTGGTGTCATCGAGAATGAACGGGGCGATATCTTCATCGCCAGACGCTCCTCCGATCGCCATCAGGGGGATCGCTGGGAGTTTCCCGGTGGCAAGGTGGAGTCCGGTGAGGATCTGTTGACTGCGCTGGATCGGGAGCTGTGGGAAGAGATCGGCATCCGGGTATTGGATTGTGCCCCCTTTATGGAACTGCAGCACGACTACCCCGAGAAGCAGGTGTTGCTGGATATCTGGAAGGTGACCCGTTTCAGCGGCGAGCCGTTCGGCAAGGAGGGGCAGGAGTGTCTGTGGGTGCCGGTGGCCGAGCTGCACAACTACCACTTTCCCGATGCCAACGGTCCGATTGTCGCGCGGCTTCAAGGCCTGCTGGTTTGAACCGGTTGCAAAAACAAGCATCAAAAAAGGGCCCATCGGCCCTTTTTTATTTTATAGCGGAGAGTGACCAGGGGCTTATAGCCACTGATCGCCCTCTTCCTGCTCTGGCAGCAGATCCGGGTTGATCTCCCCGGGTATCCGTTTCTCTTCATCAGCCCACTCGCCGAGATCGATCAACTGGCAGCGTTTGCTGCAGAAAGGTCGGAACGGACTCTGCGAGCCCCACTCCACTTCGCTCTGACAGGTCGGACACTTTACCTTGGTGACCATAAGCCCTCCTTAGCAGCAGGCGAGCTGGAATGGCACGTCGCCAATCGGCTGTTCTGCGGTGGGCAGAAAGCGCAGGGCGAAGCGGTTCTTGTGGCCGCTCAGGGTTGGGTAGCAGAACAGATTGCCCGGCAGCTTGATGCGGATCAGCTCGGCGCTCTCGGCGGTGTCCTGGAAGAAACCGTTGCTGGCAACCTGCTCGCTGAAGCTGCCCGATTCACGCCACAGACGCAGCAACAGGGTGATGGCGTTCATCAGCAGGGTGATGTCGCTAAGCCAGCCCTGCATCTGCTGGTGACGGGTGATGGCCGGGGTTCCGAGCCAGTGGTGCAGCTGGGGCACGTCGAAGGCACACAGACCACCCGGGATGGAGAAGCGCTGGCGAATGGAACCGAGCAGACGATCCTCTTTCAGGCGGGCTCCCGGGCGTGGCGAGTTGAGCAGGTTGCGGGAGAGCTGGCTGCTCTCTTGCTGCATCTGTTTGATCTGCTCCAGATCGACGTCGGGCAGGCTGGCCCAGTGGCTCAGACGTTGGCCGAGACGCTCCAGATCCTTGATAAGGTCAGCGCGCAAGTCACCACGCTCCAGCAGCTCCTGCAGATCGAACAGCCCTTTGAAGAAGGCGATATGGGCCCAGGATTGCTCGCTCTCCAGATTGTCGCGAATTTGG
Organism: Aeromonas sp. 603079; assembly: GCF_049172135.1. NCBI lineage: Bacteria > Pseudomonadati > Pseudomonadota > Gammaproteobacteria > Aeromonadales > Aeromonadaceae > Aeromonas > Aeromonas sp. 603079. Next base: position 38,680 of record NZ_JAAKPX010000019.1, on the reverse strand, counting down.
GAAAACAGGGACTCCAGACGCAGGTAGGTCCGGCTTTTTTCATTGAGGGGAAAATCGTAAATCATGCCTAATCCTGGCCAGCCATAAACCGGCCTAGTGTACTCACTGTTGACGGGGTTGTTGAGAGGCAAATGCCAGATATGTCTCGTGCAGTGCCAAAATCCGCGTTTTTATCGCCATTTCGCTGCCATTGGCGTTCTCGATGACATCATCCGCCGCAGCTAGCCGTTCTTTCCGGCTGGCCTGTGCTGCGATGATGGCTCTGGCCTGCTCGGTGCTGACGCCATCACGACGGCAGGTGCGCTCAATCTGGGTCGCTTCGTCCACATCGATCACCAGCACCCGGTCGGCGAGGCCGGTGAGTTTGTTCTCCACCAGCAGCGGCACCACCAGCAGGCAGTAAGGAGAACTGGCTGCGGCACACTGGCGCAGCATTTCACTGCGAATCAGCGGATGGAGCAGTGCATTGAGCCACTCCTTGGCCTGCGGGTCGCTGAAGACCCGCTCGCGCAGGGTGCGACGGTCGAGTTGACCGCTCGGCTCAATCACATCCGGGCCAAAATGGTCGGCGATGGTGGCAAGGGCCGGGGTGCCCGGCTCTACGACCTCGCGGGCGATCACATCGGCATCCACCACCTCGATACCCAGTTCGGCAAACTGATTGGCGATGGTGGTCTTGCCACTGCCGATACCACCGGTAATAGCAACTACATACATGGGGGGCCTCTTGCTCAAAGCAGGGTAGAGAGATACCAGTTGGTGATGGTATCGCCCCACAGCAGGGCAATCCAGCCCGCGATGGCGAGGTAGGGGCCGAAGGGGATGGGCTTGCCCTGATGGTGTTTGTGCAAGGCGATCAGGCTGATGCCGATCACGGCGCCGACCAGGGATGAGAGCAGCAATATGATCGGCAGCGCCTGCCAGCCGAGCCAGGCACCCAGCGCCGCCAGCAGCTTGAAGTCGCCATAGCCCATCCCCTCCTTGCCGGTGAGCAGCTTGAAGGCCCAGTAGAGGCTCCAGAGCACCAGATAGCCGACCATGGCGCCAATCACGGCATCCGCCAGCGGTACGAAGCCACCTGCCAGATTGAACAGCAGACCGCCCCACAGCAGGGGCAGGGTGAGCTGATCTGGCAGCAACATCTTGTCGAGATCGATAAAGGTGAGGGCCACCAATACCCAAGTCAGCAGCAGGGCGGCCAGTGTGCCCCAGCCCGGCGTTATGACCATGGCAACGGCCACCGAGAGCAGGGCTGTTATCAGCTCTACCAGCGGATAGCGGGCCGAGATGGGCGCCTGACAGTCGCGGCAACGCCCCTTGAGCCAGAGCCAGCTCATCAGCGGAATGTTCTCGATGGCGGTAATGGGGTGACCACAGTGAGGACATGCGGAGCGCGGTACCATCAGGTTGTAGCGCTCTGGTGCGATGGCCTCTTCGTCGGGGGAGAAGTAGCTGCGATACTCGGCCTGCCACTCTCGCTCCAGCATGATGGGCAGGCGGTGGATCACTACGTTAAGGAAGCTGCCGATCATCAGGGAGAAGAGAAAAACCAGCGAAAAAAAGATCCATGGCAAGCCGTGAGCCAGCTCGAGAAGAAGTGTCATAACCAACCGTCAGTTATTGAATGAGTGAAGGGCATGGCTTTGGCTCCATGCCCTGATGAATCAACCCACCACGTCGCCAAGTTTGAAAATGGGCAGGTACATGGCGATAACCATGCCGCCGACCAGCACCCCGAGCACCACCATGATGAGGGGTTCCAGCAGGCTGGTAAGGCCATCGACCAGGTCGTCCACCTCTTGCTCGAAGATGGTGGCAACCTTGGAGAGCATATCATCAATGGCACCGGACTCCTCGCCGATCATCACCATCTGGATCACCATGTCCGGGAAGAGATCGACGGTGCGCATTGCCACGTTGATCTGCATACCGGCCACCACCTCGTTGCGAATGGCCATAACGGCGGTGCGATAGACATAGTTGCCGGAGGCACCGGCCGCCGAGATGAGTGCATCCACCAGCGGGATACCGGCCGAGAAAGTGGTTGAGAGTGTGCGGGCAAAGCGGGCCATGGCCGCCTTGTGCAGGATCATACCGACCACCGGGATGGTGAGCACAAACTTGTCGGTATTGTCCCTTACCTTCTGGGAGGCGCGCCAGGCGCGCACATAGAGGAAGATGGCGAGCGCAGCTCCGCCAAAGAAGACATACCACCAGTTCTGCATAAAGCGTGAGATGCCGATGACAAACTGGGTGAACACCGGCAGCTCGGCGCCAAAGCTCTTGAAGATATCCTCGAACTGGGGGATGACGAATAGCAGCAGGATGGAAGTCACCACTATGGCCACCAGAATAACCATGGTGGGATAGAACATGGCCTTCTTGATCTTCGACTTGAGCGCTTCCGACTTTTCCCGATAGGTGGCGATACGGTCGTAGATGGTCTCCAGCGCACCGGATTGCTCCCCCGCCTCAACCAGATCGCAGTAGAGATCGTCAAAATGGCGGGGATGGCGGCGCAACGCCTCCGACATGGGGGTTCCGGTCTCAACATCGGAGGCGATCTCACCCATCAGCTCGCGCATGGCGGCTTTCTCGTGGCTGCGGGCGATGATCTGCAGGCTTTGCACCAGCGGTACGCCGGCGGAGAGCATGGTGGTGATCTGGCGGGAGATAATCGCGATATCCATCGGCTTGATCTTGGCGCCGCCTTTGGAGAAGAGCCCCTGAGATTTTTTGGCCACCTTGGTGACGTTTACTCCCTGCTTGCGCAGCTCCGCCTTGACGGTATTGATGCTGTCAGCCTGCAGCTCGCCGGAGACCTTCTGCCCCTTGCGATTGACCCCGTGCCAGCGGAAGGCAAAGACTTTTTTCGGGGTGTTGTTCTTTTTCGTTAGGGTTGCCATCTTTGCATCCTGCAATTGGGCGGATGGTCAGGGAGCCCCTGAACCATCTGACCTGATAAATATCCTCAAACGGCTTGGCACCATCTGGTCGCTTGCTGGTAGATCATCTTGCTCGCATCTTGGCGAGGTTTAATTGGTGGTGACCCGGTTGACCTCGGCAAGGCTGGTGACACCAAGCCGTGCCTTCTCCAGTCCCGAAGTGCGCAGGGTGCGCATGCCCTCTTTCTGGGCAATCGCCGCAATTTGCAGGGAGTTGGCCCCCTGCATGATCAATTTTGCGATATTTTCCGACATTAGCATGATTTCGTAGATGCCGACTCGCCCCTTGTAGCCGCCGGAACACTCCTTGCAACCAACCGGTTTGAACAGTCGCAAGCCGGCTGCCAGCTGCTGCGGGGTAAAACCCAGCTCCAGCAGCTCGGCTTCCGGCACCACCTCCGGCGCCTTGCAGTGGTCACACAGCTTGCGGGCCAGCCGTTGGGCCATGATCAGGGTGACCGAAGAGGCGATATTGAAGGCGGGCACCCCCATGTTCATCATCCGGGTCAGGGTTTCGGCAGCCGAGTTGGTATGCAGGGTCGAGAGCACCAGGTGGCCGGTTTGTGCCGCCTTGATGGCGATCTCGGCGGTTTCGAGATCCCGTATTTCCCCCACCATCACCACATCCGGATCTTGCCGCAAGAAGGAGCGCAGAGCGCTGGCAAAGGTCAGCCCCGCCTTGGGGTTGACCTGCACCTGGTTGACGCCCGGCAGGTTGATCTCCACCGGATCTTCAGCGGTAGAGATATTCACCTCGGTGGTGTTGAGAATATTGAGGCCGGTATAGAGCGATACCGTCTTGCCCGAGCCGGTGGGGCCGGTGACCAGTATCATCCCCTGCGGTTTCGAGAGGGCTCGCAGGTACTGTGCCTTCTGGCGGTCGTCGAAGCCAAGCTGCTCGATATTGAGGCGGGCCGCCGAGGAGTCGAGCAGACGGATAACGATCTTCTCCCCCCACATGGTGGGCAGGGTGTTGACCCGCATATCCATCGACTTGTTGCGCGATAGCTTCAATTTGATGCGGCCATCCTGCGGCAGCCGCCGCTCGGCGATATCGAGCCGCGCCATCACCTTGAGGCGGGCAGAGAAGCGGTTGGCCAGATTGACCGGCGGGGTTGCGATTTCGTGCAAAATACCATCGATGCGAAAGCGCACCCGATACTTGAATTCGTAAGGCTCGAAGTGCAGGTCGGAGGCGCCGCGCTTGATGGCATCCATCAGGATCTTGTTGATGTACTTGACGATGGGGGCATCGTCATCGGCGGTATTGACGCTCTCGTCGAGCCGGCTGCTCTCGTCGCTTACCTCGAGGTCGGAGATCTCGGCCTCGTCGATATCCTCCATGCCGAGGGCGTCGTTTTCGCTCTCCAGCAGCTTGCCGATGGCGGCGGTGAGCTTGTTCTCCTCCACCAGCAGCGCTTCGGTATGAAGGCCGAAACTGAAGCCAAAGTCCTCCAGGGCCGAGACATTGGTCGGATCCGACATGGCGATATAGAGGGTGTGGCCCTGGGTATAGATGGGCAGCACGTGATGCTTCTCAATCAGCTTCTGATTGAGGTACTTCTGCGGGATCTCGGCCAAATCGAAGGCGGCAAGATCCAGCAGAGGTACCCCATACTCCAGCTCGCAAAAATCGGCGAGCGCCTTGCTGTCGAGGATGTCGTTTTCTATCAGAAAGGTCACAAAGGGTTTGCGCTGGGCCTTGGCCTGGCTCAGATAGCGCTGGGAATCCTCTTCACTGATCAGTGAAGAGGCGGCCAGGCTTAACGCCAGGCCGCTATTAGGGCTAGATGTCATGCGTTAGCAGAGATTATTAGCAATACAAGTAGAACCGGAAGCTGGTTGCGTCCAAATCACTCTACCGCTAGTTACTGTCCCACCAAAAATTATGTCTGACCCACCAACAGCATCCGTGCCTACGGCTTGAATTTCGAAAGTATCTCCCTCTGCCGGAGTATCGGCATCAGTGATACTACTGCTTACTGTTACGGATGCGACATTTGGTGTTGTTGTCTGTGCTCCTGAGACTGAGCCCTGAGCTTTTGCTATACAGTTATTCGAACTGGACTGTACACAGACTTCAATGGCTGTTTTTGCCGGACCAGCAGCAGAAATTACTTCAGTAAAACGTGCTTTCTGTGTGTAGGTCTGATAAGCCGGTAGTGCAATCGCCGCCAGAATGGCTACGATCGCGACCACGATCATCAGTTCAATAAGGGTAAAACCTGATTGTTTCTTCATTTTGCTGTTCATGGAAAATATCCTTTTATCCTTGGTTCCTGGGAAGTGCCGGTGGAAAATCATCTGCACGTCAGTATCTTATCCGAGCTGTCAGGGGTGGCAACAGAGATTGTCCATTTTGTTAATCACACTTCTTTCATTTAGCAAAAACTTGATGCGTGTCATAAAAGAAGTAGCCTCCTATGACTCTTTCTGTGGCCGAGTTAGGGTCCGTCTGTACACTCCTTTGCCGAGGGATCCTGCATAAAGAAAAGGCGCCTCTGGCGCCTTTTGCAAGTTGTTTATCCGGTTATATCGAGTGTTTGCTCAAGCCTGTGGGGGACGTCTCACGGTTGGATAAAGCGCATGGAGAGATCGAGTGCCCGTACATGCTTGGTGAGCGCCCCGACCGAGATAAAATCGACGCCGGTGGCTGCAAACTCGGCCAGAGTGTCGAGGGTCACATTGCCGGAGACTTCCAGCTTGGCGCGGCCCTGATTGATGGCGACTGCTTCCCGCATCATGGTCACGTCGAAGTTATCGAGCATAACGATATCGGCATTGGCCGCCAGCGCCTGCTCCAGTTCTGCCAGCGATTCGACTTCCACCTCCACCGGTTTGCCCGGATTGAGATGACGAGCCTCATTAATCGCCTCGGCAATGCCGCCACAGGCGAGGATATGGTTCTCTTTGATGAGGTAAGCGTCGTAGAGGCCGATGCGATGATTCTTGCCGCCGCCGCAGGTGACCGCGTACTTCTGGGCGGTGCGAAGCCCGGGGATGGTCTTGCGGGTGTCGAGCAGGCGGCAGTCGGTGCCCTCCAGCTCTGCCACGTAGCGGGCGGTGAGGGTGGCGACGCCTGAGAGGGTCTGGACAAAGTTCAGCGCATTGCGCTCGCCAGTCAGCAGCAGGCGGGCAGGGCCATGGAGGCGGAACAGCTCCTGATTGGGGGAGAGCACTTCCCCATCCTGCACCTTCCACTCCACCTTCACTTCCCCACCGAGCTGGGCCTTCAGTTGCAGGAAGACTTCATCCACCCAGGGCTGGCCGCAGAATACTCCTGCTTCACGGGTGATGACCCGGGCGCTGGCCATCCGATCCGCCGGGATCAGCTGGGCGGTGATATCGGCGCTGGCGTCCGGTTGGTCCAGCGTGGTGAGGGCATCGCCCAGATCTTCGAGTAGTGCGGCGCGCACGGCGCGGCTGACATCCTGTTGAAACATGCCTTATTCCTGCAAGGGTCTGAGCAGCAGTTGCCGCTCCTTTTGAACCAGCTCCAGCCGACCGAGGGCGTTCATGCCAACCAGCACTTCGTCACCGTCTGCCGCCGGATTGATAAAGATGGCCAGATCGTACAAGGTCAATGGCCCCATCGCCAGCGTTTCGATGGTGCCGTTGCCGACCCGGATCTGTCCCGCGGCAGTATTGACCTGGCTGCTGCCATAAGCGGTCAGGCCGAGCCGCTCGGCAACCTGCTGCGGAATGGTGATGCGGGTTGCGCCGGTATCGAGCAGCAGTTGCACCGGCTGGCCGTTGATGGCACCCTCCAGACGATAGTGGCCGCTCTGGTCGGCCCGCAGCAACAGCTCGCCGCTGGCAGTGACACTTGGTTGGTTGCGGGAGTGAAAATAGAGGGTCAGCAGGCCCATCAAAGAGAGCCAGGCCAGTAACCACATCCAGTGAGCCGTGTGCTGCATACTCCATCCATATCGAGCGGAAGATGACTCAGCCTAACATACCACTTCCCATTGATTCAGTGAGTTGGTGCCGGGTTGCCTATCAGGTATCTTCGTTTTCTCGCCATTTATCAGCCAACTCGAGTAGCCGATGACTCAACTCGCTTCGCAACCTTGTTTCTCTATCGATGCCGCAGGCTGGTGCCAGCAGGCGCGCCGGGTGCCTTCTCCCCATTACAACGAACGGGCAGCGCCGGATGATATCTCCCTGCTGGTGGTGCATGGCATCAGCCTGCCGCCGGGGGAGTTTGGTGGCCCCTTTATCGACGATCTCTTTATGGGGCGACTCGACCCTGAGGCTCACCCCTATTTTGCCGGTATCCATCAGCTGCGAGTCTCGGCCCACTGCCTGATCCGCCGTGATGGCGAGCTGGTGCAGTATGTGCCGTTTGGCGCGCGCGCCTGGCATGCGGGAGTATCGAGCTGGCAGGGGAGGGAGGCATGCAATGACTTCTCCATCGGCATCGAGCTGGAAGGGACCGACGAGACCCCCTATACCGAGGCTCAATACCGGGCGCTCGTGGGGCTCACCCGAGCCATCTCGGAGCGCTATCCGGCCATCACCCACGAAAAAATTGTCGGCCATTGCGACATCGCGCCAGGGCGCAAGACGGATCCCGGAGCCAGTTTCCAGTGGGATTACTACCGGCAACTACTAAACAGCTAAAGTAAATATTCAAATTTAGTTTGGATTTTAAAATCAATGGCTTGCCTATCTGGCAGGCCATTTTTGTCTCTGGTTGCGCAAATGTTATTTGTGAGCGAAGTCAAGAATATTGGTCAGACCATTTTCTATGAGCTAAATCATGTTTCCCCTGCTTTACCTCTTAAGTGGCAGGGCTGATTCTTGACTCAGATCATCTTTTGAGTGGACTTTTCAAAAGGCCTCTGCTAATTTTCGCCCCATCCATGAAATTGGTAATACCAATTTAACAAAGTAGCCTCATGCCCTATCGCAAGATTACGCAACCCAAGTTGGCCGACTCCATTGTCGCCGAGCTGGAACAGATGATTCTGGAAGGCAGCCTGCAGCCGGGACAGAAATTGCCTCCCGAGCGGGAACTCGCCATCCAGTTTCAGGTATCGCGCCCCTCCCTGCGCGAAGCCATCCAGCGACTGGAAGCGCGCGGATTGCTTTATCGCCGTCAGGGCGGCGGCACTTATGTGCAGAATGCCCTGAGCAAGGGGATCGCCGATCCTCTGTTCGAACTGCTCAGTACCCACCCGGAAGCCCAGTATGACCTGCTGGAGTTTCGCCACGCGCTGGAAGGCATCTGTGCCTACTACGCGGCCTTGCGGGGAACCGGGTCTGATTTCGAGCGTATTCGTCAGGTGCAAACCACTATCGAAGAGGCGGGCCAGCTGGGCTCGCTGGTGGCCGAATCGGCAGCCGTGACCCAGTTCTATCTGGCGGTGGCCGAGGCGTCCCACAACGTGGTGCTGCTGCACCTGCTGCGGGCCATGAGCCCGATGCTCGAACAGAACATTCTGCAGAATAACGAGATTTTGAATCGCCGCCCGGGAGTGGTAGCCAAGATACGTCGCCATCGCGCGAATCTGATCGAGGCTATTCTTTCGGGGGCTCCGGAGCGGGCCAGAACAGCTTGTCATGAGCATCTGGCCTTTATCGAGGACACCTTGTTGGATATGCAGAGGGAAGACAGCCGGATCCAGCGATCCATGCGTCGGATCCGTCAGCAGGAAAACTAATCCCACAAGGCTTTATTGTCGAATGCTTGCGCCCTTCGCCGTGCAATGCCGTGCAATCACAACAACATAGGAACCAGCCATGTCTGATATCCTGAAGAACGATGTGGACCCGATAGAAACGCTGGAGTGGCTTGCCTCTCTGGAATCCCTGCTGCGTGAAGAGGGTCCGCAACGCGCTCAGTTCATCCTTGAACAGTTGGCCGAGAAAGCCCGCGCAAGCGGTGTGGACGTGGCTGCCAAGGCAAATCGCGATTACATCAACACCATCCCGTCCAGCGATGAGCCGGACTACCCGGGTGACCTGGAGATGGAACGCCGCATTCGCGCCATCATCCGCTGGAACGCCATGATGATCGTGCTGCGCGCCTCCAAGAAAGACCTGGACCTGGGTGGTCACATGTCTTCCTTCGCTTCTTCTGCGACCATCTATGATGTCTGCTTCAACCACTTCTTCCGTGCTCGTAACGAGAAGGATGGTGGCGATCTGGTTTACTTCCAGGGTCACATCTCCCCGGGCATCTATGCTCGCGCCTTCGCTGAAGGTCGTCTGACCGAAGAGCAGCTGGACAACTTCCGTCAGGAAGTGGACGGCAAGGGTATCCCTTCCTATCCGCACCCGAAACTGATGCCGGACTTCTGGCAGTTCCCGACCGTCTCCATGGGTCTGGGCCCTATCGCCGCCATCTATCAGGCTCGTTTCCTGAAGTACCTGACCGACCGTGGCATCAAGGATTGCTCCGAGCAGACCGTTTACGCCTTCCTGGGTGACGGCGAGATGGACGAGCCGGAAGCCAAGGGTGCCCTGACTGTTGCCGTGCGTGAAAAGCTCGACAACCTGGTGTTCGTGGTCAACTGCAACCTGCAGCGTCTGGATGGTCCGGTTGTCGGTAACGGCAAGGTCATCAACGAGCTGGAAGGCCTGTTCGCTGGCGCCGGTTGGGATGTCACCAAGGTGATCTGGGGTCGCAAGTGGGATGAGCTGCTGAAGAAAGACACTTCCGGCAAGCTGATCCAGCTGATGAACGAGACCGTGGACGGTGACTACCAGACCATGAAGTCCCGCGACGGTGGCTACATCCGCGAGCACTTCTTCAACCGTTATCCGGAAACTGCCGCGCTGGTCAAAGACATGACCGACGAGGAGATCTTCGCTCTGAACCGCGGTGGTCACGATCCTCGCAAACTGTTCGCTGCATTCAACAAGGCGACCCAGACCAAGGGCAAGCCGACCGTTATTCTGGCCAAGACCATCAAGGGTTACGGTATGGGTGAAGCGGCCGAAGGCAAGAACATCGCTCACCAGGTCAAGAAGATGGAGCTGGACTCCGTGCGTCACCTGCGTGACCGCTTCAACCTGCCGGTGGCCGACGAGCAGCTGGCCGATCTGCCGTACCTGAAGATCGAAGAGGGCAGTGAAGAGCACAAGTACCTGCATGCTCGTCGTGCAGCCCTGAAAGGCTATCTGCCGACCCGTCTGCGCGAAAGCACCACCAAGCTGGAAATCCCGGCGCTGGATGCCTTCGGCCCGCTGTTGGGCGAGCAAGCGCGCGAAATCTCCACCACCATGGCGTTCGTGCGTTCCCTGAACGTGATGCTGAAAGACAAGTCCATCGGCAAGCGCATCGTTCCGATCCTCGCTGACGAAGCCCGTACCTTCGGTATGGAAGGTCTGTTCCGCCAGATCGGTATCTACAGCCCGCACGGTCAGCAGTACACCCCGCAAGACCGCGACATCGTCTCCTACTACAAGGAAGACAAGCAGGGTCAGGTTCTGCAAGACGGTATCAACGAGCTGGGCGCCATGTCCTCCTGGCTGGCTGCTGCGACCTCTTACAGCACCAACGATTGCCCGATGATCCCGTTCTACATCTACTACTCCATGTTCGGCTTCCAGCGGATCGGCGACATGGCGTGGGCAGCCGGTGACCAGCAAGCCCGTGGCTTCCTGCTGGGTGCAACCTCCGGTCGTACTACCCTGAACGGCGAAGGTCTGCAGCACGAAGATGGTCACAGCCACATCCTGGCGAACACCATTCCGAACTGCATCTCTTACGACCCGTCCTATGCCTATGAAGTGGCGGTGATCGTACAGGACGGCCTGCGCCGCATGTACGGTGAGAACCCGGAGAACGTGTTCTACTACATCACCACCCTGAACGAGAACTACGCCATGCCGGCCATGCCGGAAGGCGCCGAGGAAGGCATCCGCAAGGGTATCTACAAGCTGGAATCCGTCGCCGGTGCCAAGGCGAAAGTTCAGCTGCTGGGTTGTGGTTCCATCCTGGGGCACGTGCGCAAGGCTGCCCAGATCCTGGCCAGCGAGTACGGCATCGGTTCCGATGTGTTCAGCGTCACCTCCTTCAACGAGCTGGCCCGTGACGGTCAGGACGCGGATCGCTGGAACATGCTGCACCCGACCTCTGAAGCGCGTGTTCCCTACATCGCTCAGGTACTGGGTTCCGAAGCCACCATCGCTGCGACCGACTACATGAAGTCCTTCGCCGATCAGGTTCGCGCCTTCGTTCCGACCGAGAACTACCGCGTGCTGGGTACCGACGGCTACGGCCGTTCCGACAGCCGTGCCAACCTGCGTCGTCACTTCGAAGTGAACGAGTTCTACGTGGTGGTTGCTGCTCTGACCGAACTGGCCAAGCGCGGCGAGGTAGACAAGCAGGTTGTGGCCGACGCCATCGCCAAGTACGGCATCGATGCCGACAAGGTCAACCCGCTGTACGCGTAAGTGGATCAAGGGTCGCGCCGTCATGCGGCGTGACCCTGCCAGGATTTAAAACGGTTAACGCGAGATGTGCGTGGCGGCATCAGCCAGTCACGCGGATCGACGCAAGAGGATAAAGCACAATGTCCAAACAGATTATGGTGCCGGATATCGGCGCCGATGAAGTTGAAGTCACCGAGATTATGGTGGCCGTGGGTGACAAGGTCGAGCTGGACCAGTCCATCATCGCGGTAGAAGGCGACAAGGCCTCCATGGAAGTACCGGCCCCGTCTGCCGGTATCGTTAAAGAGATCCTGATCAAGGTAGGCGACAAGGTTGCCACCGGTTCCCAGATCATGATCTTCGAAGCCGAAGGCGCTGCCGCCCCTGCTGAAGTGGCTGCACCGGCTGCCGCTGCTCCGGCCGCCGCACCTGCCGCTGCCGTGCGCAAAGATGTGCACGTACCGGACATCGGTGACGACGAAGTGGACGTGACTGAAATCATGGTTGCCGTGGGCGACATGGTTGAAGCCGACCAGTCCATCATTGCCGTGGAAGGTGACAAGGCCTCCATGGAAGTGCCAGCGCCGTTTGCCGGTCGCGTGGTCGAGATCAAGGTTGCCGCTGGTGCCAAGGTCTCTACCGGTTCTCTGGTGATGGTATTTGAAGTGGCTGGCGCTGCGCCTGCTGCCGTTGCTGCTCCGGCTCAAGCTGCCGCGCCCGTGGCTGCTGCCCCGGTTGCCGCCGCTGCCAAAGAGGTCAACGTACCGGATATCGGTGGCGACGAAGTGGAAGTCACCGAGATCATGGTTGCCGTGGGTGACAAGGTTGAAGCTGACCAGTCCCTGATCGCCGTGGAAGGTGACAAGGCCTCCATGGAAGTGCCTGCGCCGTTCGCCGGTGTGGTCAAAGAGATCAAGGTGAAGGCGGGTGACAAGGTCTCCACCGGTTCCCTGATCATGGTATTCGAAGTGGCTGGCGCAGCTCCTGCTGCCGCGCCGGTTGCTCAAGCTGCCGCTCCGGTCGCCGCTGCCCCTGTTACTGCTGCTTCGGCTCCGGTTGCTCAGGCTGCTGCCGCTGCGACCGATTTCGTTGCCAACGACGCTTATGTACACGCCTCTCCGGCGGTACGCCGTCTGGCGCGCGAGTTCGGCGTCAACCTGGCCAAGGTGAAAGCCTCCGGTCGCAAGGGCCGCATCGTCAAAGAAGACGTGCAAGCCTACGTGAAGGATGCCATCAAGCGTGCCGAGTCCGCTCCTGCCTCTGCCGGCGTAGCCGGTGGCAACGGTCTGGGCGTACTGCCGTGGCCGAAAGTAGACTTCAGCAAGTTCGGTGATGTGGAAGAGGTCGAGCTGACCCGCATCCAGAAGATCTCCGGTCCGAACCTGCACCGCAACTGGGTCATGATCCCTCATGTCACCCAGTTCGACGAAGCCGATACCACCGAGCTGGAAGCGTTCCGCAAAGAGCAGAATGCGATGCTCGAGAAGCAGAAGGCAGACGTGAAGATCACCCCGCTGGTGTTCATCCTGAAAGCCGCCGCCAAGGCGCTGGAAGCCCACCCGCGCTTCTGCAGCTCCCTGTCCGAAGATGGCAGCAAGCTGATCATGAAGAAGTACATCCACATCGGTGTGGCGGTAGATACCCCCAACGGTCTGGTTGTGCCCGTGGTGCGCGATGTTAACAAGAAGGGCATCATGGAGCTGTCTCGCGATCTGGCCGAGATCTCCAAGAAGGCCCGTGCCGGCAAGCTGACCGCTGCCGACATGCAGGGCGGTTGCTTCACCATCTCCAGCCTGGGTGGCATCGGCGGTACCAGCTTTACCCCGATCGTCAACGCGCCGGAAGTGGCCATCCTCGGTGTTTCCAAGTCCGAGATGAAGCCGAAGTGGAACGGCAAAGAGTTCGCGCCGCGCCTGATGCTGCCGCTGGCTCTGAGCTACGACCACCGCGTGATCGATGGTGCCGATGGGGCTCGCTTCATCACCACCATGAACGGCGTGCTGTCCGACATTCGTCGACTGGTCCTGTAAGTGAGAGGGCGGGCCCAGAGCCTGCCCTTTTTACTTCTCATTTCATTAACATGATCGTAAACTTGCCCCGTTTTTTTCACGGCTGCAGCCACCCGTTTCGGTATAAGACTGCGCTGTCCGGGGATATAAGAACGACAAAGAGGTCATGATGAGTAAAGAAATCAAAACCCAGGTCGTAGTACTGGGTGCTGGCCCTGCCGGTTATTCCGCTGCTTTCCGTGCAGCCGATCTGGGTCTGGATACTATTATCGTCGAGCGTTACTCCACCCTGGGTGGCGTCTGCCTGAACGTGGGCTGCATCCCCTCCAAGGCGCTGCTGCACGTTGCCAAAGTGATTGAAGAAGCCAAGGCGCTGGCCGAGCACGGCATTGTCTTCGGTGCCCCGCAGACCGACATCGACAAGATCCGTCTGTGGAAAGAGAAGGTTATCAACCAGCTGACCGGCGGTCTGGCTGGCATGGCCAAGATGCGTAAAGTTCAGGTTGTTAACGGCTTGGGTAAATTTACCGGCCCGAACACGCTCGAAGTGACCGGGGAAGACGGCAAAACCACCGTGACCTTCGACAACGCCATCATCGCGGCCGGTTCCCGTCCGGTGAAGCTGCCGTTCATTCCCCACGATGACCCGCGCGTATGGGACTCTACCGATGCGCTGGAGCTGAAAACCGTTCCTGGCAAACTGCTGGTTATCGGTGGCGGCATCATCGGTCTGGAGATGGGTACCGTTTACTCCTCTCTGGGTTCCGAGATCGACGTGGTGGAATTTGCCGACCAGCTGGTTCCGGCTGCCGACAAAGACATCGTCAAGATCTATACCAAGCGTGTGGCCAAGAAATTCAACATCATGCTGGAGACCAAGGTCACCGCAGTTGAAGCGCGCGAAGACGGCCTGTACGTCTCCTATGAAGGCAAACACGCCCCGGCCGAGCCGGTTCGTTACGACAACGTGCTGGTTGCCGTAGGCCGTGTGCCGAACGGCAAGATGCTGGATGCCGAGAAAGCTGGCGTTGCCGTGACCGAACGCGGTTTCATCGAGGTGGACAAGCAGCTGCGTACCAACGTGGCGCACATCCACGCCATCGGTGACATCGTGGGCCAGCCGATGCTGGCACACAAAGGTGTGCACGAAGGTCACGTTGCCGCTGAAGTTATCGCCGGCAAGAAGCACTACTTCGACCCGAAAGTGATCCCGTCCATCGCCTACACCGAGCCAGAGATGGCATGGGTTGGTCTGACCGAGAAGGAAGCCAAGCAACAGGGCCTGAACTTCGAAGTCGCCACCTTCCCGTGGGCTGCTTCCGGTCGCGCCATTGCGTCCGACTGCTCCGACGGTATGACCAAGCTGATCTTCGACAAGGAGAGCGGCCGCGTCATCGGTGGTGCCATCGTGGGTACCAACGGTGGTGAACTGCTGGGTGAAATCGGTCTGGCCATCGAGATGGGGGCTGACGCCGAAGATATCGCGCTGACCATCCACGCTCACCCGACTCTGCACGAGTCCGTGGGTCTGGCTGCCGAAGTGTTCGAAGGCTCCATCACCGACCTGCCGAACGCCAAGGCCAAGAAGAAAAAGTAATCTTCTGCCATCTTCATGAAAAAGCCGCTCATTTGAGCGGCTTTTTGTTTTCGGGGTTTGGCTAAGAGGTTAGCAGCGCCCCTTCTTGGCCTGACCGGGCGGGCAGAAGGTGCCATAACCGCCACCACTGCCGTCACTGACCCGGATCCGGGTATCGTCTACGCTCACGTCGGCGCCGTGTACCCGCACCGGCCCGTTGCTGCAGGCGCTGAGCACTCCTCCCAGCAACACCATCACTATCAGTTTGCCCATAACTCCTCCTCATATTTCCCTGATTATGAGGCATTTCGAGAGCCGCATAACGGCGGTTGAATGGCCGTGCGTCACCGTTTGCCGTGGCTATGACAGAGGGTGCCGCAGCGCCCTCTGGTGAGTCTTCATAAGTGGGATGCAGACTACAGCCGGAAGTTGCCAACCAGCTTGTCCAGCTGACCGGAGAGCTGCTGCAGGCTGCGGCTCGATTCGGTCAGCTGGTGGGCGATATCGGCGGTCTCCATGGTGAGCTGGTTGATATCTTCCACGTTGCGGTTGATCTCGCCGACCACGCTGGACTGCTCCTCGGTGGCGGTGGCGACCTGGATATTCATGTCGTTGATCTGGGTGATGTGCGCGGTGATCTGTCCGAGGGCTGCGTTGGCCTCATCGGCCTGGCTCACTACCTCCAGACTCTGGTTGCGCCCCTGCGCCATGGCGCTGACCGCGCGGGCACTCTGCTCCTGCAAGCGGTTGATCATCCCCTGGATCTCGGCGGTCGAGGCGGCGGAGCGGTTGGCGAGGTTACGCACTTCATCTGCTACCACGGCGAAACCGCGACCCTGTTCACCGGCGCGAGCGGCCTCGATGGCGGCGTTCAATGCCAGCAGGTTGGTCTGCTCCGAGATGCTGCGGATGGTTTCGAGGATACTGCCGATGGAGTCGGTCTGGCTCGCCAGCGACTCGATAACCCCTGCCACCTGCTCAATCTCGCCGGAGAGGTCGACGATGCCGTGGCGCGCCTGCGCCACCACTACCGCACCCGCATCGGCCTGATCGTTGGCCTGTCTGGCTACTTCGGCTGCCAGCGAAGCGTTACCGGCGATCTCGCTCACCGTGGCCCCCATTTCGTGGATAGCGGTGGCCACCTGCACGGTGCGGTCACGCTGGGCAGTACAGTTGTGCTGGGTCAGCTGCGCCTTGTTGGCCACCTCGTTGGCGGTGGCCGCGAGCTGGCGGGAGTTCTCCGCTACCTGCTCGATGGAGCCGTGGATCTTGGCGACGAAGTTGTTGAAGCCGGTGGCGACCTGACTCAGCTCGTCACGTCCTTCCACCTTGAGGCGCTGGGTAAGATCCCCATCGCCGCTGCCCAGCTCCTTGAACAGGCGGGCCAGCTCGTTGAGCGGGCGGCTGACCGAGCCTGCCAACAGCATCCCCATCAGCCCCATGGCCAGCGCAATCACCAGCGAAATCATCAGGATCTCGTTGCGGGTCTGATCCAGTTCGGCATAGATCTCGGCTTCTGGCACCTGGGCCACCAGATACCAGTCGAGCAGCGGGATATAGCTGCTGGCCAGTACCATGGGCTCGCCATTTACCTCGGCGTTGATGACGGCAAAGGGGCGTTTGGCCAGCAGGCTGCCTGTATCACCGCTGGCAATGTTGCTAAGGGTATCACGCTCGATACGGTTGGCCTCGGGGTGCAGCTTCACCTTGCCGCTGCCATCGACCATAAAGACGATGCCGCTCTCTTCCAGCCGGAAGTTGGAAACCATGGTCACCATGGTATCGAGGGATTTGGCAAAGCCGGCCAGCCCGCGCCCGTTGAGCTGCTGGAAGTTGACGAACAGCTTCACCTCGCCGTTGCTCTCGCGGAAGATGCTGAGGGTCATCTCCTTCTGGCTCTTGGTGTAGTCATAGAACCAGGCGTCCTGCGCTGGGGTCAGGTTGCGCAGAAAGCCATCCTGGTTGTAGTAGGCTGCGGTCTGGCGATCGGCGAAGGAGGCGGTCACCAGACCATACTGGTTGGCCACATCCTTGAGCTGGTTGATGAGGATCGGCTCCTGCTCTTTGGGCATGCCCCGATCCACCCAGTCGAGAATGAAGCGGTCGGTGGCCAGTTGGCGGGCGGCCTGGGCGATGCCGTGGAGATCCTGTTCAATCTCCTTGCTGATCCGCTGGGTCAGGTTGGGGAGCTCCTGCTCGAACATCCGGTTTTCGATCAGTTGCTGGGCCGAGCGTTGACTGAAGTAGCCTACCAGCAGGCAGGAGACGACCACGGCCAGGGTGACCGTGGCCAGTATTTTCTGTTTAAGAGTGAGGGTTGCCAGCATAAAGGTGCTCAAAAGGTTGAGATTGACGACGCTCATATTAGCGGCAGCGCGGCGCTACCCATGAGGCTTGCAGCCCTTTATTTGCGGATTACGTTTGCGCTCACAGGGGCGGCGACTCGCCCCTTCGCCATGCAGCACAGGCGGGAGGCGGATTGACGGTTGCGCTAACTGCCGGGCCCCTTATAGTAGAGGCCATCCTTGGTGACTGACCCTCTGAATAATATGGAAAATATGATGCGCAGCTTAGGTGCGGGATGGACCCGTCTGCTTTTGGTGATGCTGGCGGCCTGCCCGCTGCTGGCTGTGGCGGCACAGGGGGAGCGCCCGAAAATTGCGGTGGTGCTCAGCGGCGGCGGTGCCAAGGGATCGGCCCATATCGGCATCCTCAAGGTGCTGGAGCAGAAACGGATTCCGGTCGACATCATAGTCGGCACCAGCATGGGCTCTTATGTGGCGGGGATGTACGCCATGGGGCTCAGTGCCGAGGAGGTGGAGCGCACTACCCTGGCCATCGACTGGAACAAGGGCTATCAGGACAAGGTGGGCCGCGACGAGCTGTCGTTGCGTAAAAAGCAGCAGAACGAGCAGTATCAGCTGCGCACCGATATCGGGGTGAATGGCGACACCACCCAGCTGCCGGACGGTTTTTTCCAGGGCCAATCCATGGCCAGCCTGCTGCGGGGGGCCACCTCCAACCTGCCGGTACAGGAGAGCTTCGACGATCTCCCCATTCCCTACCGCGCCATGGCGACCGACATGGAGACGGTCACCCCCTTTGTGCTGGATCACGGCAGCCTGGCCAAGGCAATGCAGGCCTCCATGTCCATTCCCGGTGCCCTCAAGCCGGTGGAGTGGGAGGGGCACATCCTGGCGGACGGCGGTAGCGTCAACAACATGCCGGTGGATGTCGCCAAGGCAATGGGGGCCGACGTGGTGATCGCGGTGGATATCGGTGCCAAGCTGCGTACCCGTGAATCACTCAAGTCAGGGTTGGCGATGATCGACCAGCTCACCACCTACATGACCCAGGTGGGTACCGACAAGCAGAAGGCGCTGATGGGGCCGAAAGACATACTGATCGCTCCCGAGTTTGGCGATATGGGGATCGCCGACTTTGCCCGCATGCCGGAGGGGATCAAAATGGGTGAGGCGGCGGCGTACAAGGCGTCGCTGCAACTCGATAAGCTGTCGCTCACCAAGGCGCAGTACAACGCCTATCGCAACCAGAAGCTGAGCCGCCGTGCCGAGCGAAGTGGTCAACCCGCCTACTTCATCGACAAGGTGGAGATCATCAACAAGTCGCGCCTCTCCGACGAGACGGTGCACGCCATGCTGAAGGTTCGGCCGGACAAGATCCAGACCAACGAGAGTCTGGAGGCTGGCATTCGCCGCCTCTATGCGCTGGAGTCGTTTGACCGCATCACCTATGAAGTGGAGGAGCGCGATGGGGAGAACGTGCTGGTAGTGGATGCCAGCGAGAAGAACTGGGGGCCTGGTTACCTCAACTTCCAGTTCGGTTTCACCGATGACTTCGAGAATACCTCCAACTACAACGTCGGCATGTCCTACACCCTCACCAACGTCAACGAGTGGGGGGCCGAGTGGTTGACCGAGGCATCACTGGGCACGGCCAAACATATCAAGACCGACTTCTATACACCGCTGGAGCCCTCCCAGACCTTCTATGGCGAGGCGAGCCTGGCCTATGACCAGACCCAGAGAAGCCTCTTTAATCCGGATCCGGACGAACCGATATTTACCTATCTCGATACCGAGTACTCCTTCTTCAGCGCCGATCTGGCGGTCGGCTGGAATCGTCAGCCCTGGAGCCGCCTGTCTATGGGGCTGGAAGGGCAGACGGGCAGTATCGAGATCAAAAACTTCAAAGAGCTGCAAGGGGATGCCACGGCGTGGGGCCCCTATGTCCGCTTTGAACACGACAATCTGGATAGCCGCTATTTCCCCTATCAGGGGGTGAAGTGGGATATGAAACTGGGCCACTCCCACGTCAGTGTGGATGGACTCGAGTCGGCAGATGGCCGCAGTGAAGGCTGGAATTATCAACTCTCCATGATCAAGCCCTGGTCATGGGACAGGCACAGCCTCAACCTGATCCTCGAAGGGGGTGGCTCGGGCAGTGAAGAGGTGGTGCCACTGCATATTCAGGATCTGGGCGGGCTGTTCCGCCTCTCAGGTTTCCAGCGCTACCAGCTGAGCGGTCGCTACAGCCTGTTTGGTGGCCTGCGTTACATCTATCGGGTGGCAGACAATGACTTCGGTGCCCTCAAGATGCCGCTCTATCTGGGCGGATCTCTGGAGCAGGGCGGGGTCTGGAACAAGGGGGAGGATATCAGTCTGGAGAGCTCGTTTACCGCCGGGTCGGTTTATGTCGGGGTGGAGAGCTTCCTCGGCCCTGTGTTCCTCGGCTACGGCATGGCGGAGGGGGGCAATGACGTCTTCTATCTGCAATTGGGCAGTACGTTCGAATAATGCCGAAATGATGCAAATTTGTTAACTCTGGTTGAGGGCGTTCAATTAATTTTCAAAAAACACCAGTCTGTTTAATTGGTTACGATTTTGTGGTGAATAAGCAAACAGGGTTTGGATTTTAATTAGTCGTTAAAACTTATATAGTGGGGAGCACCCTACGGGGTGTCCCGCAAGGACGATCGCCGCGAGCCTGGGCGAACCCCAAAAAAAGACCAAAGAGGAATTAGTCGTGCTTGAAACATATCGTAAACACGTCGCAGAACGTGCCGCCGAGGGCGTGGTTGCCAAACCTCTGGATGCAGAGCAGGTCGCCGCCCTGGTTGAGCTGCTCAAGAACCCGCCCGCTGGCGAAGAAGACTTTCTGAAAGAGCTGTTGTCCTCCCGTATTCCCCCCGGTGTTGATGAAGCGGCCTATGTCAAAGCCGGTTTCCTCACCGCCGTCGCCAAGGGCGAAGCCCACTCTCCCATCCTGACTGCCGCCGAAGCCGTTGAACTGCTGGGCACCATGCAGGGTGGTTACAACATTCAACCGCTGATCGACCTGCTGGATCACGCCACCCTGGCGCCGCTTGCCGCCAAGGGGCTCTCCCACACCCTGCTGATGTTTGACTCCTTCCACGACGTGGAAGAGAAGGCCAAGGCGGGCAATGTCCACGCCAAACAGGTGATGCAGTCCTGGGCTGATGCCGAATGGTTCCTCTCCCGCCCGGAGCTGGCCGAGAAGATCACCGTCACCGTGTTCAAGGTGACTGGCGAAACCAACACCGACGACCTCTCTCCGGCACCGGACGCCTGGTCCCGCCCGGACATTCCGCTGCACGCGCTGGCGATGCTGAAAAACGCCCGTCCCGGCATTACCCCGGACAAGGATGGCGCCGTCGGCCCCATCAAGACCATCGATGCCCTGAAAGAGAAAGGCTTCCCGCTGGCCTATGTGGGTGACGTGGTCGGTACCGGTTCTTCCCGTAAATCCGCCACCAACTCGGTGCTCTGGTTTATGGGTGACGACATTCCGTTCGTGCCGAACAAGCGCGCTGGCGGTGTCTGTCTGGGTGGCAAGATTGCCCCGATCTTCTTCAACACCATGGAAGATGCCGGCGCACTCCCTATCGAAGTGGACGTCTCCAAGCTGGAAATGGGCGATGTGATCGACATCTACCCCTATGCCGGCAAGATCTGCAAACACGGCACCGAACAGGTGCTGGCGCAGTTTGAACTGAAAACCGACGTGCTGATCGACGAAGTGCGCGCCGGTGGCCGTATCCCGCTGATCATCGGCCGCGGCCTGACCGACAAGGCCCGCGAAGCGCTGGGGCTGCCGTTCTCTACCGTATTCCGTCGCCCGCAGCCGGTGGCCGATACCGGTAAAGGCTTCACCCTGGCCCAGAAGATGGTGGGCAAGGCGTGCGGCGTGAAGGGCATTCGCCCGGGCACTTACTGCGAGCCCAAGATGACTACGGTCGGCTCCCAGGACACCACGGGCCCGATGACCCGCGACGAGCTCAAAGATCTGGCCTGCCTCGGCTTCTCCGCCGATCTGACCATGCAGTCCTTCTGCCACACAGCGGCCTATCCCAAGCCCATCGACGTACAGACCCACCACACCCTCCCGGACTTCATCATGAACCGCGGCGGTGTGAGCTTGCGTCCGGGTGATGGCGTCATCCACTCCTGGCTGAACCGCATGCTGCTGCCGGATACCGTGGGTACCGGTGGTGACTCCCACACCCGTTTCCCCATCGGCATCTCCTTCCCGGCGGGCTCCGGTCTGGTGGCTTTCGCCGCCGCTACCGGCGTGATGCCGCTGGACATGCCGGAATCCGTGCTGGTGCGCTTCAAGGGCGAGCTGCAGCCGGGCATCACCCTGCGTGATCTGGTCCATGCCATCCCCTACGCCGCCATCCAGAAAGGGCTGCTGACCGTCGAGAAAGCGGGCAAGAAGAACATCTTCTCCGGTCGCATCCTCGAGATCGAAGGTCTGCCGACCCTGAAAGTGGAACAGGCATTCGAACTGGCGGACGCCAGCGCCGAGCGCTCCGCTGCCGGTTGCACCATCAAGCTGGATAAAGAGCCGATTATCGAGTATCTGAAGTCCAACATCGTGATGCTGAAATGGATGCTCTCCGAAGGCTACGGTGACGTGCGCACCATCACCCGTCGCATCAAGGGGATGGAAGAGTGGCTGGCCAACCCGACCCTGATGGAAGCGGACAAGGATGCCGAGTACGCCGAAATCATCGAGATCGATCTGGCCACCATCAAGGAGCCGATCCTGTGTGCGCCGAACGATCCGGACGATGCCCGTCTGCTGAGCGACGTGGCTGGCGACAAGATCGACGAGGTGTTCATCGGTTCCTGTATGACCAACATCGGTCACTTCCGTGCCGCCGGCAAACTGCTCGAGAAGTATCAGGGCGAGCTGCCGACCCGTATGTGGATCGCACCGCCCACCAAGATGGACAAGGATCAGCTGACCGAAGAGGGCTACTACGGCATCTTTGGTCGCGTCGGTGCCCGCATCGAGATCCCGGGCTGCTCCCTCTGCATGGGCAACCAGGCGCGGGTAGCGGAAGGGGCCTCCGTGGTTTCTACCTCCACCCGTAACTTCCCGAACCGTCTGGGTAAAGGTGCCAACGTCTATCTGGCCTCAGCAGAGCTGGCCGCCGTTGCCGCCATCCTCGGCAAGATCCCGACCGTGGCGGAGTACCTGCAGTACGCCAAGGCGCTCGATGCCACTGCGGCAGATACTTACCGCTACCTCAACTTCAACGAGATCGCCTCCTACACCAAGAAGGCCGATGCGGTGATCCTGCAACAAGCTGTCTGAGTGAATGGCAGAGAGAGCCCTTTCAGGGGCTCTGTGTAGGCCAATAAAAATGCCGCGTAGCTACGCGGCATTTTTCATTTATGGGGATCTTGCATTCATACGGACGGTTAGAGTCGGGTCATCGCCTCTCTCTTGTCACCAGTCATAACGAAGTGAAGTTCCCCTCCGGCCCTGATCTCGCTGTGCTCGAAGGTCAGATCCCCCGATAGCGGCTTGTCGTTGATGGTGACAGACTTCACGTACTTGTTGTGAGGGCTGTTGTTGTCGGCGGTGATCCTGAAGGTCCCGTCCTTCACCGCGATCGTCACCTCATCGAACAGTGGGCGGCCGATGCTGTAGTGCAGGGAGGCAGGGGTCACCTGATAGAACCCCATGGCCGACATGATGTACCAGGCTGACATCTGCCCCACGTCTTCGTTGCCGATCAGGCCCGTTGGCTTGGTGGTATAGAACTCGTTCATGATCCGATCGAGATACTCCTGAGTTTTCCACGGTTCATCGGTCATGTTGTAGAGGTAGGGGATATGGTGGGATGGTTCATTGCCATGCATGTACTGGCCGATATAGCCAGTCAGATCAGGCAAGACCTCCCCGGTGTTTGATGAGCGGGCATTGAATAGTTCATCGAGATCCTCGCGCAGACCCTTTTCTCCACCCACTTCCTGTTTGAGCCACTGGAAGGCATGCAGTGGCTGGAATTTCCATTGCCAGCTGTTGCCCTCGGTGTAGGCGAACTCGTCCACATAGTAGGGATCAAACGGCAATAGCGGACAGACGCGCATCTCTACGCTGGTACCATCCGGCTTGTTGACCATTTCCAGCTTGCAGTCAGGTGATTTTTCATCGACTGGCTGATTGAATTGACTTGCCGGGCGGTGCGGGTTCCAGCTGTCAGGGTGGTTTTTGGGGCGGAAGAAACCAGTCTTGGCATCCCAGTGGTACAGGTAGTTGTCCGAGCGTTTGAGAAACTCCTGCTGAACCTTGTTGTTGCCCGCCATACGAGCGATTTCCGAGAGAGCCCAGTCACCATAGGCAAACTCCAGAGTGTAGGAGGCGGAGTTCCAATATCCCCAGTGTACATAGCCGTTCTGCTCATAAACCTCGAGCTGGGCAATGCTGGCTGCGCCGATGTTTTGGTCTTCGGTCCAGTCGGGGAACTCCTCCTTTTTGTGATAGCGAGCGGTAAATTCGGCAGCCTCCAACGCCTCCTGGGGATCCACATTCAGGCCCTTGGCCATGGCATCCGCGATGATGGAGATAGCAGGAAAGCCTATCATGGTGCCTGTGTAGTGACCGTGCAGCTCCCACTTGGGCAGAATGCCGCCATCTTTGTACTTGCGGATCAGGTCGTTGACATACTCCTCTGCTTTGCGGGGATTGATGATGGTCTGCAGCGGATGCTGGGCCCGGAAGGTGTCCCACATGGAGTAGACGGAGTAGTTGGGGATGGCCCCGGCATCCTTGATCTCCTGAGTGCGCATGGCGCGGTACTTGCCATCCACATCCTGGAAGATCATCGGTGCAATTTGAGAGTGATACATGGCGGTGTAGAAGATCTCTTTTTGAGTCTGAGTGCCCCCCCTCACTTTCACTTTTTCCAGCTCGCCATGCCAAGCCTGCTGGTTGCTGGCTACCTGCTCCTCGAAACCCCAACCCGGCACCTCGGTTTCCAGATTTTTCTGTGCCCCTTCAACCCCGGTGGGGGAGATCCCGACCTTCAGCTCGAGTGGTTGTTCACTGGGGCTGAAAGTCAGATATGCGATGGTTTTAGTTCCCCTGAATGCATCCTGTGTCAAGGTCGTTTCGGTTGTTACGCCATCGACAACGATGCTGGCTTTGACCACTGGCTGGCTGAATTTTGCGTAGAAATAGATGTGCTGGTTATTGGCCCAGCCATCCGAACTGCGCTTGCCGCGAATGGTGTATTCATCGACAAACTCGATATCACCAATAGTGGTACGATTACCCCAGCTCTTATTCAGGGTATGATCAAGGTCGATTTTAATTGCAGGGGTGCTGCCTTTGGTGAAGGTATATTTGTGATATCCAACCCGGGCTGACGTTGTTAACTCTGCCTTGATTTTTCCATTGTTAAGAATGACGGAGTAGTAGCCCGCCTCTGCTTGTTCATTGGATTTGTCAAATGTGTTGTAAGTAGTGTCGTTTTTATCGGTAAACGGCAAAACTAGAATATCACCAAGATCAGTAATGCCAGTGCCTGACAAATGGGTGTGAGAGAAGCCATAAACTGGAATATCTGATCGCTTGCCATGGTCAAAATAACCTGCCGCAGAGCCCCACCCCTCCATCTCTGTATCAGGGGAGAGCTGCACCAGCCCACCCGGGTAGACGGCTCCTGGAAAGGTATGGCCATCTGCACCGGTGCCGATCAATGGGTTTATATACCGGATGAGCGATTTATCAGGTGTCGGACGAACGTTGTCAGAAATGGTGGTCGAATCACTATCACAGCCAGATAGTGCTATGGTGAGAGCTATGACCAGTGGCGTTAGTTTACTTTTCATGACCTGACTCCTTGGCAAGGTTATATCATTTATGATTGTGCAATATCTTTCTTCGCCAATATTTGGCAACGGTTGATGTGGTTATGGATAGGATTCCAATATCTACAGGTGAGTTTAATGGTTGGCAAATATCATCATTTGATGTTCTTTGTTTTGGTGAGTTGATATTAAGAGTATGTTGATTGAACGAGTAGATTAATTATGTTGCATTTACTGGATTATTATGACGGTTATTCAGTAGTGTGAATTAGATCACCAATGCTATTCAGGAAGGTTTTTCTAGGTTATTTCCAACTGGCAGAGTGAACCTTTCCGGCAAGTAGTTAACCTTTGCTGCGGGACGGTTGGGAAATGGATTGCAAGAGCAGAAGATGCGTCAGATGAGTTTGAACCGTTCGGGGCCTTTTGCTGCAGCGTTCATTCCTGAGTAAACCTTATAGTTCGTTTTATACACGCTTTACGTTATGTTGTCTGGTTATGACCGGTCGCGAAAATAGTGCTTTGCTATCGGTGTGAGTTAACTTCTTTTTTCTTTGGCTTGTGCGGGCTGGCCCGACGAATTGCGGCGTGGTTCTTTATGTTTCTGTTCAGGATCGATCTCTCCCGAACCGGGTTACGCTTCGGCGGTGCCTTGCTGGTCTTTACCCTGCCGCTGCTGGTGGGAGCTTGGCTCATCCACAGCAATTATGTGCAGGAGCTGAAAGCGGAATCCAGCGCCTCGGCCCACAAGGCCAGAACCCTGATGGAGTCGATGCTGGATCATGCGGAGCAGGCCAATCGCTCCGTGCTGCCCTTGGTGAATGCTCCCTGTCGCGACAACCTGCTGGTGCTGCGCAAGAAGGTCGCCATCGAGCCTTTCCTGCGTTCGGTCAATCTGGTGCGAAACGGCATCATCAATTGCACTTCGCTGTTTGGTGAGGCCAATGATGCCGATGACGGCTCCATTTACACTGGCCGCAAGCTGCTGCTGATGAGTGGCAACCGGGTGCGGCAAAATCACCCGCTGCTGGTGGTGCGCACCGAACAGGGGAAGGATGCCGCCTTGAGCGCCATCGACAGTACCCAGCTCAGCTTCATGCTCTCCATGAGCGGAAAATCCAGTGCGCTCTATCTGCAGGTGGGATCGGCCTGGCTCAATGAGTCTGGCCGCTATCTGAGCGAGGCGCCCACCCTCCATCGCGGGATCAGCCAGGCCCTCACATCATCCCATTATCCTTTCACCATCCATGCCGGTTATGCCATGCCGGTCTACTGGAAGTCGCTGTGGGCCGCGCGGCATGTGGCGCTGTCGTGGCTGGCGGTTTCCTCGCTTTTGCTGGCCTGGCTGGTGTGGTGGGTGCTGGGGCGGCCCGGCTCGCCAACAGATGAGTTGCGACGTGCCCTGCGGGCCAGGGAGTTTGTTCCCTATCTGCAGCCGCTGATTGCCAGCCACGACGGCAAGATGATGGGCGCCGAGGTGCTGATGCGCTGGGAACATGTCAATGAAGGGGTGATCCGGCCCGATCTCTTTATTCCCCAAGCGGAGGAGTCGGGACTGATCGTTCCCATGACCACCCATATCATGAAACAGGTGGCGACAAGGTTGAACCGCTCTCAGGAGCAGTTGCCCGACGGGTTTCATATCAGCTTCAACATCAGCGCCGCCCATTGTCACGATTTTGCCCTGCTGGCCGAGTGCCGCGCCTTTCTCGGTCACTTCCTCCCCGGCAAGGTGGTACTGGTGCTGGAGCTGACCGAGCGGGAGCTGTTGATGTCAGATCCCCAGACCCTCTCCCTGTTCCGCCAGCTGGACGAGATGGGGGTCAAACTCGCCATCGACGACTTTGGTACCGGCCACTCCAGCCTGGCTTACCTGCAGCAGTTCCATGTGGATTACCTCAAGATCGACAAATCCTTTATCGCCCGCATCGGTACCGAGTCGCTCTCGGAACATATCGTGGATAACGTGATCGATCTGGCGACCCGGCTCGGTCTGGCGCTGGTGGCGGAAGGGGTGGAGAGCGAGCGTCAGGCTGACTACCTCAGGGCCAAAGGGGTCGACTATCTGCAGGGATACCTGTTTGCCCGCCCCATGCCGCTGCGCCAGTTTTGCGAGGAGCTGCTGCCGGAAGAGGCACAAACCCGCCAGCCAGATGGGGTGCGAGGCATCCCGAACGCGACCTGATCTATCGGTGACAGACGGGCGGCCACGCCCCCCTCTGGCAGGGTAGGGGAGTGCTCTCTCCCTATCCCCCCTCGACTGCAGGGGCTTGTTTTTCATGCCTTGCGGCTCGCTTTTCGGTAGAATCAGCGCTCATTTTGACGTCAGTAAAAGATGAGGCGCGGTATGACGGTTCAGTTCCAGGCATTTCACAGCATCAAGGCGATCGGTAATCGGGAGGTGCTGTTCAACTGGTCGAGAACCAATCCCCTCGGGGCGCTGGATCAGCTGTGGCGCCCGAAAACCCGCGACGAGTTGCAAATGTTGCTGCGGGAACACCCCGAGCGCAAGCTGCGCCTTATCGGCTCCGGCCTCTCCTTCGAACCCATCCACAGCGTCTATGCCGAGGGCAGTCAGGCACTGCTGGTGGACTTGCACCACCTGCGCGGCCAGCTGGCGAAAACGGCCGATACCGTGACCTATCAGGCGGGTACGCCGCTCGATACCGTCTATGCCGAGCTGATCGCCATGGAGCGGATGCTGCCCGCATCCCCGGGCGTTATCGGCATCCAGACCCTGGGCGGCGCCCTCAGCACCGGCACCCACGGTCAGGGGCTGCACCAGTCTGCCCTCTGCGATGCGGTGGAGGCCCTGACCGTGATGCTGGCCAATGGCGACATCATCCGGGTGGATCGCACCGATCCGCGCTTCGGCGCCTTCGTGATGGGGATGGGGATGCTCGGCATCCTGCTAGACGTCACCCTGCGTACCGTGCCCAACCGCATCATGCGCTGCACCAAGTTCACCACCGATTACCCCTTCCTCCTGGAGCACAACGAGCGGCTCAACCGCGAGCACGGCTTTGTGAAGAGCTGGTGGTTTGCCTGGACCGGTGAGAGCCACATCTGGCTGGTGGATCCCGCCTCTGATGAGGAGGTTGCCCGCTATCGCGCCGGTGGCAGCGAGCCGCTGCTGCTGGATGGCGATATCGACGCCCGCATGAACGCTGCTCTTAATGCCACTATCGACGCCACCATGCAGAAGATGGCCAAAGACACCAAGGATGAGGCGCTGGCTGGCGAGCACTTCGAGACGGTGCGTCGTTTCAAGGATGCCTCCGATCTGGTGGGCAACGTCTACCAGATCCTCTGCAAGGGGATCCCGGCCCCCCAGATCAACTGCGAGGTGGCGGTACCGCTGCATCGGATGAACGAGGCGCTGGAGACCCTGCAGGCGTGGCAGGAGGCCAATCCGGGCGTGCTGCACTATCCCTTTATCCTGCGTTGTACCGGCCCTTCCGAGGCTTGGCTCAGCGCCGCTTACGGCCAGCCGGTCTGCTGGATCGGTTTTCTGGTCTATCTGGCGGCGGACGGCACCTTCGTCAACGGCTCCATGGAGCAGATGCGCGAGCTGCAGCAACTTCTGGCGCCCCTTGGCGGCATCCCCCACTTCGGCAAGCATCTGGCGATGGATCTCTACGACTTCCCGGCCCTGCTGCCGCGTTGGAACGACTTCGTGGCGTTGAAAGCCGAGCTCGACCCCCACGGCCGCTTTGAAAACCGCTGGCTCAGCGACCTGTTTGCCAACCGGTAAGGATCTGATATGACCGATATGCAAGATACCCGTATCCCAGTGACCCTGCTGACCGGCTTTCTCGGTAGCGGCAAGACCACCTTGCTCAACCACTGGGTCAAGCAGCCGGAGCTCGGTGAGTGCGCCGTGCTGATCAACGAGTTCGGCTCGGTGGGGCTGGATCACCATCTGGTGCAACAGGTGGATGAGCAGGTGATGCTGCTCGACTCCGGCTGCATCTGCTGCTCGGTGCAGGGCTCTTTGGTGGAGGCGTTGCAGGGGCTCTTTATGAAGGCCATCCAGCGCAAGATCAAACCGTTCAAGCGGCTGATTATCGAGACCACTGGTCTGGCAGATCCGGCCCCCGTGCTATTTACCCTGCGCGAAGAGGGCTTTATCGCCCAGCGCTACCGCTTCGATGGCACCGTCACCGTGGTGGATGCCGGCCATATCGAGCAGCAGTTGGCGGCTCAATATGAAGCGGTGAAACAGGTGGCGCTGGCGGATCTGCTGGTGGTGAGCAAGGGGGATCTGGTGGATGGCGAACAGCTG
The DNA here is from genome assembly GCF_049172135.1 of Aeromonas sp. 603079. Classification (NCBI taxonomy): domain Bacteria; kingdom Pseudomonadati; phylum Pseudomonadota; class Gammaproteobacteria; order Aeromonadales; family Aeromonadaceae; genus Aeromonas; species Aeromonas sp. 603079. The sequence continues at coordinate 9,332 of NZ_JAAKPX010000019.1, read as the reverse complement.
GCACGGGTCGAAGCCCAGCTGGCGGCCCTCAATCCGGCGGCCCCGATCGAGCGGGTGACCAATGGCGAGCTGTCGCCCAAGGTGCTGGAGAAGCTCGGCGCCTACAACGAAGCGGCGGGGCGCGATGTACGCCAGCTGCTGGCCTGGCTGCGCACCGAATCCCCCAGGCAGGGGCTGGCGTCACCCATGCAGCCGAAGATGCAACCGTTCGCCGCCAAGGTGGGCACAGCTGCGTCCACCCACTTCGAGCACGGCAACATCGAGAGTTTCTCCCTGCGCATCGGCGAGCCGCTCAAACCCTCTCGTTTGCTGGCCGCAATCGATGCGGTGCAGGCCCAATACGGCGATGCCCTGCTGCGCCTCAAGGGGATCTTGCAGCTGGAAGGGGAGAGCCAGCCGGTGGTGATCCACGGCGTCCACGGCCAGCTCTATCCGCTGCAGGCGCTGGGCGACTGGCCGGAGGGCAAGGCCCAGTCCCGACTGGTGTTTATCGTGAAAAGTCAGGACAAGGCCGGTATCGAGCAGCTCTTTATGGCGACCCTCAAGGCCCCCGAGCCCACCCTGGAAGAGCGTCTCAAAGCCATGCTGGGTCAGCCCGACAACTGATCTTGCGCGTTGCAGCTCTCCTGTACCGGGTCAGGACGGCGGCGGTTGAACAGCACAAACGCCACCGGCACAAAGTAGAACGAGAGCAGGGTCGCCAGCGCTGTGCCACCGGCGATGGCGATGGCAAAGGGGGGCCAGAAGCCGCCGCCCCCCAGCAATAGCGGGATGAAGCCGCCCACCGTGGTGATGGTGGTCGAGACGATGTGGCGGCTGCAACCGGCCACCAGATCGCGGATCTGCGGCAGATTGCCCTGTTGTGCCAGCGGGTCTGCCTTCAGCTCGGCCAGAATGACGATGGCGGCGTTGATGGCCAGCCCCATCAGTCCCAGCAGGGCGATGATCACCGTAAACCCGAAGGGGTACCCCAGTAGCCAGACCCACAGCAGCCCGAGCCCAGCCGACTGGATCGCCACCAGGGTGACGATGCCTGCCAGCCGGAACGAGTTGAAGCTGAGCACCAGCACGGCCACCAGCAGCACGGCGACCAGGCTGACGTGCGCCATCAGATTGCCCACCGATTCATCCCGCTTGGCGGCTTCCCCACCAAACTCCAGTCGATAACCCTGCGGCAACGCCAGCGCCTTGGCGGCCAGCCTCTCTTTGACCTGCTCCAGCACGGTTTGCGGCAGTACGCCGACCGCCAGATAGGCCTCCAGCACATTGACCCGCTCACCATCCCGACGGCTGATCTCCCCCCAGCTTGGCAGCAGCTCGGGAGTGGCAAGTGCCCGCAAGGTGAGATTGGCAGCCCCTTGCTGGCCGGTGCCGGTGAGCGATAGCGGCACATTGAGCAGCGCATCCGGATCCTGACGCAAGGGCTCGGCCAGTCGCACCCGAACCGGAATTGACTCGGTGCCTTCCAGCACAGTGCCGCCCAACCTGCCATCCAGTGCTCCAGCCAGCCGGGAGGCCACATCGGTCAGGCTCATGCCTGCCAGTCGGGCGGCCTCCTCATCGACCTGCAACCAGAGTTTGGGGGCCCCTGCCTGCAAGGTGGCGCGGGTCTGCACCACTGCCGGGGTATTGGCGAGCAGACTGCGCAGCTCCTCTCCCAGACGGTGTAGTTGTTCAAGGTCGGGGCCAAACAGCCGCAGCTCGACCGGGGCATTGAAAGGCGGCCCCTGCTCCAGCTTGCGCACCAGGATCTGCGCTTCGGGAAATGTTGCATCGAGCCGCTGCTGCAGTTGTGGAATGAGCCGCTCGGCGGCATCGGCATCCTGCAGGGTGATCATCCCCTGAGCGTAATCGGCCCGCCCCTGTTTTCTGGGCACCAGGTTGTAGTAGAAGCTGGGGGCGTTGTCGCCCACCACCCAATCCTGACGAACCAGCTCGGGGAGGCTGGCCAGCTCGGCGGAGATCCCCAGTGCCAGCTCGCGGGTGCGCGTCAGGCTCGCCTGTGGGGAGAGGCTGGCCTCGATGTGGATCATGTCCCGGTCGGCAGGGGGAAAGAACTGTTCGGTGAGGCGGCCCGCCACCCAGAAACCGAGCAGGGGCAGCAGACTGACCAACAGCAGGGTTCGCCAGGGGTGAGCCAGCGCCATGGCGATGCTCTGCTGGAAACGGGCACTCACCCGGGGCAGGTGCAAGCCATCCTGATACCAGCGTCCCCCCTGGTCACTGCCAATCCAGCGGGCTGCGAGGCCAGCCACCAGGGTGTGGGCGATGAGGTAGGATCCCAGCAGCGAACAGATCACCGCCCAGGCGATGCCGCCGACAAACTCGCCCGCCGGGCCCGGCATCAGAATGATCGGCATAAAGGCGAGCATGGTGGTGAGGGTGGAGCCCAGCAGTGGCAGCCAGAGGTGGCCGATGGCTTCCAGTGCGGCGGCACTCATGGCCATGCCGTGGCGGCGCTGATACTGCACCCGATCCGCCATGACGATGGCGTTGTCCACCATGATCCCGAGCGCCACCACCAGCCCAGTGACCGACATCTGGTGAATGGGCAGATTGATCAGGTTCATGCAGGCGAATGAGAACGCCACGGTAAGCGGCAGCGACAGGGCCACGATAATGGCAGCCTTGACCCCCAAGGTCACCAGCAGCACGGCCACTATGATGAGGAAGCCCTGCACAATGTTGATGAGCAGGGTGTCGAGCCGCTGATCGGTATAACGCTGCTGATCGAAGCTGGTGACGAGGCCGATATTATCCGGCAAGTCCTGTTGCAGCTGGGCCAGCATGGTATCGACCCTGGCCGACCAGAGGTCGATGCGGTGATCCTGTGCCATCCGTAGGCCGACCACCACGGCCCGCTCACCATTGGCAAAGGCCAGCTGGCTCTCCGGCTGGTGCAGGGTTCGTCTTACCTCGGCCAGATCGCCAAGGCGCAGGGTCTGGCCCTGCTCGCCAGTACGCAGCGGGATCTGGCGGATCCGCTCCAGGGTATCGAGGGCACCGCGGATCTCTACCTGAAAGCGATTGTGGCTGCCCTGCAACTCCCCGGCGGCCACTTTGGCATCGGCACCACTCAGCGTCTGGGCAAGCTGTTCGCCACTCATGCCGCTGGCACTGAGGGCGAGGGGATCGAACCGTACCTCGATCTCCTCCTGCGGTGCCCCGACCCGCTCGACGTATTCGGTACCCGGCAGCTGGCGAGCCCGGCGTTCCAGCTCGGCGCTGTAGCGGGCGAGGCGATCCAGCTGCGGCTGGCCCGGCCCGCGCCAGACCACATTGACCAGCCGGGTGAAGGGGTAGCCCTTCTCGTCATCCAGCTTGGGGGCACTGGCGCCGGCTGGCAGTCCGGCGGCGAGATCTGCCAGCCGGTCACGGACTCTGGACCAGACAGGCTCGACATCGCTGACCTCATCCTTGAGCTCCAGATTGATGATGGAGAGACCGGGGCGAGAGCTCGACTCGATCAGCTTGATCTCGCTCTGGGCCCGCAGCCGGTTCTCGATGGGCTCGCTCACCAGCGCCTCCACCCGCTCGGCGCTGGCCCCGGGGAAGTGGGTAACCACGCTGGCAAAACGGCTGGTGAGCTGGGGATCTTCGGTTCTGGGCAGAGTCTGCAATGCCGCAAGGGCGGCCGTCAGCAGCAGCGCGACCGTCAACAGCAGCAGGCGGCCATTCTCGATAAACGGGCGGATCATGACTGTGGCTCCGGATGGCCTGCCTGATGCTCCACGCTGGTTGTCCGGGTGACCTGCTGGCCCGGTACCAGTTTATGCAGGCCATCGGTCACCAGCTGTTCCTGTCCGTTCAGGGCACCACTGATCCAGGCCCGCTCGCCATCTTGCTGCAGCAGAGTGACGTCCCGACTGACCACCCGGGGTGGCGTTTCGTCGTTGAGCAGATAGAGGGTCCAGCTGCCGCGCAATCCCTGGGTCAGTGCGGTGAGCGGCACCTCGTAAGCGCGGGTGGGCTCGCGGGTCTGATGCAACAGGGTGATCAGTTGCCCTTCTGCCAGTTGTTCGCCGCCCCGGGTCAGCTGGAAGCGGGCGGTGCGGGTGTGGGTCTGCCCGTCCACTTGTACCCCCAGATTAAGCAGGCGCCCCTCCAGTGATTGCGCACCGCTTTGCAGGGGGTAGTTTTGGCCGACGATCAGGGACTCGGCCTGTTTCACCGGCACGCCGATATCGGCCTCCCACTGGCCGCTGCGGGTCAGGGAGAAGAGAGGCTGGCCTGCGGCCACCACGGCCCCCAATGCCTGCTCGCGGCTGACTACGATCCCGTTGAAGGGGGCGCGCAGCTGTGATTTCTCCTGTTTGACCCGGTTGGCTTCGAGGGCGGCGGCCAGCTGGTTGGCACTTGCCTCCAGCATGCGGACTTTGCCTTGCTGTTCATCCAGCGCCTGACGGGAGCTGAACTGCTGCTGGCGCAGGGCGGTGAGCCGGTCGAGCGTCTGTCGGGCAAGGGTCAGCTCGGCCTCGTTCTGGGCGGCCCGGGCAGCCAGCTCTTTGGCTTCCACTGCCAGCAGCCGGGTATCCAGTGTGGCCAGCAGTTCGCCAGCCGCGACCGGCTCTCCGCGTCCCTTGTGCAGGGTAGCGATCCGCCCTGCCAGCTCGAAACCTATCTGGCTGTGCTCGGGAGCGATCACCCGGCCATTGAAGCGGTGCAGCACCGGGTAGTGATCGCTGGCTTGCAGCGGCTGGGCGATCACCCGGGTCAGGGCGGGTGTTTCTTCTGACTCTGTGACCGGGCTGCAGCCACTCAGTAACAGCGCCAGCAGGATTAAGCAAAGTGTCATGACATCATCCTCTGGTTGACATAACATCAAATCACACCGGTGAGTCTAGTTTTTCGAAACTAGACTGTCCAGTTTGATTGTGGAGGAAAAATGAACATTTCACCCCGTAGTCAGCAGAAGCGGGCTGCGATCCTTGATGCTGCCGGGCGGCTCTTCTGTCAGCACGGTCTGCATCTGGTCAGCATGGACATGGTGGCCAGTGAAGCGGGCGTCTCCAAGCAGACGGTCTACAGCCATTTTGCCAACAAGGAGTCGTTGTTTGCCGAAGCGGTGGGCAGCAAGTGCGTCAGCAGCGAGCTGATGCCGGAGGTGTTGCTGCGTGGCAACAATGTGCGGGAGAGCCTGATTGCCTTTGGTCGCAGCTTTCGCAAGTTGATCCTGAGCGATGATGCCATCAATATCTTTCGCACCTGCATCAGCTGCAACGATGCCCAGCTGGCCACCCTTTTTTTCGAGGCGGGCCCGCTCTATGTGACCAATATGCTGTCCAACTGGCTGGAGCAGCAAAAGCAGCAAGGCCTGCTGTGCCATCAAGACAGCGAACAGGCTGCCTTGCAGCTGTTGCTGATGTGGCAGGGCAAGGAGCGCATGCTCCGTGAGCTGGGTCTGCCGTTGACCCAGAGCGCTGCCGAGCAGGATGCCTGGACCCTGAGTTGTGTCGATCTCTTCCTGACCGCCGCCGCTCCCCCGCAAAAATAATGGAGGTGGCAATGAGCCACACAGTGACAGATGCCCAGCGCAAGTGGCTGCCCCTGCTGGCGGCGGTCGGTTTCTTTATGCAGGCGCTGGATGGCACCATTCTCAACACCGCCCTGCCCAGCATGGCCGAGACCTTGGGAGAGAGCCCGCTGCAGATGCAGTCGGTGATCATCGCCTACATGTTGACGGTGGCGCTGCTGATCCCGGCCTCCGGCTGGCTGGCTGACAGATTCGGCACCCGCCGTATCTATCTGGCCGCCATCTCGCTCTTTACCCTCGGCTCGCTCGCCTGCGCCGCCTCCAATTCGCTCTCCATGCTGGTGGCCGCCCGGGTACTTCAGGGGATTGGCGGTGCGCTGCTGATGCCGGTGGGACGGTTGGCGGTGCTGCGGGTCTATGACAAGCACGAGCTGCTGCGGGTGATGTCGTTTGTCACCATCCCGGGGCTGCTCGGCCCGCTGATGGGGCCGGCGCTCGGTGGCTGGCTGGTGGAAGTGGCGAGCTGGCACTGGGTGTTTCTCATCAACCTGCCGGTGGGGTTGCTCGGCTTTATCGCCAGCTGGCACTTTATGCCGGAGCTGCGGCAGCAGACCGCCCGGTTCGATTGGCAGGGCTTTGTGATGTTCAGCGTCGGCATGGTGCTGGTGTCGGTCGGCTTGCAGGGGCTGGGGGAGCACAGCATCTCCACCGGTTGGGCGCTGTTTGCACTGATCTTCGGCTTGGCGGCGATGGCGAGCTACTGGCTCTATGCCGCCAATGCACCGCAGCCGCTCTTTAGCCTGAGCCTGTTCAAGACCGCCACCTTTGCCATCGGCATCTGGGGCAACCTGTTTGCCCGCCTCGGCAGCGGCGCCATGCCTTTCCTCACCCCGCTGTTTCTGCAGCTGGGGCTCGGCTTCTCCCCGAGCAAGGCGGGGATGACCATGATCCCCACCGTGATTGGCGCCATGCTGACCAAGACGCTGGTTAACAAGCTGATTCCGAAGGTGGGCTATCGCCGCATCCTGATCGGCAACACCCTGTTGCTGGGGGCGATGATCGCCAGCTTCTACTTTATCGACAACCAGCTCCCCTACGGGGTCTTGCTGGGCTGGCTGGCGATCTTCGGCGCCATCAACTCGCTGCAGTTCTCCGCCATGAATACTCTCACGCTGCAAGATCTCAGCCCGACCCTGGCCAGCAGTGGCAACGGTCTGCTCTCGGTGGTGATGCAGCTCTCCATGAGCTTGGGGGTGGCGATTGCCGCCAGCCTGCTCGGGCTCTTCTCGGCGGGTACCTCAGCGGGCACCTTAGTGGCCGAGGGCCAGTGGCTGGCCGGGTTCCATCTTACCTACCTCTGTGTCGGGTTGCTCTCCATGCTGGCGGCGCTGATCTTTGCCCAGCTGGCGCGCGATGGGGCTACGCCGTCGGGGCGGGCAGATAGCTGACTTGGCAGGGGAGCTGCGCCAGCACTTCGGCCAGATGCTCGGTCGCCAGCAGAAAGGTCTGCTCCGGGTGGCCCGGAGTCCAGGTGAAGGCGGTGTGGTTGAGTAGTTGCGGATCCACCAGTAGCGGAATATCGGCGCGGGGCAGGAAGGGGCAGACCGCTCCCGGCAGGCAGCCAATCTCCGCCTGCATCTCTTCGGCGGTGCAGATGGAGGGCTTGGCACCGAGTGCGGCCTTGACCGCCTTGTTGTCGAGCCGTCCGTCCCTGTGGGTCAGCAGCAGGGCGAAGCGGCCATCCTTGAACTTGAGAAACAGGGTCTTGCTGAACTCAGCCTGCCAGCCGAGGCGGGCCTTGACCTTTTCATCGGTGGCGTAGTCGAGAATAGGTTCATGCTCATAGCGCTGGTGGGGCAGTTCGGCCAGCAGCTGGCAGTTAAAGTGGTGAATGGTATCGAGTGGCATGGGGTTCTCCTGTAGTGGGCGCTATCCTGCCAGCCTCGCAGGGTCAGGCCCAATGACACTTTCTTATCCGTGATAAGCAACCCTGTCTGTGCAAACAACAAGGGCGCCGTGAGGCGCCCTTGCGGATCAGTGATGCTGCAATTCGCACGCTTCCCAGTGAAAGGGAATAGGGCACAGCTGCTGGGAGGCCTTGTCATAGGCTTGCCACAGCTCGCCCATGGTGCGGCCATCGACGGGGTGGCGCAGTTTGGGGGCCAGCTCGGCCAGTGGCCAGAGCACGAAGGCGTTGGTGAGCACTTCACCGCGCGGCAGCACCAGCGGGGTGTCGCAGACCAGATCGCCATAGAGCAGCAGATCGAGATCCAGGGTGCGCGGGGCGAACTTCTTGGCATCCGGCTCGCGGCCGTGGGCGAACTCCATGGCCCGCAGTCGCTGGCAGACGGTGGTCAGCGGCAGATCGGTCTCGGCAGCCGCCACCAGGTTGTAGAAGGGGCGGCCGTTGAAGCCGACCGCCTCGCTCTCGAATACCCGGGAGACCCGCAGCTCGCCAAACTCGGCGTGCAGGGCATCGAGCCCGGCGCGAATATGGCGCTCTCGCTCGATGTTGGAGCCGAGGCTGATATAGATGGTGGTCATCAGTTGCTGCTCGCAGTTGGTGTGCGATGGCGCAGGATCTCGACGCCGACCCCGGCGGCATTGGGCACGGCGCCCGGCTTGGTGAGGGTCACCTTGACCCACTGTACCCGCTCGTCGGCGAGCACCAGCATGGCAACCTGCTCGGCCATGGTCTCGACCAGCTCAACGACTTTGCCGGTGACATGCTCGCAAATCTTGTTGGAGAGGTCGGCATAATCCAGTGCCAGATTGATGTCGTCGGTTGCTGCCGCGGGGCGGTTGTCGAACCCCATCTCGAGGTCAAAACGGAGCTTTTGGCGAATGCCCTTCTCCCACTCATATACACCTATGGTGGTCAAAACTTCGAGTCCGCGAATAAACACCTTGTCCATGACTGTACTTCTTCTTTACTCTTGATGGGCTGTGATGACAGCGCAGGGATGCTGGCCGGGCAACAGGCTTGCCGAGGCGCTCTGGGTGGGCATGGGCCCATGCCAGCGTATGTGGCCCGCATCATACCCCATTCATATCGTGGTAAAAACGACCAAGATGACGGCCCTGACGATTTTGATGATTATTCTGGCCTACCTGGGTGGTTCTCTATCCAGTGCAGTGCTGGTTTCCCGCATCACGGGTCTGCCGGATCCCCGTGACCACGGCTCCCACAATCCGGGGGCTACCAATGTGCTGCGCCTCGGCGGCCGGATGGCGGCACTGGTGGTGTTGCTGCTCGATGTGCTCAAAGGGACGGTTCCCGTCTATCTCGCCTGGTATCTGCAGATCAAACCCGTCTACCTCGGCTTTATCGGGGTCGCCGCCTGTCTCGGCCATATGTACCCCCTCTTCTTTCATTTTCGTGGCGGCAAGGGGGTGGCGACGGCGCTCGGTACCATGCTGCCCATCGGCTTTACCATGGGGGGCGCCGTGATTGGCACCTGGCTGCTGGTGCTGCTGGTGAGCGGCTACTCCTCGCTGGCCTCCATCATTACCGTGCTGCTGACGCCGCTCTTTACCTACCTGCTCAAACCCGAATATACCCTGCCAGTCTCGCTGCTCTCCTGCCTTATCCTGCTCCGCCATCACGAGAACATCTCCCGCCTGCTCAAGGGGGAAGAACCCAGAGTCTGGGGGCGAAAACGTGCGGCCTGTGCCGAGGAAGTGGCAGAAATGGACGATGCTGCGCAAAAAAGAGACGAACGAGACAAAAAGTGAAATTTCCCGTTGACCATCCGCCTTAAAATCCGTTTAATAGCGCCCACGCCCAGATAGCTCAGTCGGTAGAGCAGGGGATTGAAAATCCCCGTGTCGGCGGTTCGATTCCGTCTCTGGGCACCAA
>NZ_JAAKPX010000018.1:0-116953 GCF_049172135.1 Aeromonas sp. 603079 | reverse complement strand
TATCCATGATGGTAGACCTCAAGGTGATGGCCTACTTCAAGATTAGCCTTTCAACACGTAATTGGGACAGAGCCTTTATTATGAAAACCATCAAGTCCCACTGGGTCTTGGCAAACGCTTCTCATATACTCAGTTACCCTCTCTGCATGGCTTTGGTATGGACGCCTCACTACTGCTTAAGCTGGATATTTTTACCTTGATGATCATGGCCTTGTGTGGCTATTGTCTCGGTTTCCTGACTCTTACCATCATTCGTGTTACCCACAACGATATTCCCGGTGTCGGGGTCTGGTGGTGGTCCAGTCTGTTTGCCATGCTGGGTCAGGCTGGATTTGCCAGCTTGCTGCTGACCCCCACCCCCTATGGCTCCTGGGTTGGCAATGTCTTCCTGATTTTTCATGTGTCGCTGCTGCTGGTTGCCCAGCGCTGTTTCTTCCGGCAATCGCCAGGCTGGCCTGCCTGCTGGGGATTCATCCTGCTGTTTGCCGCCATCATGACCTGGTCGGTCGCCATCGATGGCCGGATTGCTGTGCGGGTGATGATCAGCAGCGCCACCTTCCTCATGCTCAGTACGCTCATCATCTGGCAGCTCTGGCGTCACGGCCGACCCGATTATCAGGTGGCGGTCTGGGTGCTGATTGGCCTCAATCTGGTGCTGATTGCCATGACATTGATGCGGATGTTTACCGTGTGGGGCGAGGTGATCGAAAGCCCGTTCCAGCGTCAGTTGTTCAACGTGTTGCCCTATGTCTCCATGCTGGTGGGTAGCTCCATGCTTACCTTCGGGGTGCTGCTGCTCTGCAACCAGCACCGGGCGCTGGAGCTGCGCTATCAGGCCAGTCATGACCCGCTGACCGGCTTGTTCAATCGCCGTGGTTTTATGGAGCGTCTGGCCCGGGGACGCCCTGCACAACAGGGGGCGTTGGTGGTGCTCGATCTGGATGACTTCAAGCAGATCAACGATCGGCATGGTCATGAGGTGGGTGATCGGGTGCTGGAGCGGGTCGGGTTGGCACTGCGCGAGCTGGAGGGGGTATTGGCGGGCCGCTTTGGGGGTGAGGAGTTTGTGCTGCTGTTTCGCCATGTCGCCGCAGAGGAGGCCATCGCCCGTTGCCAGTCACTGCTGGTTCAGCTTGCGGCCAGCGAGGTGGAGGGGATTCATATCACCGTCAGCATGGGTATTGCTTACTGGCAGGGGGAGTGGCACTTTGACAGCCTGTTCAGCCGTGCGGATGACGCTCTCTATCGGGCCAAGCGGGAAGGAAAGAACCGGGTCTGTCAGGCTGCCTGATGCAGGAATAGGTTCAGGAATAAAATCAGGGCGCGGTGATCCGCGCCCTGATTGTTTCTGTTTGCCGGATATAGCTCGTCAGCTGCCGTCCATTACTCTGACGCAGCTTGAGCTGTTCTCGGTGCCTGCGCCTTGAGGAAGGGGAGCAGCAACAGGGCCGAGACGCCCGCTGCCACCGAGATCACCACGAAGAAGCCGTTCCAGTGCCAGATCTCCATCACCTTGGCCAGCGGATAGCCTGACAGCGCCGCCCCCATGTAGGCAAACAGGCCGACAAAGCCGGTGGCGGCCCCCGCCGAGTTTTTGTGGGAGCACTCCGCTGCCGCCATGCCGATCAGCATCTGGGGGCCGAACACGAAAAAGCCGATGGTGAAGAAGCAGGCCGCCTGCATCACGTAGCTGAAGAAGGGCATCAGCCAGAGCGATCCCACCGCCAGCAGGATCCCCACCGCAAAGATGAGGTTCATCGGGCCACGGTTGCCGTTGAACAGCTTGTCCGATCCCCAGCCCGCCACCAGGGCGCCGATAAAACCCCCTACCTCGAACATGGAGATGGCCGAGTTGGCGCTCATCAGATTGAAGCCGCGCTGCTCGGTCATGTAGAGGTTGCCCCAGTCGTTGATGGCGGTGCGCACCACATAGACCAGCACGTAACAGCAGGCCAGCAGCCAGATATAGGGGTTGCCGAGCACATATTTGCGCAGGATCTGGCGATGGGAGAGCCCCGCATCCTGGGTCTGCTGGGCCAGCTCCATGGCATCCTTGCGCCACTCGCCCACCGACGGCAGTCCCATGGCCGCCGGGGTATCCCGCAGCCGCCAGCAGAGCAGCAGACCGGCTGCAATGGCGATAAGGCCGGGCACTATCATGCCGTAGCGCCAGCCATGCTGCAGGGCCAGGGTGCTGACGATAAGGGGGATGAGCGCCCCGCCGGCGTTGTGGGCTGTGTTCCAGGCCGACCACCAGACGCCCCGCTCGCTGCGCGAATACCAGCTGGTGAGCAGTTTGGAGCAGGGTGGCCAACCCCAGCCCTGAAAGAAGGCGTTGGCCACCCAGAGGGCGGCAAACATCCAGAGAGCGGACGAGAGGCCGAACAGGATATTGATGACGCCGGTGGCCATCAGTCCGACACCCATAAAGTAGCGCGGGTTGGCGCGGTCACTGATGATGCCGGAGAAGAACTTGGAGCAGCCGTAGGTGATGTAGAACAGGGTCCAGAGCATGCCGATGTCTGACTTGTCCAGCATGTCGCTCGCCAGCATGTCCGGCATGGCGAAGTTGAAACTCTTGCGGGTGAAGTAGAAGACCGCATAGCCCAGATACATGGTCAGCAGCAGATGCAGCCGCCAGTGACGATAGGTGGCGTCGATCTCGGCCTGCTCGCGGATCGGCGGTTGCGCCGGTGCGCTTCTCATAAAGCTCAGCATGGGGCTCCTCCCTGATGAAGGGCGAGGTTACTCATGGCTCTCCTCCCGCTTGCGGCAGGGGAGATTGACCGTCAACTGGGTGCCGTGGACGCAGGAGAGCTGCAAGGTGCCTCCCAGCGCCTGCACCCGCTCGCGAATACCGAGCAGACCATAGCCCTGCGCCGCGCGGCTTTGCGGCAAGCCGCGACCATCATCCTCCAGCACCAGCTGCAGCTGTTCTTCACCGTGCCGCGTCCGGATTGTCACCGAGTGGGCGTTGGCATGCTTGACCACGTTGTTGAGCCCCTCCTGACAGACCCGAAACAGGGTGACCCGCTGGGCATCAGAGAGATCGCTGTCCGCCAGCTGCCACTCCAGCCGGGTGACGATGCCGTGGCGCTCCAGCTCCAGCTCTCTGAGCAGTGCCCGTACCGCTTGCTCCAGGGTCATGTCGTCGAGCTGGCGCGGGCGCAGGCGACCGAGCAGACCGCGCACCGCGTCGTAGATGCCAAGGGAGAGGGTATCGATCAGGGCGCTGCTCTGGCCCACACCCGCATTGTCGGGGGCGAGGCGGCGAACAATACCGGCCTGGGTACGAATGGCTGTGATGGTCTGGCCGATGTCGTCGTGCAGCTCGCGCGCCACCTCCTTGCGGATGCTCTCCTCGGTCTCCAGCAACCGCTCGGTGAGTTGGCGATTGTGGGCAAGCTGGCGGGTCAGCGCCTGATTGAGCTCGCGCTGGCGCTGGATCCCGGCGCCCAGCAGCAGGCCGGTGAGACTCTGGGCCAGCAGGGAGAGCAGCAGATCGAGGGGGTGATCGTGCCAGGCCTGGCTCGCCAGCAGGGCGATGGTGTTCATCAGGGTTGCGAGCAGCGCCCCCTGCCAGCCGTAGCGCCACGCCATGGCGATGATAGGGATGGCCAGACAAAACGGGGTAAATCGCACCAGCGAGTTGGGCAGTCCCAGCTGAAGCCATAGGCTCAGCACGAATAACAGCAGATACCAGACCAGATGGCGAAAGCGCCAGTCTACCGGCTGATCCACCAGTGCAGGACCGAGCGGCACCCAGGTGGCGCGGGTAAGGTAGTGCCAGATCAGCATGCAGGTGGAGGTGAGGGTGAGCCCGCCGGTGAGGGTGAGCAGCAGGGCCGAGAGGCCATCTTCTCCCGCCAGATGCCAGAGCAGGGATTGCAGCAGGGCTGCCACCGAGACGGTGGCGAGCAGCAACAGCAGTTGCTGCCAGTCGTTGCGCACCGGCTGGCGGCGGGCAATCAGCAGGGGGAGCAGGGTGAGCAGGCTGCCGGTCAGCAACCACTGCCAGTGGGGCAGCCCAACCTCCAGATTGATCCAGTAGAGCAGCCCCCCTTCACAGAGCAGCAGCGGCAGCCAGTAGCGACCGGGACTTTGCAACAGCAGGCCGAGACGCAGGCCGAAGGGGAACAGCAGCACCGCCAGTGCCGGGCCGCCCGCCAGATGCAGGCTGATGCTCCACAGGCAAAACCAGCCGGCGGCAAAGATGAAGCAGGCCGCCAGCGCGATGGCGACATAGCTGGCAAAACGGGAGATCACCAGCTATCCAGCATGCGGTGGGCCAGCTCGACGTTGTTGCTGACCTTGAGCTTGTCCATCAGGTTGGCGCGATGGACGTGAACCGTCTTGGGGGAGAGTCCAAGCTGCTCGGCAATGGCCTTCACCTCCAGCCCCTGTGCCAGCAACTGGGCAATCTCCCGCTCCCGATTGGTGAGGGGATCCCGGCTGCTGCTGGCCAGTTTCTGGGCGATGTCCGGCGTCAGATAACACCCCCCCTGGGCGGCGGTACGCACCGCGGCGATCAGCTCGTCCGGACTGCAGCGTTTGGAGAGAAATCCCTTGGCGCCGGTTTGCAGTGCCTGCTCGATGAGGGCCGGGCTGTCGTGCACCGAGAGCATCACCACGGCCAGACCGGAGGGGAGCTGCTTGAGCAGATCCAGCCCCGATTGGTCGGGCATCGAGATGTCGCAGACGCAGACGCGCGCCCCGCTGCCGGGCAGGCCGGCAAGGGCATCGCTGGCGGAGCCGAATTCGGCGACCACCTGCAGGTCGGGCTCCAGATTGAGCAGTTGGGCAAAACCGGATCGGACGATCTGGTGATCGTCGATAAGGGCAATTTTTATCATGATGTCAGCCTGAAATTCGGTGCGTCATGACCATGACGCGGCCAACAAGATACCTGCCCCTCGAGTCAGGCTCAAGCAGCAGCAGGAAAAGGGGCTAAAAACCGGGGAGCAAGGTGAACAAAGCTTGATCGGGATCAGCTGGCAAGGGCGAGCAAGCGGGCTGATCAACAGGGGATGACCAGCCCGTGGGACTCAGCGGTGCAGCTCGCCGGCGCGCTCCGGCTGATAGACCACTTCCAGAATTTCGACCTCGATGGTGCGACCGGCCGGGCCCGGCCAGGCGATGCTGTCGCCCACTTTCAGACCGAGCAGGGCGCTGCCCACCGGCGCCAGTACCGAGATGTTGCTCTCGTCGCCCTTGGCATCGCGCGGGTAGACCAGGGTGAGGCAGAACTCGTTGCCGCTGCTCTGCATCTTGAAGCGTACCTTGCTGTTCATGGTGACCACGTCCGGCGGCATGTCGGCCGGTTCGCGGATCTCGGCGCGGTCCAGCTCCTCTTGCAGGGCGAGATGCTGCGGGTGGTTGCCGAGCAGTTGTTCGATACGGTCCAGATCAAGGCTGGAGATAACCAGATGAGGTTGTTTCATAAGATATTCCTTATCAATAGCGGATAGGCCCATACCGGCGGGTGCAGGTTGGCCATCACGCAAAGTGTTACAAAAATGGATTCAACAGGTTCAATCGATTGAAAATGCCATGCCCCCAAGCGACTCGCGGCCGAAGGAGCGAGGCGGGGGCTCAGCAGGGTGTGAGCAAATGCGAGGAAATAGCGAGTATTTTCATGGGGCTACCATAACCATTCTGGCCGGCCTTGGCAACCGTGATTGAGTGACTACTCAGGAACCTGATAGTTGTACTGACGGATGATCCGCGCCAGTGTGCCATCATGGCGCATCTCGTCAATCACGGCTTGCCAGCGACGCCCTTCGGTGAAGGGAAAATCCTTGCTGGCCGCGATAAATAACTGGGTACGCATCAAGGATTCGCCTTTTACTATCTCATCGATGGAAAATCCGCCCGTCTGCTGGTTGTAGAGGATGACGTTCCAGGCTGCGACCCAGGCATCGATGCGTCCTCGTTGCAGTTTGAGGGCATTGAGGTCTTCGGTGGCGACGGTTTGGCTGGCGAGATTCAGCCTCTGCTTGAGCAGATACTGGCCGAAGGAGTGACGCAAGGTGCCCACCTTGAGTGAAGGAAGCGCGTTTATCATGAGTGGGGTGGGATGCTTGTGGCGATTGCTGACAATGAGGAACTCTTCATCAAGGATGGGGGAAACCCAGTAGTAGAGATGCTCCCGTTGAGAGCTGCGTACTGGCGGTATCAGCAGTACATCCTTGCGATGGGCGGTTTGGGTGAGGGCTCGGGCCAGCGGCATCAGCTCGATGGTGAGCGGCTCTTTGAGGCGCCGGGCGGCCTCCTCCATGATCTCGATGGCGACACCGCTTGGTTTGCCGTGAGAGGAGCGAATGACGTAAGGGGGCAGCTCGGCCGCCACCAGCACAATAGCCTGGGCACCGGTGTTCACCAGCAACAACAGCAGGGCAAAAAAGGGCAGGCAGAGAGCGCGCATCAAGGTCGTGAGCCAGAGTCGAATATGCAGAGTGTAACATTCCTGCCTGCGTTGTCGTTGTGCCCGCTGAGGGGTTGGGATCTCAGTCGAAGAAATCCCGCAGATCGCGCACTTCGTAATCAGCGAGTTGCTGCCAGGGGAGCTGAGCAGGCAGCTTGCGCAGGGTCACCTCCATCCGGTAGCTGCGATAGCCGTCGAGACTGGCTGACTCGACCACCAGCGGGATCTGCCACTGACTCGACCAGAGAATCCGGGTTCGTTGCTGCCCTTCGCGCTTTTCATACCAGCGGGCCTGCTCGGGGGCGGCCTCATCCAGCGGGGTCATCCCCTCGAGCAGCGCCGGGTTGACGAGATGGCGGAGCCGCGGCCAGTCGGGTTTGAAGGCCACCTGGCCATACTCTTCCACCGGCACCTCAACCAGTTGGTTGTGCCAGCTGTCGGCATAACGCAGCTGAAGTTCACCCTCATCACTGCGACTGACCCAGCGGGCCGCCATCTGGTGGGTAAAGTGCTTGTGGCCGGGGGTGGCGTCGTGAGTGGCGTGATAGGCACGGGCAAGGGGGAGGGGAATGAGCCGCTGGCTCCACACCTGATTGCCCACGCGCAGCCACTTCTCTTGCCAGACACTCTCTCTGGCGATGCCATCGCTGCCGGTGTTCCGGTCGTGATAGCTGATCCGGGCGGCGAGATCCGGGGGCGTGTCGTCAGCATGCAGGGGGAAGGCGAAGGTGCTGCCAAGCAGCCATAACGAAAGCAAAAGTCGCATCATCATCTGTCGCTCGAAAGAGCCGGGGCCCGGGCCGCTGAGTCGATTGCTCAGATGCACCCGGGCCCCTGCTGCTTACAGGCCGAGCGCCTCCCGCAGTTTGCCAAACACCTTGGTGTTATCCAGCGTGCCCTTGAAGCGGTTGCTGCCGGCGCCATCGGCAAACAGCATCACATCGCCGCCGCCGTGGGTTTCCGATGTCAGTTTGACGCCGGTCTCCTGCAGATAGTCATTGGCCATCACCTGATCGCTGGTGAGGACGGGGCGTACATCGGGGCGGTTGGGGCCGTTACCGAACACCAGGGTGGTGAAGGGCTTGCCATCCACGTCGTTCTGGGTCGAGCCATCGCCATTTTTAACCAGATCCAGCACCGGATTACCCTTGGCGGAGTAGCCGTTAATGGTCATGGTGTGGTCATGGTCGGCGGTGACCACGATCAGGGTATTGCTGAGATCCACTTTACCCAGCGCCGTCTTGACCGCCTCATCCAGTGCCACTGCGTCGGTGAGCGAGCGCTTGGCATTGGTGCCGTGCAGGGCGTGATCGATACGGCCACCCTCTACCATCAGGAAGTAACCCTGACTGTTCTTGCTCAGCAGGTCGATCGCCTTGGCGGTCATTTCGGAGAGGGACGGCTGGGTATTGGCTGCCCCCTTGGCGACCCGATCCAGCTCGTAGTCCAGGTGGGATTTGCTACTGAACAGACCGAGCACCTTGCCGCTGGTGACCTTGGCCAGTTCGCTTTGGGTGGTGACATAGCTGTATCCCTGCGCCTTCATCTCGGCGGTCAGGTCGCGGTTGTCATTGCGACCGCCCTTGTTGCTGGCGCTGTAGGGGGTCCAGTGGTTGGCACCACCGCCCATCAGTACATCGACCCCATCCCCCAGCGCCTGGTTGAAACCAGTTCCTCCCGGAACAGCTTGTGCGGCGATGTCATAAGCGGCATCCCGATGGCAGATGTGGGCGTAGGTAGCCGCCGGGGTGGCGTGGGTCAGCTCAGTAGTGGTGACGGCTCCGACCGATTTGCCTGCCGCCTTGGCCAGCTCCAGGATGGTGGGCACCGGCTTGCCATTATCGCTGCTGCAATTGTTGACGGTTTTGTTGCCATTGACGTCTTTGCCGGGGGCGACGGCTTTGGTGTCGCTGCTCATGGCGATCACCTCGTTGTTCATCTTGACCCCGGTGGTGTAGGCCGCCATTGAGGGGGCCGAGTCGGTGGTCTGGGCATCGTTGGAGAAGGTCTTGATGCGGGCACTGCGCGGCAGTTTCATCATCTCCAGATTGCCCTCTTCTCCCACCTTGAACAGGCGGGTGGCGGTGAGCACGGTAGGCCCCATGCCATCACCGATAAAGAGAATGACGTTTTTGGCATCACCGGCCTGTGCCTGGGAGGTTGCGCCCAGTGCACTGAACAGGGCGGCGCAGACCAGCGTGTGCTTGATGGATGTGTTCATCTGTTTGCTCATGAAAGTGCTCCTTACAGCTTGGCCGCAGCCTTGATCTTGCCGAACACGGCGGTGTTGTCGAGTGAGCCATGGAAGCTGTCAGCCCCCTTGCCGATGGCGCCGAGGAAGACATCTGTGCCGCCGTGGGTCTCGTTGCCGATCTCGCCCACCTTGACCACCACTTCCTGGTGGTAGTCATTGGCGGAGACGGTGGCATCGTCGAGCGGGGCGACGCTGCTGCGCGGGCCATCCAGCCGGTTGTAGCCGTTGCCAAAACCTATGATGGTGTAGGGCATGCCCTCGCTATCCTTGCTTGGCTCGCCAGTCTCGTAGTTCTTCACCAGCCCGAGTACGCCGGGGTTGTCGGCGGTGGTCTTGCCGGTGCGCTTGGCATAGCCGTTGAGCACGAGCGTGTGGTCGTGATCGGCGGTGACCACGATCAGGGTGTTTTTCAGCTCGGGGTCGCTCTTTTTCACCTCGTCGATGGCGGCTTTGATGGCGTTGTCGAAGGCGATGGTGTCTTGCAGCGCCCGCTTGGCGTTGGTGTCGTGCAGGGCGTGGTCGATGCGGCCCCCTTCCACCATCAGGAAGTAACCCTTCTCTTTGCCCTTGAGCTGCTTGATGGCGGCCAGGGTCATCTGGGCCAGTGACGGCTCGCTGGCAGGGCGGTCCAGGTCATATTTCATGTGGCTGGAACCAAACAGACCCAGCAGCGGCTTGCCCGCATCGGCCTTGTTCAGCTCATCCAGATTGCTGGCAAACTGGTAGCCCTTGGCCTGCATTTCGCTGATGAGGTTGCGGCCATCCTCCCGCTTGCCCTTGTCGGCTTTGGGCAGGAAGAAACTGCTGCCGCCACCGAGCACCACATCCAGCCCCTCCTTGAGGGCGCTGTTGTAGCCTTTGCCGCCCGGTACCAGCTGGACGGCGATATCTGCCTCCAGATCCCGGTTGCAGATATGGGCATAGGTAGCCGCCGGGGTGGCGTGGGTCACCCGGGTACTGGTTACCACGCCGGTACCGCGGCCATCGGCTTTGGCCAGCTCCAGCAGGGTCGTCACCGGCTTGCCGGCGCTCTTGCTGCAGTCGCTTTCATAGGTGGCGTCGCCGTCCATGCTGATGACGCCGTTGTTGCTCTTGACCCCGGTCATGTAGGCCGCCATGGAGGGGGCCGAGTCAGTGACCTGGGCATCGTGGGAGAAGGTCTTGATAAAGGCCGTTTCTGGCAGGGTATCGATGGTGAGATCACCCTCTTCGCCGACACCGTAGATGCGGGCTGCCGTCAGGGTGTTGAGGCCCATGCCGTCACCGAGGAAGAAGATGACGTTGGTGGGTTGGGCTGCGGGCTTGGTCGCCACCGTGTCATTGTCTGATTTGCAGCCGGCAGCCAGGGCGGCGCCGATCATCACTGCAAGTCCTGCCATTTTTCTCATTGGGGTTCGCTCCTTGTAAAACCTGAGCGCAGCCTAGAGGGGGCAGATGACACTTTTACTGACTATCGGTGACGGTTGTGTGAAAAAGTGATGAAAATGTTACACTATATCAATGTGTTATCTGTCAATTGAGCCAGTTGGTCCGGTCGCTTCCGGCAAGGTCGCTCCGCCTCGGCGGTTTGCTGATTTGATGAGGTGATGGTTAGAATGACCTGTCAAAAGAGGCCCGCAGCAGGTAAAATGCGCCCCCTTCGTTAGATGCCCGCGGCAGAGCGCCTGTTGTTCCATGCGCCCCCCCGCAGCCCCCACAGAGAGTAACGGATATGTCCATCAACTGGTTCCCCGGTCACATGCACAAGGCCCGCAAAGAGATTGCCGAGGTCATGCCCCAGGTCGATGTGATCATCGAGATGCTCGATGCCCGCATCCCCTTCTCCAGCGAAAACCCGCTGGTGCCCGAGCTGCGTGGTGATACCCCTGTGATCAAGGTGCTGAACAAGGCGGACCTGGCCGATCCGGCGATCACCGATCTGTGGGTGGCGCACATGGAAAAAGAGAAGGGGATCAAGGCGCTGCCGCTGACGCAACAAGAGCCGGAGAAGATCAAGCAACTGCTGACTCTCTGCCACGAGATGCTGCCGGAGCGCAATTTTGAGCTGCGCGGCGTGCGGGCGATGATCATGGGGATCCCCAACGTGGGCAAGTCCACTCTGATCAATACCCTGGCGGGGCGCATCATCGCCCGTACCGGCAACGAGGCGGGGGTGACCAAGTCCCAGCAGCGGATCAAGCTGGATAACAACGTTATCCTGACCGATACCCCGGGTTTCCTCTGGCCCAAGCTCAACCCGCCCTCCTGCGGTTATCGTCTGGCCATCACTGCGGCCATCAAGGACACGGTTTTCGACTATGCCGATATCGCCATGTTTGCCGCCGATTACTTCATCAAGGCCTATCCGGAGCGGATCAAGGCGCGCTACCAGATTGACGAGTTGCCCGAGACCGAGATCGAGCTGCTGGAGATGATCGCCCGCCAGCGGGCGTTTATGCGCAAAGGGGGGCTGGCCGACCTGCACAAGGCGTCCGAGATCCTGATCAACGAGTTCCGCTCCGGCTTGCTTGGCCGCATCTCGTTGGAGACGCCGGAGATGGTGAGCGTCGACATTGTCGAAGCCGCCGCAGAAGCCGAGCAAAAAGCCAAAGAGAAGGCCGAGCGGGAAGAGGAGCGTCAGGCCCGCGCCCGCCGCAAGTACGCCCGCAAGCGTCAGAAATAGTTATCCTCAGGCGTCCCGAGCTTGCCTGACAACGAGCGAGCTTGTGTGACCGAGATGACGGAACACGAAGAGGCGACCCCAGGGGTCGCCTCTTCTGTTTTATCTAGAGAAATCTCCTCCCACTCTGATGGCGTGTCCGCGCCATATAAAGCCATGCCATCAGCCAAAACGATGGCGCGCCGTCTCAAACAGCGACATATGAAGCGGGATCAGCTGTCGCCAGTCGCGGCGATAGCCGCCACCGGGCACCGCCGCGATGGGCAACCCATGCTTGATTGCACAGCCAAATACCATGGCATCGCGCAGGCGAACCCCTGCATCGCTCAAGGAGAGATAACCAAGCTCGTCGGCATGATGCACATCGACGCCCGCCTGATAGAGGATGAGATCCGGCGAATAGAGCCGCAGTGCCAGCGAGAGTGCCTGTTGCAGTGTGGTGAGATAGGCATCGTCCGTCATGCCGCTTGGCAGCGGAAAGTCGAGGTGAGAGGCGGCTTTGTGATGGGGAAAGTTGTGCTCCCCATGAAGGGATAGGGTGATGATATCGCGCCGTCCGGCGCACAGGGCTGCACTGCCATCTCCTTGATGCACATCGAGATCGACGATCAGCACCTGTTCGCAGCGCCCCTCGTCGAGGCAAGCCTGCGCCGCAATCACCAGATCGTTGAACAGGCAAAAACCGCTGCCGTGATCGCGATGGGCGTGGTGATAGCCGCCGGAGATCTGCAAGCCGCATCCCTGCTCAAGAGCATGGCGGCTGGCGGCAACGGTGGCACCCACCGAGCGCAAGGTGCGCTCTATCAGAATGGGTGACCAGGGAAAACCGATCTTGCGGATGGCGCGATCTTCCAGCTGGCCGCTCAGGGCCGCCGCGACATAATCAGCATCGTGAATGCGACAGATTTGCTCCCGGGTGGCCGACGGCGCTTCGCCAAGGGGGTAACCCTGCACCTGCAAGCGCTCAAACAGCCCCTGATACTTGGCCAGCGGGAAGCGATGGCGTTCGGGCAGGGCCAGGGAGGAGTAGAGGGGGTGATAGAAAATATGCAGTGACATCAGGGCATTGTTCCATCGATGCAGAGATGAACCTGGATATGAAAAAGGGGAGCCAAGCTCCCCTTGTCATTCACGACGGGTCAGGATGATGTTTCCGGATTACTGCTGCTGGATAACCCAGATCTGGAAGGCTTTGCGGGTTTCCGCATCGGCCTTGTTGTACCAGTTTTGCAGTTGGGTCAGGGCTTCCGGATTGCTTTGCGCCTTGCTGGGCGCGGCTTGGGCCGGTGCGCTGGCGGCAGCCATCACGGCAGCAGAGGAGACGGCAACGGTTTTGGGCTGGTTGAAAGCTTTGCCCATGTTGATCAGCTCTTGCTGATAGTCACGGGTCAGCTGGAAGCCCTCTACTTTCGGCATTACGAACTGTTCACTGCTCACTTGCTGTCCTGTGACCTTGTCTTTCAGCGCCACTTTCTGATCTTTCAGGAACTGTTTGGCTTCTGCTTCATTGCGGGGCTTTTTATAGTCCAGCACCAGCTGCTGATTGTCGGCTGCAGTGAAGTTCAGCACCAGCGGCTCGGCGGTCACCAGCTTGATTTCGTTACGGCTGGAGTAGTTGCCTTCAAAGGCGACGACCAACTGGTGCTTGCCGGCAGAGAGGGGGAAGGTGCTGGTTTTGTCGAGCAGCTGGGGGTTGATGGATTGGCCATCAATCAACTGCACGATGTAAGGGGTGGATACTTCCAGTTTGGCATCAGCCAAGGCGCTACCGGCCCACAACAGACCAGCCAGCGCCGGTACCAGAACAGTCAGTTTCATTTCATCTCCTTGAACAGTCAGGCGATTGCCCACTGAAAACAGGGGCTCATTTTTACAGGTTTGGTCTACTGCGGCAATGGCTCTTTCTGGAGGTGTATGTTCGTGCAGTTGTCAGTTCATTTATCAATAACGGCATGCTTATTTATTCGATCCGCCGTGTAAACGGGGGGAGGGCATCAAGTAACCCCTTGCCATAACGTTTGGTCAGCAGACGCCGGTCAAGAATGGTGACTCGCCCCCGATCGGCCTCTTTGCGGATGAGGCGGCCACAGGCCTGGATCAGTTTGCGCGATGCCTCCGGCACCGTCAGTTGCAGAAAGGGGTTGCCTCCTCGCTGCTCCACCCACTCGGCGGTAGCCTCCTCGACCGGCGAGTTGGGCACCGCAAAGGGGAGTTTGGTGATCACCAGATTGGTGAGGTAGTGACCCGGCAGATCCAGCCCCTCCGAGAAGCTGCCGGTACCAAACAGGATGCTGGCTTGACCGCCATCGCATTTCTGCTTGTGCAGGGTGAGCAGGGCATTGCGGGAGGCTTCCCCCTGCACCAGCAGTGACAGTCCCTTGGCTCGCAAGCCAACGGCCACCTCATTCATCTGGCGGTAGGAGGAGAAGAGCACCAGACTCGCCTCCTTGCCCGCCAGAATACGTGGCAGCACGCTGATGAGTTCATTGGTAAAGGCTGGTGAGTTGGGTTCGTGCTCCATCTTGGGCAGATAGAGCTCGGCTTTCTGGTAGTCAAAGGGGGAGCGCAGGCGCAGATAGCGGGTACCGTCGTGCTCCTTGAGCCCCACCTGATGGCGAAAATAACTAAAGGAAGAGAGTGCTGTGAGGGTCGCGGAGACCAGTACGGCTCCCAGACATTTCGACCAGAGCCACTCCTCCAGCAGATAGCCCACCTCTATCGGTGAAGCGTGCAGCCAGATATCGCCGTCATCGCTCTTGGCCATCCAGCGGGCGAGCGGGGTTTTGCCGGTCGGCACATGGCGCCCCAGCATCTCCCAGAGGGCGCAGAAACTCTCCAGCCGCTGCAGATGAAAACCGCTCTCTGCCAACAGGGGTTCGGCCTCCTTGCGGCGGATCTCGCCATCTTTCAGCGCTTCACCTATGGCCCCTTGCATCCGATCCAGCGCTCGCAGCGCCTTCTTGCTCGACTCCTTGAGATTCTCCGCCAGCATGGGCAGGGGATCCGGCAATACCCCTTCGACGAAGCGGTAGTGGGGTTCCGTGCCAAACAGCCGATCGTTGGCGCTGAGCCACTGCTCGACCGCCTTCAGATCAGGCTGGATGGTGGCCAGTGCATCCTGCAGTTTGAGTTGGGGGTCGAGCAGGCTCTCCTTATTAAGAGTCCGCGCCAGCTTGCCTGCACTTTGTACCAGCTTCTCCAGCCAGCGACGCGAGCCTTTGACGCTGGCCGACGCTGCGCCGTGATCCCGGGCGATGGTGGGCAGGTGATGGGCCTCATCCAGCACATAGATGCACTCATCAGGGGGCGGCAGAATGATGCCGCCGCCCATGGTGAGATCGGAGAGCAGTAGCGCATGGTTGACGACCAGCACATCGGCGCTCTCCATGTCGTTGCGGGCGCGATGAAAGGGGCAGTGCTGGTGATGGCTCAGCGCCTTGTTGCAGGTGTGGCGGTCTGCGGCGATGCGATCCCAGCAAGTGTCGGGAATGGGCTCCGGCCAGTTGTCCCGATCCCCGTCCCACTTGCCATTGGTGTAGGCCTGCCACAGCGCCTGGTAGCGATCCTTGTCGCTGTCCGATGGTTTGGATTTGCTCAAACTGCCAAAGTCGAGCTCGAAGTTGGCCATCTCGGCGCCACTGGCTGCCTGCTCCAGCAGATGCTCGCAACAGTAGCGTTGACGCCCCTTGACCAGCATAAAGCGAAACGGAAGCTCGCTGTGGCGGTGGTAAAAAGGAAGGTCTTTGTGGATCAGCTGCTCTTGCAGGGCCACTGTGGCGGTGGAGATCACCAGCTTCTTCTGGGTGAGTCGCGCCACCGGAATGGCGCCCTGCGCATAGGAGAGGGATTTGCCGATACCGGTACCCGCTTCGGCAACCAGAATACGGCGTTGTTTGTCGTACTCGCCGGTCAGGGTTTTGGCTATCTCGGCCACCAGAAAGTTCTGCTCTTTGCGCGGCACAAAACCGGGTAATCCATCCGAAATCTGGCGATAGGTTTGACGAATGGTTGCTTTGAGGCGAGTAGAGAGCATGAAGAGAAGGCCAGTTAGGGGTTAATCGAAGGACAAGGATACCCGCAACCCCTCGGTGAGGTCGAGGCAACAGCCATTATCACGGAGTTTTACGCTGATCAGACCACTTTGGTTGTTTATCAGGTAGTTAGCGTCATTTGCATGAAAAATAGACTATTTGAGTCCAAATAATCAGCAGGATTCATTGTAAACGTTTTCCTTTTACCTTGCCGTCAGGTGAGACTTGGCTCACATTTTTGCCTCCATGACTATGGTTTCCGTAAAAAGTTCCAAGTTTTTTCATTGCGGTTCAAAAAATCCGGTGCTAGTCTCGGCGGCATAGTGATGCAAAGAACATCGCTAACACAGGGAATAACAACAACTTAGTGTTTAATTACAGTAGGCATTGGAAACTATGAAAAAGACAATTCTGGCTATTGCCATTCCGGCTCTGTTTGCATCCGCCGCTAACGCCGCGGTGATCTATGACAAAGACGGTACCACTTTCGACGTATACGGCCGTGTACAGGCTAACTACTACGGTGAGCACGATGATACCGATGGCGAGCTGATTGGTTCTTCCCGTCTGGGCTGGTCCGGTAAAGTTGCTCTGAACAACACCTGGTCCGGTATCGCCAAGACCGAGTGGCAAGTTGCTGCTGAAAACTCCGACAAGGGCAGTGACGGTAAGTCTAGCAAGTTCGATGCTCGTCATATCTATGCAGGCTTTGACGGCACCCAGTACGGTAAAATCATCTTCGGTCAGACCGACACTGCTTTCTACGACGTACTCGAGCCGACCGATATTTTCAACGAGTGGGGCGATGCGGGTAACTTCTATGACGGTCGTCAGGAAGGCCAGGTTATCTACTCCAACACCTTCGGTGGTTTCAAAGGTAAAGTTTCCTACCAAACCAATGACGACGTAGCGGTCAAGATCACTGACGTTGGTCAGAAGGTCAAAGAAGATGCCATCTTTGGTTCCGACGTTAAGCGTAAGAAAGCTTATGCCGTTGCCGCCGGTTACGATTTTGACTTCGGCCTGGGCTTCAACGCCGGTTATGCCTACTCCGACCTGCAAAACAAAGTTAACGGTCAGACTGGTAAGAAAGACGAGTGGGCTATTGGCGCGCACTACGCTATCAATGGCTTCTATTTTGCCGGTGTTTACACTGAAGGCGAAGTGAAGAACAAGAGCCTGGGTCTGAAAGATGACGGCCGTGGTTACGAGCTGGCTGCTTCTTACAACGTAGATGCTTGGACCTTCCTGGCTGGTTACAACTTCAAAGAAGGCAAGGCCAACGCTCAAGCTGCCGGTTCTACTTACAAGGATCTGGTTGACGAGACCCTGCTGGGTGTTCAGTACGCTTTCACTCCGAAGCTGAAAGCTTACACCGAGTACAAGATCCAGGGTATCGAGAAGCATGACGACGAGTGGACTGTTGCTCTGCAGTACAACTTCTAAGAAGTTGAACAAGAGTAATATCCAGGCTTGAGTCTTTGACCAGGCTACAAATGGCCGAGATAATTTCTCGGCCATTTTCTTTTTTGGCGACAGCGGATTGGCGCCATGATAAATCGCCGGATTGCTGTGTTAAGTGATCTTTGGCAAACCATTTGTCTCGGTTAATCTCTCCTGCTTCCTGCTTCCTGCTTCCTGCTTCCTGCTTCCTGCTTCCTGCTTCCTGCTTCCTGCTTCCTGCTTCCTGCTTCCTGTTTATCTCTTTGATGGGGAGTACACCGTTCTCCTTTGCGTCGTACAGCCTTGCTCGCAGCAGTTTGGTTTGACCGTTAGAGTCTGGCAGCCCTTGCAAGGGGCGGTGCTATTTGCGCGGATTGCGTGGATATTGAGGGGGCATACTTGCTGGATGTGAGGCAGCGCCAGGGGAGGGTATTGAGGCCAGTCAGCTGTGGGGGCTCGACGTAGGGCCGAGCGTGACTGACGTCAGTGTTTAAATCGGTAACAAATAAAATGGGAAGATGCCCAGGCATCTTCCCATTCTGGCGATATGAGGTAGCTGCTTTTGCAGGATCAGCCGTGTTGGCGGCGGTCGTTGGCCTGGGCCAGTAGCATGCGGCTTTCACGCAGGAACTGGTCGGCATGCTCGCCGAAGAAACCGGAGACTTGCGAGAAGGCATCGATGAAACCGTCTCTGTCCCCTCGTTCCAGCAGCCCCAGCGCTTCGCCGAAGTTTTGGTAGTAGCGACGGATCATCGCCAGATTCTGCGGTGACGACAAAATGATGTCGGCATAGAGGTGGGGATCCTGAGCGAACAGCCGCCCCACCATGGCGAGCTCCAGCCGGTAGATGGGGGAGCTCAAACTCAGCAGGCGATCCAGATTGGCCTGCTCCCGGGAGAGGTGCCAGCCATAGGCAAAGGTGGCGAAGTGACGCAGTGCCTGAATGAGGGTCATCGCCTCATCGTGGGCCTTGGCTTCTACCTGTTGCAAGCGGGCGCCCCAGATGGTCATCTGATCCAGCAGCCATTGGCTGGCGGCGGGGTCACGACCCTGGCAGCAGACGATCACCTGCTTGGCGAGACTCGCCACATCCGGCCCGAACATGGGGTGCAGTCCCAGTACCGGCCCTTGGTGCACCGCCAGCATATGTTCGAGCGGCGCCGCTTTCACGCTGGTGACATCGACCAGCAGGCAGTGGGCGGGCAGGTTGCCGAGGCGGTCGATGATCTGGCAGGTGATATCGATGGGCACCGCCACCATCACCAGACCGGCTCCGGCGAGGATTTCGTCAGCGCGCGGCCAGTCGGCTTGTTCCAGCGTCTCGACCCGATAGCCTGAGAGGCTGAACATATGGCCGAACAAGCGGCCAAGCTGGCCCTGACCGCCGATGATGACCACCTTGCCAAGATCCGGCTTTATGCATTTGAAGCCGGTATCTTTCTCGCTGGCATAAGATTCACGCATCACCCGGCGCAGCACGTCTTCGATGAGATCGCCGGGCACCCCCAACTGCTCAGCCTCGGCGCGGCGGCGGGCCAGCATGCTCGCTTCCCGATCCGGTGCATAGATGGGCAGGCCGTGGCGGCTCTTTACCTCACCCACTTCTCCCACCAGGGCCAGACGGGCGGCCAGCAGATCGATCAGCTGCTTGTCCACCGCATCTATCTTGTCCCTGAGTACATTCAACTCTTCAGCCATATCCAGTCCCTGCTGGCGCCGCGAGCGGCGCCCTGAAAATCAAGATGCAACAAGGTATCACGGCATGAGCGGCCAGATGCCACCTGCGGTGATACCCAGATTGTTCAATAGGTTACGACAAGATACCACGGCTTACCGTGCAGTTCTGCCCTTGAGGGGGTCAGCCAGCTGGTTGTGGCAGCGGGCGAGCAGGGTAGCGGTGGTGTCCCAGTCGATGCAGGCATCTGTGATGGAGACCCCGTAGCGCATCTGCTCCTTGGGCTGCTCGCTGGACTGGTTTCCCTCGAACAGGTTGGATTCGAGCATCACCCCGATGATGGAGCGGTTGCCCTCCTGGATCTGGTGGATGACGTTGTCGGCCACCTTGGGCTGCAAACGGTGATCCTTGCTGGAGTTGCCGTGGCTGCAATCCACCACAAGGCTCGGCAGCAGGCCCGCTTTCTCCAGCGCCTCTTCCGCCAGCGACACGTTGACCGAGTCATAGTTGGGATGTTTGCCGCCGCGCAGGATCACGTGGCCATCCGGGTTGCCCTGGGTCTGCAGCAGCGCAACCTGGCCCTGCTGGTTGATCCCCATAAAGGCGTGAGGGGAGGAGGCCGCCTGCAGCGCATTGATGGCAGTCCCCAGGTTGCCGTCGGTGCCGTTCTTGAAGCCGACCGGCATGGAGAGGCCGGACGCCATCTCCCTGTGGGTCTGGGATTCGGTGGTGCGGGCGCCGATGGCTGACCAGGAGAAGAGCTCCGCCAGGTATTGCGGGCTGATGGGGTCGAGCGCTTCGGTGGCCAGCGGCAACTCCAGCTCCGCCAGCCAGCAGAGCAGCTCGCGGGCACGGTGCAGCCCCAGCTCCACATCGAAGGTGCCATCCAGATTGGGGTCGTTGATAAAGCCTTTCCAGCCGACCGTGGTGCGCGGTTTCTCAAAGTAGACCCGCATGACAATGTAGAGAGAGTCCTGGTAGGCATCATGCAGCGCTTTGAGTCTGGTTGCGTACTCTTTGGCGGCGTCCATATCGTGGATGGAGCAGGGACCACAGATCACCAACAGCCGGTGATCGCGGCGGTGAATGATGTCGGCGATGGTATTGCGGGCCCCTTGCACGAATGCCAGCGCCTTGTCGGAGATGGGTAACTTCTCCTTGAGCTGGGCAGGCGTGATCATCACTTGTTCGGACTGGATATGGATGTTGTTCAGGGGGTCTCTTTGCATGATTTCATTCTCTCTACTGTATTAAGCCAAAAGCGATTGTACCCATATATTTACACTGGTACCTGCTTTGTTACGCAACCGCCCTCACCTTACCAAGGAAAAACAAACAATCAAGTGAAACTAGTGGGTTTACCACTAAAAAGTCAGATAAAGGAGCTGCTATATAGCGCGAACAGGAATAATACAGAGGGTTTTTCGGAGGGTTAATGGTTTTTGTGTAATTTAATGTTTACGATTTGAGGGCGTGAAGGCTGCGTTGCACAGCTGTTAACCCACAGTAAATGGTATCTCTGGGAGACTGCAACGCGATGGCAGTGATGGTGTGAGGTGGCTATCTGGTCAGCCATAGAAAGAGGGAGCCATAATGGCTCCCTTTGCGGTAGGAAGGGGGATCCCGTCTGGCTGCGGATCAGCGCTTTTGTTTTCCCTGCAGCTCTTTGTTCAGGCGAGTGAGCATCCCCTGGGTGACCAGCACTATGCCCTGCTCGGAGCGGTGGAAGCGACGTGCATCTTCATCGGCGTTTTCACCTATCACTGTGCCTTCCGGCAGTTTGCACCCCTTGTCGATCACCACCCGGCGCAGTCGGCAACCGGCACCAATCTCCACACCCGGGAAGATAACGGCCTGATCCAGAGTGCAGAAGGAGTCGACCCGCACATTGGTAAAGAGCACCGAACTCAGGATGAAAGAGCCACTGACGATGGTGCCCCCGGCAAACATGGAGTTG
Source organism: Aeromonas sp. 603079 (assembly GCF_049172135.1). Lineage (NCBI taxonomy): Bacteria > Pseudomonadati > Pseudomonadota > Gammaproteobacteria > Aeromonadales > Aeromonadaceae > Aeromonas > Aeromonas sp. 603079. The sequence goes on along the minus strand of NZ_JAAKPX010000018.1, from coordinate 96,510 downwards.
ATGGTCATGCCGTGCTGGCCGTTTCGGTCCTGCACGAACTTGGCGGGAGGAGTCATGTTCTGACTGGTCCAGATGGGCCAGTCCTGATCGTAGATATCCAGCTCAGGCGTGACGGAAGCGAGATCCATATTGGCCTCCCAGAAGGAGTCCACGGTGCCCACATCGCGCCAGTAGGGGCGGCGATCCGGACAGCAGCCGACACAGGACATGCCAAACGGGTGAGCGAATGCGGTGCCCTCTTTCACCACGCGGGGGATCACGTCCATGCCGAAATCGTGATGGGACTGCTCGTTGGCAATGTCCTCTTCCAGCAACTGATAGAGATACTCGGCATCGAAGATATAGACGCCCATTGAGGCCAGCGCGGTGTCGGCCTTGCCCGGCATGGCGGGCGGGTTAGCAGGCTTTTCGACGAAGGCATTGATCTTGCGATCATCATCCACCGCCATTACCCCGAAGGCGCTTGCTTCACTGCGTGGCACCTCGATGCAGGCAACGGTCACCTTGGCGCCCATATTGACGTGGTCGAGCAGCATGGCGGCGTAATCCATCTTGTAGATGTGATCGCCTGCCAGCACCACCACATATTTGGGGGCGTGATCGCGGATGATATCCAGATTCTGGTAGACCGCATCGGCGGTACCCCGATACCAGTTCACCTCATCCACCCGCTGCTGGGCAGGGAGCAGATCGATAAACTCGTTCATCTGGTAGCGCAGGAAAGACCAGCCCGATTGGAGATGGCGCAACAGGCTGTGGGATTTGTACTGGGTCACGACACCGACCCGACGGATGCCGGAGTTGATGCAGTTGGAGAGCACGAAATCGATGATGCGGAATTTGCCGCCGAAATGAACGGCAGGTTTTGCACGGTTGTCGGTTAACTGTTTGAGGCGACTACCCCGCCCTCCTGCGAGTACCAAAGCCATGGTCTCGTTCAGCAACTGTCTGGATTTTGCTGTATTGGCAGGTTGTAACAACATCTCATATCCCTTTGTAGATAAATCACTACAATGTTGCCTCCTTTGAGCCCTCAAGAAAGTGCTTTCAGTCACATTTTATGGTTTCCGACGTAATAAAATGACCTTTTTGTTATTAAAAATGACGGGTTGATCCGTCATTGCTTTCAATATGGTCAGTTGTCAATTGAGGCGAGCCGAGCAACAAAAGGGGCGGTGAGAGACCGAGAGGAGGAATGGGAAAAAGCCCCTGCCAATGGTTGGCAGGAGCCCGGTTTGTTGAGGCCCGGTGAGCCGGGCCTGGTTAACAAGGTTCAGGCTGCGTTGGCCAGTGGCTCCTCGCTCTTCTTCTGGTAGGCCTGCGGGGTGAGGCCCAGCAGCTCCTGTACGGTCGAGGCGACGGTGATGGAGGAGACGGTGCCCACCAGGATCCCGGCAAACAGGGTGAAGGAGAAGCCGTAGAGGGCGTCACCGCCAAACAGCAACAGAGCGCCCACGGTAAACAGGGTGGTGCCCGAAGTGATCATGGTGCGACTGAAGGTCGCCTTGATGGCCACATCGGAGCACTCGTGGATCCCCATCTGGGTACGCGAGCTCAGCAGATCCCGCAACCTGTCCGAGATGACGATGCTGTCGTTGAGGGAGTAGCCGATCACCGCCATCAAACCGGCGATGATGTTCAGATCGAATTCGATCTGAAAGAGTGACAGCAGCCCCAGCGCTACGATGGCGTCATGGACCACCGAGAGCAGGATGCCGATGGCCTGACGCCACTCGAAGCGAAACGCCAGATAGGCCGACATCGCCAGCGAAGCCACCAACACCGCTAGCATCCCCTGCTGGAACAGCTCGGCACCCACCTGAGGACCGACGATGGTGGTGCGCAGCAACTCGACCGGCATCCCCAACTGCTGGGTCAGCATGGTGGCGAGATCCGCCGCGGGCCAGGGCAGTTCGTGGGGGGGCAGCTTGATCAGCCACTCGCCGGGAATTCCGGCCGAGCTCAGCTCAACGGCTCCCGCCAGCGGGGAAACCAGCATGGCATTGAGCTCATGGGCCTCTTTCAGGGTCTGGATATGAAACTCCAGCAGGATCCCGCCGGTAAAATCGAGCCCCAGTGTCAGGCCGTTCACCAGCAAGATGGCGACGCTGGCCACGGTCAGCAGGATGGAAGCCCACAGGCCGATATAACGCCAACGGGTCAGCCCCATGGCAACGATCATTCTCAACATAATTCTCTCCTTGGCCAGCCAGCATCAGGCTGTTGGCCCATCACGACGTGTCGCGACACGCCGGGAAATAGTGTTCTGCTTTGGCCGCTCCGGCCATATCCATGGCCGATGGCGCAACCAAAGCCGCTCATCAGAGGGATTGCTGTCCCGTTACACCTTCAGCGTGCGCTCGTTGCTGCGTCCCCACAGGGGATTGATGATGGCGCGCGTTCCCCAGATCCCAGTGATCATGCTGGAGAGCAGACCCAGAATGAGGGTGATGGAGAAGCCCTGCAGCGGCCCGGAGCCGATGGAGTAGAGCACCACGGCGCAGATGAGGGTGGTGATGTTGGCATCGAAAATGGTGTGGAAGGCCGAGCGATAGCCAAAGTCGATGGCATTGGCCAATGAGCCCCCTTCTCGCAGACGGTCCCTGATCCGCTCGAAGATCAGCACATGGGTATCCACCGCCATGCCCACCGTCAGCACCAGACCGGCGATCCCCGGCAGGGTCAGCACGGCGCCCGGCAGCACTGCCAGCATGCCGACCTGCATCAACAGGTTGGCGACCAGCGCCGTGATGGCAACCCAGCCGAATTTGCGGTACCAGGCCATCATGAACAGCATCATGCCTGCCATGCCGAAGGCCAGCGCGGTGAAGCCTGCCTCGATATTCTGCATCCCCAGCGTCGGGCCAATGGAGCGCTCCTCCAGGATCTTGAGCGGGGCGGTGAGGGCGCCGGCACGCAGCAGCATGGCCAGCTCTTGCGCTTCCGGCAGACTGCCAATGCCGGTGATACGGAACTGGTTGCCAAGGGCGGTCTGGATGGTGGCGACGTTGATCACCTCGCTCTGGGCGCGCAGTTTGCCCAGGGCGTTGGTTTTGTACTCGGTGAAGACGGTCGCCATCGGCTTGCCCACATGCTGGCGGCTGAACTGGTTCATCTTGCTGCCACCCAGGGTGTCGAGCACGATATTGACCTGGGGTTGACCCATCTCGCCCATATTGGCGCGGGCATCGACGATGTGCTCTCCGGTGAGTACCGGCTTGCGCGCCATGCCGACGGCCTGGCCGTTGCGATCGGCGATATAGAAGTGGCTGTCGGCTTTGGCCTCGTAGAAGGCCAGCGAGGCGGTGGCCCCGATCACCTCTTTCGCCTGCTTGGGGTTGTGCACCCCGGGCAGTTCGATACGGATGCCATCTTGGCCCTGACGCACCACCGAGGCCTCGACAATGCCGAGCTCGTTGATCCGTTTTTTCAGGATCGACAGGTTTTGGGTCACGGCGTTGTTGACCAGCAGGGTACGCTCAGCCTCGCTCAGCACCAGTTTCAGATCATTGCCGGAGCGGGTCAGCTTCCACTGATCCTGACGGGTACCGGCACTCTCCTTGATGATGGCGAGCCAGCTCTCCTGTTCGGCCACCTCCGGCAGGGTGACGGCTACGGCGCCCTGTGCCGTGCGCGTGGCGCTGGCGCCGCGCAGATTGGCTTCACGGAAACGGGTGCGCAGGGTATCCACCAGATTCTTGGTCTGATTGTCGATGACAAAGTCCACGTCCACCCCGATCAGCAGCTGGGAGCCGCCACGCAGGTCGAGTCCCAGCTTGATGGGATCGGCGCCGAGGCGGGTGATCCATGCCGGCGCGTTGGAGTGAAACTCCAGGGTCAGGGCGGCACTGTCGACCCCTTGCTGCTCCAGCAACTGCTTGGCTCGCTGCTGCTCGCCCTGGCTGTCAAAGACCAGCTCGACCCGCTCAGGTTGCTCGATCACCTTGACCGGTGTCAGGTGCTTGTCGCTCAGCAACATCTGTTGCTGGGTGGTCAGGCGCTGCTGTCCGTGCAGGCCAAGGGAGGGCTGCTCACCGAAAAAGGTGGGCAGGGAGTAAAAGGTAAAGGTCAACAGCATCAACAGCAGCAGTGCGTACTGCCACTTGCTCATGCGGTTGAGAACGGTGCGATTGCTCTTTCTCATGGCAAACAAGCCTCTGTCAGGAGAATGGTGTCCGGGCCGATAGCATCAAGGCTCGGCAAGGCGCAAAAAATGGGATGCATCAGATGCGGATCAGGCAGTTGCCGGATCCGTCAGGAAGAGGAGATGAGCAAACAGTGGATGTGTCAGCCCCTCCGGGGTCAGGCGTTCAGATAGCTCTGGGTGAAGCGGTATTGCAGATGTTGGCGCTGTAGATGGCGCCGATGGATCGCACCGAAGCGATCGCGAAAACTCTGTTTGTGATAGAGCTCGGGGGCCAGCATCAGCCAGCCGAGCAGTAACAGCAGGATGGCCTGGGCCGACCAGCTCTGGATCAGCTCGTAGACCACACTCTTGGGCTGGTTGTCACTGCGCAGGGATTGTTCGAGACGCAGCAGGTGATTCTGATGGCTGCCGACAAACTTGATGATGCCATCATCGCTGTCGCTAAGCTGATTGAACACCTGAGTCTGCTGCTGTTCACTCTGGGGAGATGCGGGTAGCAGCGGGCCTTCCATTCGGGCGATGGAACAAAGCAGGGTGAAGGCAATAACCAGAGTTACCAGCACCAGTTTTACTTTGTCGATAAGGCGCAAAAAGTTAATTCCCGATAAATAGAAAGGGCAAACTACCATAAGCGCCCGGTTTGAACAAGGTTGCCCCGGGAGCATGGCACCATTCGGTGCCGCTCGTCAGCTGCCGCTCATCTGCTTGAAGTCGCGGACATAACCCTTAAGCAGGGAGTAGAGATGGGCCCGCTGAGAGATATCCAGCGACTGGCTCATGGCGCTCAGCCAGTTGACGGTACGTTGGCGCGACTGCTCGGTATAGCCGGTAAAACGGCCATCCATCAGTCCATCCCCCTCGGCCAGCAGGTTGGTCAGCTCGCGGGTGAAGTCGGGACTCTGGCGCTGCTTCATCAGCCTGTCCAGCTCCTGGGTCCAGGACTCCTGAAACTCGAGCCAGGGGGGCATCAGCTCGTATTGCCATTCGGCCCACTGGGCCACCAGTGGCGCCTGTGCAGGTTTCACCTCGCCAATCCAGAACTCGAGCCGCTTGTTCATCTTGTCGCGAAACTCCGCCAGCATCTGCTCTTTGGGCTCAGTGGCAAAGTCCTTTTGCCGCTCCTGTTGCCGCTTGACCCGATCGGTCATAAAGCGGGCTACCTGCTCGTCGGTCAGGGTGCGCGCCAGCCTGACCGCGCGGGGGATAGTATTTTCCAGCGTGCGGGTCAGGCTCTGCTGCACCGCATCTAGGTTGGTCGAGATCTGCTCCGGCGTCATGGGGCTGGCCACTGCTTTGGCCAGCGCGTCGAGATCCCTGGCGTAGCGCGGTAGCTCGTGTTGGCGATGCCAGGCCATCAGCCCCTTCACTTCGCGGCTGAGCAGATCCTTCTGCGAATAGGAGAGGGCAAAGTAGTCATCCAGCTGCCAGATGATGGCGGTATCGAGCCAGTAGTAGATCACCCGGGTGGAGCAGCCGGTCAGCAGCAGGCCGATCAGCAGCAGACCCCAGGTTTTCGGCTTGTGCCAGCGCACCTTGTTTATCATCTGTTACTCCAGTCGTTGCCGGTTGATGGCGATCAGGGTGTCATAGTCGAGTGAGGGCTGTTGCTCTGCCATCAGCAGTGCCCAGAGCAGGCCGATATAGTCGACCCAGGGTAAAAATGCCTCGCTTCGAAAATCAGGCCACTGGTGGCGCGGCAGGGCCTGCAGATAGTGCGCTTCCAGCTCGTCGCGCCGCTCGGCGGGCCACTCATGGGTGCGCTGGATGCTGGCGAGCTCAAAGCCGGGGTGACCTGCCGCGCCATACTCCCAGTCGATGACCCAGGGTTTGCTTCCCAACAAGTTAGCCGGATTGAGATCATGGTGGCAAGGGCGCCAGCAATCATTTGGCTCACTGCTGGCGAGCAAGCTCCGCTCCAGGGCGGGCAGCCAGGAGGGAATGTGGGCCAGTCTGGCGCGATAGCCTGCGGCGTGAGCCCGCACCGCCATCACCACCGCAGGTAGCGGCAGGCGATGGAGCTTGCGCAGCACCTCTGCCAGCAGATGGGGCTGATCGGCTTCCGGTGGCGCCGCGTGTACCCAGTTTGGCTCATCGCACCATTCGAGCAACATCAGACCGCTGGCGGGATCGCCATAGTGGCAGGGCAGCGCCAACCCTTCGGCCATCGCCCCCTGATAAAGCTGCCACTCGGTGGAGCGGTCGATGCCAAGGCGCAGCGGATCGGGGTGCCCTTGACGCAAAAAGTAACAGCGCCCCGAGGGGAGGCGCAGTCGATAGTTGCAGTTGGTCAGGCCTAACCCGAGTGGTTCCAGCTGCCCCTCCCGCCAGGGGGCGGGCAGGCTGGCCAGTAGCGGATCACAGTTGCCTGTCACCGGGAGCCTGTTACCAGCCAAAGGTGGATTTCTTCGCCTGTTTGCGGATCTCTTTCTGATCGGCCCACAGCAGTTCGCCGTTTTGCAGATCCATCAGGTTCATGGTCATCTGGTAGTAGACATCTTTCACCTTGCCATTGTCCTTGACGATGCTGGCGAGGTTGCCATAGACCATGTAGCGGGCACCGGTCTGCTTGCCCAGACGCACCATGGAGGCAGGATCCACCATGCCGCTGCTCTGCTGGTATTCGAGCTGCTGCTTGACGGCGGCCACCTTGCTCATGTCGACGAAGCGGAACTTGCCGGCCCGCAGCAACTTGGTGCGGATGGTGTCAGTGATGGCTTCGGTATCGATGTGCTCGGAGGTCTTGTTACGGATGGAGTCCATAAACATCACCGGACGACCAGATGCGGTGATCTCGCGGGTGGCCGGGGAGGCGAGCATGGAGTCCGCCATCTTGTCGGCGATTGCCTGCAGATCGCTTGAGCCGTAATCGACGGTGACGGTTTCGGTTTCAGTGGGATCGCCATAGCTGACGGTAGTGCTGGAGCAGCCGCCCAAGAGCAATGCAGAGGTCAATATCAGCAGGGCATGATTCATTTTCATCAGTAGGATTCCTCAATCACTTCGCGTACGTAAATCCGGTAACCTTGCGCCGCCGGGCTGGGCGCCAGGGCAGAGAGGGTGCGGGTCTGATAGCCATGCAGCTTGATGGGGGTCCAGCCGCGGCCATCGCTGGCGACCTCCTGACCGGCCTCATCATACCAATAGAAGATATATTGCAGCTTGTTGTCGCCGCGCTGGGTGCTGGCGGCAGCCACATTGACCTGCAGCAGGCCGTTTTGCTGGCGGCGGCTGAGCTCAGTCAGAGTGACATTGACATTCTGGTGCTGCTCCAGCGTTGGTGCGCTGCCCGCCGGGCCATAGAGCGCCACGCCGGAGGTGTTGGTGGCGCAGCCGGTCAGCAGCGCGAGCCCGAGGGCCAACCCGTATGCTTTCATCTTGCTCTCCTTAATCGGGGTGAGTGGGGCCGCGTGTGTGCCTGCCCGGTTAATTGTCTTGCTCATCTCTCTTCGCCGTCTGCTCAGAGCGGCATCACCCGGGTGGTCAGACCGGCGCCGAGGCGCTGTACCCAGACCAGGGTGATGCGTCCCTTGTGGATGGTGAGCGGCAATTGCCGCTGGGCTGCCCCCGCGCCCAGGGTGAGATTGATGTCACCTGCCGGCACCATCCCCTGCCAGCTCGATGCCTGAGCTGGCAGCGTCAGCCAGCTGCGGGTATCGGCCCGCTCCGAGAGGGTGTTGAAGATCCCCACCAGAATATTGCCCACATCCCCTCCCTCTTTGGCGGCGGTGCGGCGCATCTGCTCCTTGGCCACCAGTCGCAGCGCCTGGCGGGTCAGCATACCGGGCAGCCGCTCTTGCAGATCTTTGGCGGCCAGCGCTTCCAGCCTGACCAGCTCGCTGGTCTGCTCGACCCGCTTGCCGACTTCCACCGTCAGCGGGCCGGTGTCGCTGGCCCGATTATCGTAATAGGGGATGGCGACGGTAAAGGTGCGAAAATCGCCGCGGGAGGTGGAAATGGGGAGCGGCAGGAACAGTTCTCGCCGTGCCGGGATCAAACCATCTTCAAACAGCACCACCAGTTGGCCTTGATCTTTTGCAAGCGGCGGCGCTTTGCGGCCTATCTTTTTCTCGGTCTCGCGGATCTCGTCCGGTGAGCCACGCAGCCGCGCCAGACGCAACAAGGCATCTTGCAGGCTGCGGTTGTCTGGCGCTATCTGGTAGCCGCGCTGATAGTCGACCCAGGCATCGTTGAGATCCCCGGCCGCCTCATAGAGCACGGCAGAAAAGTAGAAGGTGTAGGCGTTCTGAAAACCGTTCTTGACCTTGCCGATCAACCGGTCGAGATCCGGTGTGCCGCGCGACATCAGCTGGCGCATCTCGCCTTCTGCTTCGGCCTCTTCGCTCTCATCCTTCGCTTTGCGTACCTCATCGGCTCGCCGTTTCAGGGCCTGCTCCTGCACCTGATTGGCCCGGCGTACCTCCACCAAGGCGCCATCGGCATCTCCCCGTTGCAGGTAGTTGAGGGCCAGATAGTGGTGCAGCATGGTGCGTTCGTAATCGGGGGTGAGATAGGCCATCGACTGGTCGTTGGTAAGCAGGCTGCCCACCTGATCGAGCCCGTGACTGAGCCGGTATTCGGCCTGATTGTCTTCCCACTGAAGGCGGCGGTCGGCGGCGGTGAACGCCTGCTTGCTGTCCGCATCTTGCCCCGCCAGCCAGGCGATACGCCCCTGTTCAAGGCGATCGAGGACAAAGGTGTCATCGCCGAGGGTGGAGTCGCGCACTTCGGGCAGCGCCTCGGCGGCATGGCCCAGCAGCAGCTGGTTGCGCAAGGGCACCATCTGGTCGGAGTAGGAGACAAACATATCCTGCCAGTGGGAGGCGCAGCCTCCCAGCAGGAAACTGGCCAGCATCAGGCCGGCCAGTCGAATGCTCGGGAGTATCACAGGCTGAGCAGGGGGCCCAACGGCTCGCCGCCGACCAGATGCAGGTGGATGTGGTAGACCTCCTGCCCACCGTGGCGGTTGCAGTTCATGATGAGGCGGTAGCCATCTTCGGCGATGCCCGCATCGCTTGCCAGCTTGCGGGCCACGGTGAACATCCGGCCAAGGGCCAGTTCATGTTCGGCTTCCACGTCATTGACGGTGGGGATCAGCACATTCGGGATGATCAGGATATGGGTCTTGGCCTTGGGCTGGATATCCCGGAATGCGGTGACCAGATCGTCTTGATAAAGGATGTCGGCAGGGATCTCTTTACGGATGATTTTGCTGAAAATGGTTTCTTGCGCCATGGCTAACTCCCTTATATGAAAAAGAAAATTGAACTTGCATCCCAAGCGGCTCCCGAAAGAAGGCGAGCAGCGCGTCAAGTGTGACACAAGCCGAGATTTGACACAGCTGATGTCCCATTCCCTTCAGTTATTGTTAAGAATACCGATAGCCAGAGGGACGTCATCTGCAGCGCCTGTTCAGGGGTCTGAAGGGTATCAAAAGGACGGGGTACTCAGGCAAGGGACTTTTGCATATACAGCGGGACAATAATGAAACAAACAATGTCGGATCTCTCCATCTTGCAGCGAGTCTACCTTGGCTTCGCGATCCTGGTGGCCGTGATGGTGGCCAGTTCACTACTCACATTTCGTAGTCAGAATACCCTGGGGGGAGCGCTGGAACAGGTGACCCGGCAGTCTATGCCGCTGGTGATTGCCAGCAGCCAGACCCAGATCACCCTGCTTAGTGCCAACAAGTGGCTGGGGGATGTGCTCACCGAGCAGGACCCCAAACTGCTGCCTGCCGAAGTGGCCGAACTGAAACAGGCCAAGGCCGCGGTGGGCAAGAGCCTCGATGCCTTGCGCCAGCAGGTCGCCCACCACCCCGAACTGCAAGGGGAGATGGGCACTCTGAGCCAGCAGGTCGACAGCTACCTGCAACTGACCGATACCCTGCCGGGCGAACACGAGGCGCTGCTCACCCGATTGCACAAGGTCAATCTGGCCAAGGGGCAGTTTCAGGTCAGCTTGCCCCAGTTCAAGAAGAGTCTGGGGGACATGATGATCACCATCGACGACAGCTTCATCAAGATGCTCTCCGAGACCCTGACCACCAAGCTTTCCGCTATCGAACTCTCCACCATGGATGCCCTCAACCAGAGCATTCCGGCCCCCATTGAAGCTGCGCTCAAGCGCAACAGGATGCAGATCGAGGGGTTCAACAGCACCATCAAGGATCTGCAGGGTGAGCTCAAGGATTTCGACAACAACATGGGTCACTACGTCCACGGTTTCGTGCGCGATACGACCGGTAATGAAGGTGTCCTGGCCCAGTATCTGGCGCTGATGCAACAGCAGGAGCAGATGCGGGAGAAGAGCAAGCAGGCGAGTGCGCTCATCGTGGCAATTCAGGATCGGCTTGAGCGGATCACCGATCAGAGCCAGCAACTGATGAACCAGAGCATTCAGCATGCCAAAGCCGCACAGAGCCAGAGCACCCTGACTCAGGGAGCCAGCATAGCGGTCGCCATCCTGATTGCCATGCTGGTGGCTTATACCCTAGGCAAGGCCATTCGCCGTCCGCTCAGGGAGTTGCTGCGGGTGCTGACCGAAGTAACCCAGGGCGACATGACCCAGCGCATCGGTTTTCAGAGCAAGAATGAATTTGGTCAGCTGGGCAGCCAGATCAACCTGCTGATCGCCCAGATGGGGGAGGTACTGGCGCAGCTTTCACAAGCATCGGCCCAGCTTAACGATGCCGCCCACGGCAACCGTCGCACCACCGAATCGGTGCGGGCGGATCTGGAGAAACAGCGGCAGGAGACCGCCTCGGTCGCCGCCGCCATGACCCAGATGGAGGCATCGGTGCGGGAAGTGGCGCAGGCCGCCAACCAGACTCTGGAGCGAGTGATGGATGTGGAGAAGGCCTCCGAGATGGGGCGAAAGGTGATGGCGGGCAATATCACCACCACCCATCAGCTGGCGGGCAAGTTGCAACAGACCGGCAAGGTGATTGGTGATGTGAGCGCCATGAGCAGCCAGATAGGCAACATCCTCGATGTCATTCGCGGCATTGCCGAGCAGACCAACCTGTTGGCTCTCAACGCGGCCATTGAGGCGGCGCGGGCCGGCGAGCAGGGGCGCGGATTTGCGGTGGTGGCGGATGAGGTGCGCAGTCTGGCGGGCCGCACCGCCCAGTCCACAAGCGAGATCCAGACCATGATCGAGAACCTGCAGCAGGGGGTCGCCAAGGCGGTAACCGTGATGCAGGAGTGCTCCCGCGAGATGGACAGTTGCGTCGAACAGAGCTCCCACGCCAACAACGCCATGGAGGAGGTGCAGGGGATTGTGGTGCTGATCAGCGACATGTCGAGCCAGATCGCCTCTGCCGCCGAGCAGCAGCAGGCCACCAGTGCCGACATTGCCACCAACCTCAACCGCATCTCCGATATCTCGGATCTCAACTATCAGGGGATTGAGCGGGTAGCCGAGACCAGCCAGCAGCTGGACTCCCTTGCCGAGCAGCAGGAGAGCCTGGTCAAGCGCTTCCGCCTCAGCGCCTGATGGTCGAGAGTTGAAATAACAAGGCCCCGCAGATGCGGGGCCTTGTTATTGCGGTAGTCAACGTAGGAATTACGCGTAGGCGATGGCGCCCTTGCCGACCCCTTCATAAGCGACAATCTTGACGAACTTGTCGCCCACCATCTTCTTCACTTCGCGGGCGATGTAGCAGGCCAGCAGCTCGACCGTGGTGTCGGTGTCGATCATCTCTACCTCGGCGGTGGGGATGGCCAGCTGGAACAGCCCCTGGGGCGCCATATATTTGAAGCCGGTGTGATGCTCGCCAAGCTGGGCATTGGCGCGGGGGCTCAAGGTGAGCTCGGTCAGTGCCACCTTGTCCTCTTCGGTGCCGAGGTAGATATCGCCCCAGCGTTCGGCCCAGTTGAACTCAAGCTCCTGGTCGCGCTCACCATCGACATGGATCTCGATGGGAGAGCGGTGGCCATGGGCGATGCGCTGGCAGTTGCCATCGTGCTTTTTCAGGCCGTGGCTGTAGTGGTAGAAGGCACCGGTGATCGCCTCCTGACGCAGGGTCAGAGAGAGATCCTTGATATTGCCCGGCAGCCGTTTGGCCAGTACCGCCAGCAGGTAGCGGGTCACCGACTCTTTATCAACTTGCGGAGCCGGGATAAAGGCAAAGCCCTGGGATGGGCAGCGCAGATGGATGGAGCGACCCGGGCGCAGTAGATCCACTGTGCTTTCGTCACCATCCAGTGTTTCGACGTGGATCAGCGGGCACTCGGTCGGCACCAGCAGCTTGTGGTCCACCTCTTCATCGATGATCGACTTGATCAGCTTCTTTACCCGGCCAAAGTCCAGCAGCATGCTCATTTCGTTGAGCTCACCGCTCATTTCGATATCTACCAGCCAGCTCTCGCCCACCATGCCGCGGCGTTCGCAGAGGTAGCTGGAGTCGATCACGGTCAAATCTCTTACAAATAACTTCATCAGTCAGGCCTTGCTACAGAGAAAGGGCAGTTTTGCGCTATTATGACCCGCGATTATCGGCAAAGGAACTGGAACCCCCCATGAACAAACTGCTTATCAAGAATGCCACCCTGGTCAACGAAGGCCGTATCTATGCCTCCGATGTGTTGATCGAGGGGGAACGGATTGCCCGCATCGCCCCGGATATCGAGGCGCCCGATGCGCTGGTTATCGATGCCGCAGGTCGTCATCTCATCCCCGGAATGATCGATGATCAGGTCCACTTCCGGGAGCCGGGATTGACCCACAAGGGGACCATCGCCAGCGAATCCCGGGCCGCCGTCGCCGGTGGTACCACCAGTTTCATGGAAATGCCCAACGTCAATCCCCAGACCACCACCCTCGACGCCCTCGAAGCCAAATACCAGATTGCCGCCAACTCCTCCGTCGCCAACTACAGCTTCTATCTCGGCGCCACCAACGACAACCTTGAAGAGATCAAGCGTCTCGACCCCAAGCAGTCCTGCGGGGTCAAGGTGTTTATGGGCTCCTCGACCGGCAACATGCTGGTGGACAATCAGGAGACCCTGGCGGCCATCTTCCGCGAAAGTCCGGTGATGATCGTCACCCACTGCGAAGACACACCGACCATCGCCAAGGCGGAAGAGGCGGCGCGGGCCAAGTGGGGCGAGAGTGTGCCGATGGGCGAGCACGGCCGCATTCGCAGTGACGAGGCGTGCTACAAATCCTCCAGCATGGCGGTGGCGCTGGCGAAAAAATACGGTGCCAAGCTGCACGTGCTGCATCTGACCTCGGCCAAGGAGCTGTCGCTCTTTACCGCCAGCCACGACCTGAGCGAGCTGAAGGACAAGAACATCACCGCCGAGGTGTGTGTGCACCACCTCTTCTTCAATGATGCCGATTACGAGACCCAGGGCAGCCTGATCAAGTGCAACCCTGCGGTGAAGAGTGCCGCCGACCAGCAGGCACTGCTGGATGCGGTACGCAACGACGTGCTCGACATCATCGCCACCGACCACGCGCCCCACACCTGGGAAGAGAAGCAGAACAGCTACTTCAAGGCGCCGTCTGGCGTACCGCTGGTGCAGCACTCTTTGCAGGCGCTGCTGGAGCTCTACCACAACGGCGTGTTTACCCTGGAGACTATCGTCAAGAAGACCTCCCATGCGGTGGCCGAGCGCTTCCAGGTGCAGGATCGCGGTTATATCCGCGAGGGCTACTTCGCCGATCTGGTGCTGCTGGATCTGGGCAAGCCCTATGTGGTCAACGATGACAACATCCTCTACCACTGTGGCTGGTCGCCCTTCAACGGCTACCGCTTCCACAGCACGGTGGAGATGACGCTGGTGAACGGCCAGATCGCCTGGCAAAACGGGCAGGTGACTGACCAGATCCTGGGCAAGCGGCTGACCTTTAACCGCTGATTGTTCGCAAAGCAGGCGAACGCACCGTGGCCGAGGAATTGGCGGCGTTTCCCTGTTGACAGGGCAGGGTCATCTCCATAAACTCTGCCCCCGTCAGCCGAGCTGACTCCGTCGGTGTGTAGCGCAGTCAGGTAGCGCATCTGCATGGGGTGTAGAGGGTCGGAGGTTCGAATCCTCTCACACCGACCAAATTCCCCGGTAAAGGCCTTGTCAAACGACAAGGCCTTTTCTTTTGCCTGCGATTTGCCGCACAGGCGCGAAGCCAGTGGTGATGCGTGCCGGTCGATGTTGACGTGAGTCGATTGTGCAGCCACCGCGCTTTATGGTGTAGTAACGACTCTGTTGCTCATTTGCCTGGCGAGGCCTCTCGTGTCTGCATCCGTATCTAAACCCTGTTGTCTGCTGATGCTCACCCTGCTTCTGGTGGGCTGCGCCACCCCTTATGAGAGTGAAAAGTCGTTCTGGAATGGCCAGACCGGTTTCTCCCAGACCCGGCTTGGCCCGGACAAGTGGCAGTTGGAGTTTGTCGGCAACGATCTGGTGGACAGGGAGACCGCCCGCAAATATGTGCTCAAGCGGGCAGGGGAGCTGGCACTGGCAGAGGGTTACTCCTGGCTCAAGGTCGATGAGCTGACCATTAACCGCGATGCCGTCAGGGTGACCACATCACGGCCGATCTTCGGCTTTGACGAGGATGAGCCGGATCTCTTTATGGCCCAGATGCAGGTGCAGCATACCATCTCGGCGCTGCTCACTTTTCGCCTGTTGCCACGGGCACTCGATGAGCGAACTCTGGATGCGAAATATCTCGCCGAAATCAAAATAAACAGTGATTAATATTGGTTGTTTGCAAGATCTATATCACATACACCTAATGGCAGGATAAAATTCTGGAGAAAGCCTCTAGATTTACCCCCTGCTTTTAGGCATTCTCCCAGCATACCAGCCGCCAGGAATCAACGGCTCGGATCACAAAAACGGACTGTTGTGGCTCCCATGCCACCGTTTACGGCTTGCACCAATCAAAACCGGGACTCCCCCATGAAAATGAATAAACTGACGGTCGCCATCCTCATCTCCATGATGTTTGGCATCCTCACCGGCCAGGGCTATCGCATGTTTGCCGCAGATCAGGCTGCGGATTTTGCCAATAACATCACGATCCTGACCGATATCTTCCTGCGACTGATCAAGATGATCATCGCTCCCCTGGTCTTCACCACCCTGGTGGTCGGTATCGCCAAGATGGGCGACACCCGCACCGTGGGGCGTATCGGTGCCAAGACCCTCGGCTGGTTTATGCTGGCCTCCCTGATGTCCCTGAGCCTGGGTCTGGTGATGGTGACCCTGATGCAGCCGGGTGTGGGGCTTTCGCTCTCCCTGCCCAATGACACCGCCAGCTCGGGCATTGCTGCCGGTGCCATTACCCTGAAAGATTTCGTGACCCACGCCATCCCCAAAAGCGTGGTAGAGGCAATGGCCACCAACGAGATCCTGCAGATCGTGGTCTTCTCACTCTTCTTCGGTCTGGCCGCCGCTGCGCTCGGCGATCTGGCCAAGCCGGTAGTGGTGCTGATGGCCAGCGCTGCCGAGATCATGCTGAAAGTGACCGGCTACGTGATGAACTTTGCGCCATTCGCGGTGTTTGGTGCCATCGCCGCCATGGTAGCCAAAGAGGGGCTGGGTATTCTGGTTACCTACGGCAGCTTTATGGCCCAGTTCTATATCGCGCTGGCCTGCCTCTGGCTGCTGCTGATCGCCATGGGCAGCGTCTTCCTGCGTGGTCGCGTCATCAAACTGCTGGCGATGATCCGCGAACCCATCCTGCTGGCCTTCTCGACCGCCAGCTCCGAAGCCGCCTATCCGAAGACCCTGGACCGTCTGGAGAAGTTCGGTTGTGACAAGCGCATCGCCAGCTTCGTGCTGCCGATGGGTTACTCCTTCAACCTCGACGGCTCCATGATGTACTGCACCTTCGCGGTGATGTTCATCGCCCAGGCGTATGGTATCGAGCTCTCCATGGCCCAGCAGATCACCATGCTGTTGCTGCTGATGGTCACCTCCAAGGGGATGGCCGGGGTACCGCGTGCCTCTCTGGTGGTGATTGCCGCGACCCTGAACCAGTTCCATATTCCGGAAGCGGGCATCCTGCTGCTGCTGGGGATCGACCATTTCCTCGATATGGGCCGCTCTGCCACCAACGTGCTGGGCAACGCCATCGCCGCCAGCGTGGTTGCCAAGACCGAAGACAGCTTGGGTGACACCGTCGCGCTGGGTGAGAGTGAGCCAGCCAAGGCCTGATCACAACGCTATGAAAAATAAACAACAACGGCCCGCCAATGCGGGCCGTTGTTGTTTATGGCTCGTCTACACTGCTAGATAGTTTCCATCTGGAATGTACGGTTATGAACATTGCTCGTCGACTGCAACTGATAGCGCTGCTGGTGATGCTGACACTCATTTTTCTCAGTTGGTTCAGTATTAATCGCCTTGGGGCTGGCAATCGAGACTTGAGCTATGTGACGGACAATACGGTGCCCAGTATTTCATTGATCAAGGAGGTGCAGGCGGTCTTCTATGAGCTGCACTCACGGGTGCAGAGCCATATCCTCAACACCGACAATGACAAGATGCAGCAGATAGAGACGGACATTGCCGATAAACGCAAACAGATTAATTCGTTGTTGGACAAATATAAGGCCGAGATGCTCTCCAATGACGAAGATCGCCGCCTGACCGACGATGATCAGCGCCTTATTGCGCAATATTATCAGGAGATAGACAAGGTTCTGCAGCTCTCCAGACAAAACAAGAATGATGAAGCCAGGGACATGTTGGCGGGAGAAGCCACCAGCGTGTTCCAGCAGTTTGCCAAGGCAATCGAGCTTCACGTCAACTTCAATATGGATTTGGGACTGGCGCTCAAGAAACAGGGCCAGGAGAACTACGACAACAGCCTGCAAACCCTGTTGTTTATCGCCGGTGGTGCCACCGTGCTGACGATGGGGCTGTTTGTCTGGTTGTTCAATCAGGTTGCCAATCCCCTTCGCACCGCCATGGATACCCTGACCCGGATCCAGTGTGACCTCAACTTTACCCTGAGAGCAGATGTGAAACAGCAGGATGAGATTGGCCTGACCCTCAATGCGGTCAACCGGCTGCTCGATACGCTGCTGCAGACATTTACCGAATTTTCCGTCGGCAGCTTGCAGATCAAGAGCACCGCCGAATCCCTCTCTCAAGCGGCGCAGCACCTGGCCAGCTCGGCCAGTCAGGCCAATGATGCCACCAGTCTGATCGCTGCCGGTGTGGAAGAGATGACGGTCAGCATCACAGATATCTCCCAGCGTACTCAGGAGACGAGCCGTATCACCAACGAGTCAGGGCAGCTGGCCAGCGAAGGAAGCAGAACCATAGATCGTACCGTCCACGCCATCAACGAGATTGCCGACTCCATTCGGCAGGCTTCGGCAGAGGTGAGTGCACTGGGTGAGGGCATTTCGCGCATTGGCGGTGTGGTCAGCGTGATCCGTGATGTGGCGGGGCAGACCAACTTGCTGGCCTTGAACGCGGCCATTGAAGCGGCGAGGGCCGGGGAGTCCGGCCGTGGCTTTGCGGTGGTGGCGGATGAGGTGCGCAAACTGGCAGAGCGCACAGCCCAATCCACCCAGGAGATCTCCGCCACGGTAGAGGCGATCCAGCAGGAGTCAAACAATACGGTCTCCCGGATGCATCTGGTGGAGGAGAAGGTGAGCCAGGGGGTCACCATGGCGACCGAGAGTGGCACCATTATTGCCGAAATCCGCAGTGCGTCGCACCGGGTGATGGAGCAGGTGGGCGAGATCACCAATGCCATCCGCGAGCAGAGTTCGGCCGCTGAGTCGATCGCTCATCAGGTAGAGCAGATTGCTCAGGTCGTGCAGCAGACCAGCAGCACAGCAGAGGAGACCTCTGCTGCAGCCGAGGAGCTTAATGTCACCACAGAGAGCATCCACCAGCAGATATCCCGTTACCGTATTCAGTAACGCCGATAGTTGTTATCCATCCGCTATCCCCGCCAGCCAGCTGGCGGGGATTTTTTTATATGGCTTGCTTAGAAGCCTGAGCCCGGTTGCTGCAAAAATGCCGCCTCTTCCGGTGTGCTGGTGCGACCCAGAATGTCGTTGCGGTGGGGGAAGCGGCCAAAGCGTTCGATGATCACCTGATGGCGGCGGGCAAAGTCGGCAAATCCGGCAAAGGTCGCCTGCGCCGGTGTGCCAGCTTGCTCGGCAGCCAGTGCCTCGAACAGCGCCACACTTCTGGCCTGCTGCTCTCGGGATTCGGCATGCTCCAGCGGCAGATAGAAGAAGACCCGCTCCAGTGGTGAGAGGGATTTGTCCGCCCCGATGGACAGCCCTTTCAGGCAGAGATCCCGTGCCAGCGGATCCCGGGCAAAGGCTGCAGGCGTGCCGCGATGGATATTGCGGGGCAACTGGTCGAGCAGCAGGATCAGCGCCAGCCGACCGCTGGGGAGATCGGCCCAGTGGGCGAGACTGCCCTTGGCTGCGGCCTCTGCCAGCTCGCCAAAGCGGCTGGCCAGCAGGGCATCCGTTTCGCTGCTTTTTCCCCACCAGAGCGGGGCTTGCCGTGTGGCCCGCAGGACGTCATCGGCTTCGTCGCCAAACCAGAAATCGATCAGAGGTTGCCAGGGTGGCATGGGAACTCCTTGATGTGATTCAGAGGGAACCAGGAACAAATGGCTCAGGGGTGCTGCCGAAACGGCAGCTTCTCGTTACACTGTGCCATCTTTTGCCCGAAAGACGTAACCCCCCGATGGCGAGCGCCGGATTCTTGGCTCGGCCGATGATGGCCTGCCATCGCCATGAGGTGGCCCTCTTGACCCCGGTGGTTATCGGGACGTACACCTCTCTCCCGGGGTTGTTCTCACTGATATAAGGAATCTCTGATATGGCCGGAACCAGTTTGTTGGCCCTGCTCGACGATATCGCCAGCGTGCTTGATGACGTGGCGCTGATGACCAAGGTCGTGGTGAACAAGCGCGAGACATTTTTCGGGAAGACGTTTCTCACTGATATAAGGGATCTTTGATATGGCTGGAACCAGTTTGTTGGCCCTGCTCGATGATATCGCCAGCGTGCTTGATGACGTGGCGCTGATGACCAAGATGGCGGCGAAGAAGACTGCCGGGGTGCTGGGGGACGATCTGGCCCTCAACGCGGAGCAGGTTTCCGGAGTGCGTGCCGAGCGGGAGCTGCCGGTGGTGTGGGCGGTGGCCAAGGGCTCATTTCGCAACAAGCTGATTCTGGTGCCCGCCGCCATCGCCATCAGTGCGCTGGTGCCCTGGCTTATCACGCCACTCTTGATGCTGGGAGGTGCTTACCTCTGCTTTGAGGGGGCCGAGAAGCTGGCCCACAAGTTCCTGCCTCATGAAGTGAGCGAGGGTGAGGCACATACAGCGCCCATTCCTGATGATCTGGTGGCCTTCGAGCAGCAGAAGGTAAAGGGAGCGATCCGCACCGATTTTATTCTCTCTGCCGAGATCATCGTCATCGCCCTTGGCACGGTACAGGGAGCAAGCCTCGCGCTGCAGCTCTCGGTAGTGGCGGGCATCGCCCTGCTGATGACCATCGGGGTCTACGGGTTGGTGGGGCTGATCGTCAAGCTCGATGACATCGGTCTGCATCTGCTGCAAAAGCACGATGGCAGCGCCCTGCGCCGCGCGGTGGGGCAGGGACTGCTGGTGACGGCTCCTCGTCTGATGCACCTGCTGGCACTGGTCGGCACCATCGCCATGTTTATGGTGGGCGGTGGCATTCTGGTGCATGGCTGGCCTTTTGCCCATCACCTGATTGAAGGTACAGCCGCTGTTGTCGCCACCCTGCCCACAGTGGGGGCCGTACTGGCGGCGGTGACGCCGACGCTGCTCAACGCCGTGGCCGGTGTGGTGGCGGGTCTGCTGCTGGTTGCCGTGATGACGCTGGTGAGCCGTCTTGCCCCGGCCAAGGGATAAGCGAGCTTGCGGGCCATTGTCTCTTTTTTCCTCTCTTCATTTTTTGGCCTTCGGGTTGCCCGGTCTCTGACTTGCTGCCCGCAGGTCTGCTGCGCCTCCCGATAAAGGTCTTTGCGAGAAGTTATGTATCAACAACAGTGGAATAACGACCATATCTACCCGGGCCTCGACAGCACCGAGCTGGAAGCGGACATGCGCGCAGCCCGCCACGCGCTGGAAGAGCTGGCCAGCTATATGGCGGGTCTGGACGGGGTGCGCGACGATGACGCAGCGCTGCTGGATTTCTTGCGGGAAGTGCGGCTGCGCGCCCGTGATATTCGCCATATCGGCTGGAACGTCGCCATTCTGGCCGCGTGCCGCGGCAGTCAGGATGCGCGGGATCCGCAGGCCAAACAGCTGGCGTCCCATGCCCGCGCCCTCAACGCCGATCTGTTCAAGACCCTGGCACCGGTGGAAGATCTGATGCTGGCGTTGCCGGAAGAGGAATTCGCCGCGCTGATGAGTGATCCGCTGCTCGGTGAGGAGGCGTACCGCCTGCGCCACGAGCGTCGTTTGCAGGATCAGCGCCTGCCGGTGGAGGCGGAGCAACTGGTGATCGGTCTGGGCACCGATGGCCTGCACGCCTGGGGCAACCTCTACAACGATCTGGTGGGCAAGATCCGCTTGACCATTGATGGCCGCGAGATGGGGCTGGCGGAGGCGAGCAATCTACTCTCCAGCCCGGTGCGTGCCCTGCGCCTTGAGGCGTTCGATGCCATCAGCGCCGGTTGGGAAGGGGAGCAGGAGACGGTTGCCGCTATCCTCAATGCCCTTAACGGCTGGCGGCTGGAGCTGGCCCGTCAGCGCGGCAAAACCCGTGTGCTCGATGCGCTGGATCTCTCCTGCCACCAGAGCCATATCGAGCGTGCCACCCTCGATGCCCTGATGAGCGAAACCTGGCGAGCCCGTGGGTTGGGTCAGCGGGCGCTGGAGCTGATGGCCGAGCGCCTTGGTCTCGACGATTTGGGGCCGGAGGATCTCTTTGCGCCGCCGCCTGCTTCCAGCAGCCGTGACATTCCTTTTGATGAGGCGATCGAGTTGATTGCCGATGCCTTTAGCCGATTCGATCCCGAGATGGGGGCATTTGCCCGCATGATGGCCGAGAAGGGGTGGATTGATGCGGCGCCCACGCCACATCGCCGCACCGGCGCCTACTGCACCAAGTTTGCCGAACCGGTCGAACCGCGGGTATTCGTTACCTATGCCGGCACTATGGACAATGTCATTACGCTGGCCCATGAACTGGGTCACGCTTGGCACAACTGGGTGATCCGCGATCTGCCGATGAGTCAGCGCAGTTACCCCATGACGCTGGCGGAGACCGCCTCCATCTTCGCCGAAACCCTGGTGCGCAGCGCCCTGTTCGGGCAGGCGCAAAGCCCGGAGGAGCAGCTGGCCATCACCTGGGCCGAGGCCGACGGCGCGGCCACCTTCCTGGTCAATATCCCGGCTCGCTTCGATTTCGAGCGGGCCTTGGTGGCTGAGCGGGCGCAGGGTTATGTATCCGCAGAGCGGCTCAAGGCGTTGACCGACGAGGCGTGGGGACGCTGGTATGAGGGGAGCCTGACCCGCTATCACCCGATGTTCTGGGCGGCCAAGGCGCACTTCTCCATCGCCGGGCTGGGCTTTTACAACTACCCCTATCTGTTCGGTTATCTGTTCAGCCTCGGGGTCTATCAGCAGTTGATGAGCCGCAAAGCGGCGGGGGAAGAGGGCGTGGCCGAGGCCTATCGCGCCTTGTTGCGCGATACCGGCCGGATGAGCGCCGAAGATCTGGTAGCCAAGCATCTGGGGCAGGATATCCGTGAGGCCGCCTTCTGGCAGGGGAGTCTGGCACAAGTAGCGCAGGCGATAGAACGCTTCGCACAGTTGCCTGCCTGATTGGGTCAGCGGTGATATGAACAACAGGCCCCCGGACAGTCTCGCTGTCCGGGGGCCTGTTTGTTATGCCTGCTTTTGTTGCGGTTTGATGGGACCAACGAATAGAGGACGGGTCTGGTGAGTCAGATCAGGCTGATAGCCGTTGAAGAAGAGGTTGAGCAGCACTGAACTGATGGTGGCCAACAGAATACCGCTATGAAAAAGCGGTTGTAGCTGCGCCGGAAGTTGTTGGAAAAAATTTCCGGAGACCGTCGGGATCATGCCAATTCCGAGACTGATGGCGACGATATAGAGGTTGTGACGGTTGCTGTTGTAATCGGTGCGCGCCAGGATGCGGATCCCGGTGGCCAGCACCATGCCGAACATCACGATGCCAGCGCCCCCCAGTACGAAGGGCGGGATGGAGGCGACCAGCACCGACATCTTGGGGATGAGGCCAAAGGCGAGCAGGATCCCCCCCGACATCACGCAGACCCAGCGACTCGATACCCCGGTCACGCTCACCAGACCGATATTCTGGGAGAACGAGGTGTGGGGGAAGCTGTTGAATATCCCACCAATAATGGTGCCGATGCCATCCACCCGCAGCCCGCGCACGATATCACCGCGCCTGGCCGGATGGCCGACGATGTCGCCAAGGGCCAGAAACATCCCCATCGACTCGATAAAGGTGATGAGCATGATCACCGTCAGGGTGGCGATGGAGATGGGATCGAAGGTGGGCCAGCCGAAGGCGAAGGGCACTATGGGGGCAAACCAGGCTGCCTCGCCGAGGCCATCGAGGCTCACTTCGCCCATGGCGATGGCCACCACGAAACCGAAGATGATCCCGAGCAGCACCGAGATATTGCTGAAAAAGCCCTTGGTGAAGCGGGTCACCAGCAGGATAAAGACGAGCACCAGAAAGCTGGTGCCGATGTAGCGCAGGCTGCCATATTCCGGATTACCCTTGCCCCCCGCCATCCAGTCGATCCCCACCTGCATGATGCTGATCCCGATGGAGGTGATAACCACCCCGGTGACAACGGTGGGGAAGAGTGGCATCAGCCTACCTATCAGCGGCACCAGCAGGGTCGAGATGATACCGGCGGCGATGGTGGCGCCGAAGATGCCCGTCAGCCCCAGATCCGGGTTGGCTCCGATGGCCAGCATGGGCATCACGGCGGCAAAGGTGACCGACATGATGACCGGCAGCCGGATCCCGGCAAAGCGGCCAATCCCGACACATTGCAGCAGGGTGACGATGCCGCAGCAGAAGAGATCCGAACTGATGAGGTAGGAGATTTGATCCTTGGGCAGCCCCAGACTGCCGCCAATCACCAGTGGCACCGCCACGGCGCCGGCGTACATCACCAGCACATGTTGCAGGCCCAGGGTAAAGAGTTGGCCCATGGGGAGCATGCGCTCCACTTCATCCACCGGGCGCTTGCGCGCACCCGGTCGGGGGGAGGGGGGATTGGTCTCGTTCATGAACAGATCACTCCTTGAAGCCCGCGCAACTGCTACAGGCAAGATAGTGAAAGCCGCAGCTTTCCCGGTCATTGATCTCGTGTATTGACAGAGGTGCCAGATCCCTCGGCAGTAGTGAGAGGGATCCGGTGCAGCACGGGTCAGTGCACAAAACATGCACAACGCCGCTCACGAGAGAAAACGTTTGGTGATAACGCCTTGTTTTTGCGGGATGAGTCACATACCGGCCAGATAAGTGTCCGGCTGCTGGCAGGGGAAGGAGGTGAGGGCATCTCAGATTGGTAAGGGATTTATCATTATCGGTCTGGCGATCTCACTTTGATAGTCGGGCACCAGAGGGTTGCTCGCAATGCGCCCCTCTGCATGTGACGGCGCTCGCGGGCTGCTGGGCGCAATCGGGGGCGGGGGCGTGATCCAAAGCAAGAAAGTTGGATGTTTTGGTGGCGCACGGGGCCGCCGCTGGGGTAGTTTCGATAAAACCGACACAGATCCTGAGGTCTTATCCATGATCATCTATCTGCATGGCTTTGATGCCACCAGCCCAGGCAATCACGAGAAAGTGCTGCAGTTGCAGTTTATTGATGATGATGTGCGTTTCGTGCACTACAGCACGGTTCACCCCCGTCATGATATGAGCCATCTGCTCAAGGAAGTGAAAAAACAGCTCGATATGAGTACCGATCCCAAGCCGCTGATCTGCGGCGTGGGTCTTGGTGGCTACTGGAGCGAGCGGATCGGTTTTCTGTGCGGCATTCGCCAGGTGATCTTCAACCCCAACCTCCATCCGGAAGAGAACATGCAGGGCAAGATCGACCGGCCGGAAGAATATGACGATATCGGTACCAAGTGTGTAACTGAATTTCGTAAGAAAAATTCAGGAAACTGCCTGTGTATCCTTTCCGTTGAGGATGAAGTGCGCGATAATCGGGACACTGAACGTGAATTGAAGAACTATTACGACATCGTGTGGGATGAGCGCGAGACTCATAAGTTCAAAAATATCTCGCATCATCTGCAGCGGATGAAGGCCTTCAAAGAAGCCTGATCCATCACGTCGACCGATTTCGTTTTAGGGAGCCAATGGCTCCCTTTCGTTTTGAGGAACCGAGGAAAATCATCATGATGAATATTGTCGTTGTAGGCGGCGGCGCCGGTGGCCTGGAGCTGGCCACCAGTCTGGGTCGCAAGCTTGGCAAGAAGAACAAGGCCAAGATCACTCTGGTCGATCGCAACCGCACCCACCTGTGGAAACCCCTGCTGCACGAAGTGGCCACCGGCTCCATGGACGCGGGCATCGATGCTCTGAGCTACCAGTCTCACGCCAAGAACCACGGTTTCGACTTCCAGCTCGGCACCCTGACCGACATCAAGCGTGACGATAAACGCATCGTGCTGGCCCCGATCCACGACGACAATGGCGACATCGTGGTCAACGAGCGCGAACTGCCCTACGACTATCTGGTGATGGCCATCGGTTCTGTCTCCAACGACTTCAACACCAAGGGCATCAAGGATCACTGTATTTTCCTCGATAGCCCCTCCCAGGCGCACCGTTTCCACAACAGCATGATGAACCGCTTCCTGCAGTTCGCCACCGAATATAAGCCGGGCGACAAGGTCAAGATTGCCATCGTCGGCGGCGGCGCAACCGGCGTCGAGCTCTCTGCCGAGCTCTACAACGCGGTCGAGCAGCTCTACGCCTACGGCTTCAAGAACCTCACCACCGACAGCCTGAAGGTGACCCTGGTGGAAGCGGGCCCGCGCATTCTACCGGCTCTGCCGGAGCGCATCAGCGGCGCCGCCCATCAGGAGCTGGTCAAGCTGGGTGTGGATGTGCGTACCGCCACCATGATCACCGAAGCGACCAGCGACGGTCTGCACACCAAGGATGGCGAGCTGATTGAAGCTGACCTGATGGTGTGGGCGGCCGGTATCAAGGCGCCTGACTTCATGAAGGATATCGCCGGCCTTGAGACCAACCGCATCAACCAGCTGGTGGTGAAAGAGACCCTGCAGACCACCCGTGACGAGAACATCTTCGTTATCGGTGACTGCGCGGCCTGCCCGCAGCCGGATGGCAAGTTTGTGCCGCCGCGTGCCCAGTCTGCCCACCAGATGGCCAGCCAGGCGTTCAAGAACATTCTGGCCAAGATGAACGGCGGCGAGATGAAGCCCTACCTCTACCACGACCACGGTTCGCTGGTCTCCCTCAGCCGCTTCTCCACCGTGGGCAGCCTGATGGGTAACCTGATGCGTGGCTCCATGATGGTGGAGGGCTACATCGCCCGTCTGGTCTACATCTCCCTCTACCGGATGCACCAGATCGCCCTGCACGGCTACGTCAAGACCGGCCTCATCATGCTGGTGGGTCGCATCAACCGGGTACTGCGCCCGACCCTGAAGCTGCACTAAGCCGGGATTTGGCACCATGTTGAATACCAAAAGGAGAGGCGATGGCCTCTCCTTTTTTATGGGCGCAGATCAGGAAAGAGAGCGTTACTTGCCCAGATAGGTGCGGTCGAAGAAGGTATTGACCCAGTGAGGGCGGTAGATGGCCAGCACCGTCATCGCCATGCCGTTGAGCAGGGCTTCGGGGAACAGCAGCAGTGGCCAGATGGAGAGGTAATCCGCCGTGATGGTGTGCCAGGGGTAGCTGTCGCTCAGCCCCATCAGCAACGCATTGGCGGCCACCTTGACCGAGATGGTGATGGCGCCACCGAGAAAGGCGGCCACGAAGATATAGACAAAGAGATGGCGCGGCAGCCAGGCCCAGCTGGCCAGAAACAGCAGCCAGCTGGTGGCTACCGGCAGGGCGATGCCAACCAGTGCCTGCCAGCCAAAATCGGCCAGATTGGTGACACCGAAGTAACCGAGCACCAGCAGGGTCAGACAAGGGGCGAGCAGTGCCAGCCGCCAGCCCAACAGCAGGGTGAGGGAGGTGAGCCCGAGAAAATGGACCTCCAGCCCTTCATGAAGACCGGCCCTTAGATACCAGAGCGGCACCAGCGCGATGGCACTGCCCAGCAGCAGGTGCTGATAGAGGGGGTTGTCATGGAGGGTCTGCCACAGGGAGCGGCGCAGGCTGAAGGCCAGCAGTACCAGCCAGATCAGGAGGGCGGCGAGTTGTCCTTCACTCATCTTGTCGTCCATTCATGCAGTAGAGTCCGGGCGGCCTTCCCGACCGCCCATAGCAGAGCAGGCTGACGAGTCAGCCTGCTTTTACCATCAATATTTGACGTTGTTGTGGTACTTGCCGAGGATGCCCTTGACCCGTTCCATGGTCTCCTTGCTGGGGGGCTTGATCCCGCTCAGCTCGTACGGGTCTCCCAGCACGTCCCACTTGTGTTTGCCGAGCTCATGGTAGGGGAGCAGCTCCACCTTCTCCACGCTCTCGCCCAGCTCGGCGATAAACTGACCCAGCCCTTCGGCGCTCTCGTCGTCGTCGCTCCAGGTCGGCACCACCACGTAGCGGATCCACATGGTCTTGCCTTTGGCTGCCAGATAGCGGGCAAACTCCAGTGTGTATCTGTTGCTGACGTGAGTCAGCGGAATGTGTTTCTCGTCATTGATCTGTTTGATGTCGAGCAGCACCAGATCGGTCTGGTCGAGCAGCTTGTCCACCTGTTCGTCGAGATGACGGACGAAGCCGTTGGTGTCGAGGCAAGTGTGGATCCCTTTCTCTTTGCAGGCGGTAAAGAGTTCAGTGATGAAAGCCGGTTGCAGCATGGCTTCACCGCCGGACGCTGTCACACCGCCACCGGAGGCATTCATGAAGTGGCGATAGCTGGTGATGTCACTCATCAACTCCGGTACGGTCACTTCGCGACCACCCTCGGTATCCCAGGTATCACGGTTGTGGCAGTACTTGCAGCGCATCAGGCAGCCTTGCATGAATACGATAAAGCGTATCCCCGGACCATCGACAGTGCCGCAGGTTTCGACGGAATGGATCCGGCCAACGGTGCCGTGAGCTCCGGCTGGCTGGCTGATTTCAACGGCAGGGATCCGATTAATGACAGACATAAACAACTCCAACGATTCGAGCAGGCCGTTATTTTATTACATAAACCCCTATTGATCCTACACCTTTAGTCCGCCGCCCGGCTGCCAAGCAGCTGCTCCAGCCCCTTGACGGTGAGCGGCCG
Source organism: Aeromonas sp. 603079 (assembly GCF_049172135.1). Lineage (NCBI taxonomy): Bacteria > Pseudomonadati > Pseudomonadota > Gammaproteobacteria > Aeromonadales > Aeromonadaceae > Aeromonas > Aeromonas sp. 603079. The sequence goes on along the minus strand of NZ_JAAKPX010000018.1, from coordinate 68,955 downwards.
ACTGGTGAGATACCCTTGATAATGCTGGCATCCCAAGGTTTTGAGGATGGCCAGTTGCGCCTCCTCTTCCACCCCTTCGGCAGTGACGGTAAAGCGGAAGACCTGGGCCAGATCGAGGATAGCCTTGACGATAGCCCTGTCCTGTTCGCTGTGCACCAGGGTCTGAATGAAGCTTCTGTCCAGTTTCACCTCGTCGGCGGGCAGATCCCGCAGGTAAGCCAGCGACGAGTAGCCGGTGCCGAAGTCGTCGATGGAGATGAGGATGCCGAGCTCCTTGAGCTGGCGCATTCTGGCAATACTCTCCTGCCGATTCTCCAAGACTACCGATTCGGTTACCTCCAGCAGCAGGCGGGAAGGGGGCACACCGGTGTCGCGCAGAATGTACTCCACTTGTTGTACGAAGCCCTGGGTGTGGAACTGGCGGGCACTGACGTTGACCGACAGATGGGGGATCTGCAGGCCACGGTTGAGCCAGAAGCTGTACTGGGCGCAGGCGGTCTTCATCACCCAGTAGCCGATCTCGAGGATCAGGCTGGTCTCTTCGGCGATGGGAATAAACTCCCCGGGTGGCACCATGGTGCCGTCGCTGCGCTGCCAGCGCAGCAGCGCCTCGATACCCGACAGTGAACCATTGTCGACCCGGTATTGTGGTTGATAATGCAGCTGCAGCTCGTGATGACGCAGGGCATCGCGCAGCTCATTGGTAAGGGTCAGGCGGTTCTTCTCCTGCTGGGCCATTGCCTCGGTAAAGAAGACGTAGTGGCCCTGACCGGCCCGCTTGGCCATGTGGGTGGCGGTGTCGGCCTGTTGCATCAGGGTGAGGTGATCCATGCCGTTGCCGGCAAAGAGGCTGATCCCCACCGAAGCGCTGCAGTGCAGCTTGTGATCGCCGATGTCGAACGGGGTGCGAAACAGCCCCATCAGCTCGCGGGCGAAGTGCTCTGCCAAAATTTTGGCTGTGACTTCCCCTTGTCCGAGCTGGGTAAAGAGCAGGGCAAATTCATCCCCAGAGATGCGCGCTTGTACCAGATTGTCCTGGGGCAGCTCCCTGAAACGCTGCACCACGGCCTGCAGCAGCAGATCGCCGCAGGCGTGACCAAGGGAGTCGTTGATCGACTTGAAGTTGTCGAGATCCACCAGCAGCAGGGCGCCCCACTGGCCGTTGGAGGCGCTCAGGGTTTGCTGCAAAATATGGTTGAGGCTGCGTCGGTTGTGCAGGCCACAGAGATCGTCGTAATAGGCGAGCTGCTCGATGTGTCTGGCTGCTTCCTTCTCCCGGGTGATGTCGTAGAAGCTGCAGATAAAGTGGCTCAGTTCTCCCTGCTCATCCTTGACGCCGTTCACCATCAAGCGCACCGGAAAGAGGTGCCCATCCTTGTGCAGACAGCGCTCTTCCCCGAGCCAGAACGCCTGCTCGTTGACGGCGCGACTGACATCCTCCTTGAGGTGATCACCGAAGTAGGTGGGGCGCAGCTTGCGAATGGAGTGGCCGAGCACCTCTACCTCGCCAAAGCCGGTGATCCGGCTGAAGGAGTGGTTGACCTTGAGGATGATGCCGTTGTGATCCATCACGATCAGTCCATCGTGGGTATTGAAGGCCACTTCCGCCAGCCGCAGGGCGTCGTCGGCGGCGAGGCGTTGCAGCTCGATGGCGGCCCGCTCGTGCTGGCTGCTCAACAGATCCAGCAGGAGCTCGGGCTTTTTCAGCGGAGCGTCGAGCAGCAGGGTGATCTGCCCCATGACGGTACCGTGCTGGTCATGAAGCGGGATACCGATATAAATGTCGGCCTTGAGGGCCAGCAGCCGGGTTGCCTTGGGGTAACGCAGTGCCAGGTTTTCGACATAGATGGCCTGACCGTGCTGGAACAGCTCCAAAGCGGGACCTTGCTCTAGCTGGATGGGTTTGAGGGTGGAGAAGAGCTCCCCGTTAAATACGCAGCGGGGAATGATCCAGAGCTCCTGACCGCGGGGCTGGAACTCGCCGAGCCAGCCGGCGCGGGCACCACTAAGGCTCATGGCCCAGCGGATCAGCGTCTTGCAGTAACTCATACCGGTCAGTTGGCTTAGCTCGGCAGGCAAACTTGCTTCCCCCTCCTGCTCTTCGCACTGTGGTTGCCAGTGACCGAGCAGTTGGGCGCTGTTGCGCACCAGTTGCAACATCTCCTCGCTAAGGGGGGTGGGATCGAGATACTCCAGACTCAGCACCCCGAACAGCTTGTCCTGCTCCAGCAGGGCACCATCGAGGCGTGAGCGCACACCGGCACTGGTCAGATAGAGGTGATTGCTCAGCATTGGCTGGTGGGCCGCCTCCGAGAAACTCAACGCTTTGCGGGTGCGCAGGGCGCGGATATAGCGGCTGTCGCCGCGGATCGGATAAATGCTCTCTATGCCCAGGGTAAATACGGGGGTGAGCTGCTCGCTGCCGAGATCACCGTTGGCCTGATAGTGCCAGAGGATGAGCCGATCGGCCCCCAAACTCTCTTTAAGGGCCTCTAGCAGGGGCGCATACTGTTGCTGGCTCGCCATCTGGCTGAGGCGCGGCAGTTGCAATGCCAGATCGGCGATGGGCTCCTGGCGAAGGTTCTGCAGACAGATGAGCCAGAAGCCATCCTGCTCGTGGGCGAGGGCGATATGCCACAACTGGCTGGCAAAGCGCACGGTGATCTTGCCGCCATGGCCGTTGGCCAACAGTTGTTCGATGGGCAGGCGCAGGGCATCGGGCAGCTGGGCAGGCCAGGGGGCGCGCGGTTCGTCGAGCCAGTAGAGCGGGGTTTGCATCACGTCGGTCAGGGCGACCAGCCGTTGACTGCGCAGGTCCAGACGGAAAAAGAGCGGCGTCTGGAGGGCAGGAGGAAGATGACTGAGTGCGGTAGACGACATGAACAAACAACATCCTGTTAAGCAACCGTCGGGGTTGCAAGAATACTGCAAAATGGTGTGAAACAAAATTTCATTGAACTCTAAATTAGAAAAGCCTAATTTATTGCCCATTATCATGTATGAGGAGTCTTGCAGATGAAACGGATCCTGATTATCGGTGGTGTCGCGGGGGGCGCATCGGCGGCGGCTCGTGCTCGTCGTTTGAGTGAAGAGGCAGAGATCGTGATGTTCGAGCGGGGCGAGTTTGTCAGCTTCGCCAACTGCGGTCTGCCCTATCACATCGGGGGCGATATCCCCGACCGGGATGCCTTGCTGCTGCAGACTCCCCAGAGTTTCAAGCGCCGTTTCAACGTCGATGTGCGGGTCTTCCACGATGTGATTGAGATCGACAAGGCGGGCAAGACCTTGCTGGTGCGCAACCTGCAAACCGGTGAAGAGCAGCGCGAGCATTACGATGTGCTGCTGCTGAGCCCGGGGGCGGCGCCGATCCGTCCTCCCTTCCCCGGTATCGACAGCCCCCATGTCTATACCCTGCGCAACATCCCGGACATGGATCGCATTCTGGCGGCCCTGCATCACGATCAGCCACGCCACGTCACCGTGGTGGGCGGCGGCTTTATCGGGCTGGAGATGATGGAGGCGCTGCACCAGCGCAAGCTGGATGTCACATTGCTGGAGCTGGCCGATCAGGTGATGGCGCCGGTGGACAAGGAGATGGCCAACATGCTCCATGCCCGCATCCGGGAAGAGGGGATCGACCTTCGCCTGCGCACCGGCCTCACCGCCATCGAGAGTCTGGATCTGCCTGCCGAGAAGACCTCCGCCGTGCCGACCGCCAAAAGTGGTGGCCTGCGCCTGACCCTCAATGACGGTTCCCATCTTGATACCGGTCTTTTGATCCTCGCCATCGGCGTCAAGCCGGAAACCCTGCTCGCCGCCAAGGCAGGGCTGGAGCTGGGCCCACGCGGCGGCATCAAGGTCGATGCCGGGATGCGTACCTCGGATCCCTTCATCTACGCGGTGGGGGATGCGGTGGAAGAGATAGACTTCGTCACCGGCGAATCTGTGCTGATCCCGCTGGCGGGCCCGGCCAACCGGCAGGGGCGCATCGCCGCCGACAATATGCTGGGCCGAAGCGAAACCTACAAGAAGACGCAAGGGACCGCCATCTGCAAGCTGTTCGATCTGGCGGTGGCCAGCACCGGGCTCAACGAGAAGCGACTGGTGCAACTGGGATTGCCATTCGAGAAGGTTTATGTTCACCCGGGCAGCCACGCCGGTTACTACCCCGGCGCCCATCCGGTCAGCCTCAAGCTGCTGTTTGCCCCGGATGGCAAGATTTACGGTGCCCAGGCCATCGGCAAGGATGGCATCGACAAGCGCATCGACGTGCTGGCGGTGGCCCAGCGCGCCGGTCTCACCGTGTTTGACCTGCAGGATCTGGAGCTCACCTATGCGCCGCCGTTCGGCTCAGCCAAGGATGTGATCAACATGGCGGGCTTTGTGGCGAGCAACCACCTGAAGGGGGACACCCTACTCTGCCACGTGGCCGAGGTGCAGGCTCGTAACCCCCATCAGCTGGTGGTGGATGTGCGCAATGGCCCGGAGCTCGACAAGCTGGGCCGCATTCCGGGGGCGCTGCATATTCCCCTCGACGAGTTGCGTGGTCGCCTCCATGAGTTGCCCAAAGAGAAAGAGCTGCTGATCAGCTGTCAGGTCGGGCTGCGCGGCCATGTCGCCTGCCGTTTGCTGAGCCAGCACGGCTTTAAAGTGAAGAATCTCTCCGGCGGCTTCAAAACCTGGCAGATGGCCACCGCCGAGTAACCGTTTTATTTCTGTGCCTGTTTGCCCCTCTCCCTTGTGCGTGCAAGATGAGGGGCTTTTTGTTTCTGCTTTTCGCCCTCCTTGCATTCCCTAATTGCAGCAATATTTCGACACACTTTATTTCCTGTGCCGGACAAAATTAACGTTTTGTTCAGGGGATGGGTGCTATAACCCCAGCCTCGTTCATGATGAACCGTGTAGTAGGGAGAGTGACATGCTGGATATGCTGATGGCCATTTGGCATCAGGATTTTGACGCCCTGGTTCAGATGCAGGCGGTACCCCTGCTGATCAGTTGCCTGATGCTGGTACTGCTGCTGGAGTCCGCATTCGTCTTCCTGCCCCTGCCGGGGGACAGCCTGGTACTGCTGGCCGGTGGGTTGGTGGGCATGGGGGTGTTTGGCCCCGAAGTGACTCTTGTCTATCTGCCGTTGGCTGCTGGCGTAGGTTCTGTGCTCGCCTACTGGCAGGGACGGGCACTGCAGCGCACCCGCTTTATGGATCATATCGAACGGATGTTGCCTCCCGACAGCCTGCCCAAGGCGACCCGGTTGCTGAAAAAGTACGGTTTTCTGGCGATGTTCTCCTCCCGTTTTATCCCGTTCGTGCGGGTGCTGACCCCCATGCTGATGGGGATTGGCCGCCTGAGCGTGCTGCGCATGTGCGTGGCCAGCTTTGCCAGTGCCTTTATGTGGGCGCTCTGCCTCAGTTTGGTGGGCAAGCTGGCGATGAATACCCCCTTCTTTCTCCACCACAGCGAACTGTTGACCCGGGCCCTGCTGATTACCTCGCTGGTGCTGTTTCTGGCGGCCGTCATGGCCATCCTGTTTCGCTGGTTCAAAGGCGGAGCAAAAAACGAGACCAGCCACGACTAGATGACAACCCTTGCCGCACGGAATCAGTGGGCAAGGGGGTTCTCGTGCAGTAGGGGCGCGGAATTGTGCCCATTCGGGTAATGAGCTTTGTGTCGGGTGAGCAGGATGCCTTATCCTGTTTCCAGCCACGCTGCGTTTGCAGCGCTCCAACTCGGGATGGAACCTATGCGCCTCTTCGACTCTCCCTCTGCTTTTCACCGCTCTACCGCCGGAACCGGCGCTCTGCGCCGCTGCTGGTCGGCCCTGCTGCTTTGCGGGGTGGTCGGTTTGCTGTCTGGTTGCGGCCCTGACAAGCCTGCCAGCCAAATATCGACCACAGAATCCACAGCGCAGCAGGAGGCCGGGGCGCCAACTTCTGTAGTGCAGGCCAATGCCCGCCAATATCGCGATGCGCCAGCACTGGCGCTGGTCTTCTCCGGCCCCTTGGTGCCCAAGCCCAATTGGCAGAGCTGGCTCGGGGTCAGTGAAGGTGGCAAGCAGGTGCAGGGGGAGTGGATCCTCGCCGACGATGGTCGCACCCTCTATTTCCCGAACGTCCAGCCCGACAAGAGCTATGAAGTGAGCCTCAAGGCGGGGTTGGGCCCATCCCCCCAGAGTTGGACCCTCAAGACCCGCCCGCTGGAGGCGGGGGCCTCCTTTACCGCCAGTGGCATGGTATTGCCGCTGCGCGACGAGCTGCGCCTGCCCATCAGCGCGGTCAATGTGGATGAGGTCAATATCGACTTCTTTCGGGTCGATGCCGAATACCTGCCCCGTTTTCTGGCCGAGTATCGCCCCGGTGCCGGCATGGGCAACTGGGAGCTCGAGCAGATCACCAAGCGGGCCAAGCGGGTGTTCAGCGGCCGCTATGCGCTGGAGCTTGATGCCAACCGGCGCGAGACCCGCCTCATCAATGTGAAGGAGCCGCAGCTGGCTGAGGCTGGCGTCTACTTTGCGGTGATGTCCCCCCTTGGCAACTACGACTGGCGCAAGGAGACCACCTATTTTGCGGTGAGCGACATGGGGCTCAGTGCCCGCCGTTACCGCGATCAGCTGGAGGTGTTCGTCAGCTCCCTGGCCAGCGCCGACCCGCTCAAGGATGTGCAGCTCTCCCTGCTCGACGAGAAGGGTAACCGGCTGCAGGTGCAAACCACCGATCCGCAGGGCCATCGTCGCTTCGATCAGGTGCAGGGGGCCCGCTTGCTGCTGGCCGAACAGGGCAACCATCTGGCGGTGCTGCGCCTCGATGGGGCGGCGCTCGATCTCTCCACCTTCGATCTCGGCACCCAGCCCTGGCAGGCCCAGCAGCTCTATCTGTTCAGCGGGCGCGATCTCTATCGTCCCGGCGAGCGGCTCGACAGCGAGATCCTGCTCAAGGGCCAAGATGGCCAGCTGTTGCCGGGGATGGCGGTGGAGCTGGAGGTGAAACAGCCGGACGGCCAGCTGCTCGAACAGAAACGGCTGCTACCGGACAATTTGGGCGCGGCCCACTACGGTCTGCGTTTGCCGGACGATGCGCCGCTCGGGCGCTGGACCATCAACCTCAAGACCGCCGCTGGTAGTCGCTTCGAGTGGCCCTTTTTGGTGGAGGAGTTTTTGCCGGAGCGGCTCAAACTGCAGCTCGGCAAGGGGCCGGATGGTGAAGTAACGGATCTGGACGCCGCCCTGACTATGCCACTGCAGGGGGACTATCTCTACGGTGCGCCTGCGAGCGCCACCAAGGCGAAGGCGGAGGTAAAAATCAGCCGCGCCACCATGCCCTTTACCCAGTGGCAGGAGTTCACGCTGGGTGACGTGCTGCTCGCCGAGCAGGCCAAGGATCTCGAGGCGCGCAGTCTCACCCTCAATGCACAGGGGCAGGGGACCTTCTCGCTGGCTGATGAGCTCGACGGGGTGCGCGCCCTCGGGCCGCTGGAGGTGGCCTATCGGGTGTCGCTCGCCGAGCCCGGTGGCCGCGCCGTCAATCGCAGCCGCACTCAGTATGGCTGGCCTGCGGGCAGCCAGTGGCCGGCACTCAAGGCCGACTTCGTGGCCGATCGTGTGGAAGGGGGCAAGCCTCTGCCCTTCCAGATCCTCAACCTCGATGAGCAAGGCCAACCGGTGGCGGGGGCGGTGAAGGTGCGCCTTATCAACGAGTACCGCGACTACTACTGGCACTACGCCGATGGCGAGGGGTGGAAGTACGAGTTCAACAGCCAGCCTTATCTGGAGCAGGAGCAGACCCTGCAGCTGGATGGCAAGGGGCCGACCCCCCTAAGCTTGCAACTCGCCGCGGGCTGGTATCGATTGGAGGTGGAGAACAGTCAGGGCCATCAATCGAGCCTGCGGGTGGAGATCGGCAGTTACGCCTGGGGCGGCGGTGGCGAGCAGGCGCGGCCTGACAAGATTGCCATCACCCTCGACAAGCGCGCCTATCAGGCGGGCGACAAGGCCAAAGTGACGCTGGTGGCCCCGCGCCCCGGCAAGGGGTTGTTGCTGGTGGAAGGTGGCGACGGCCTACGCTGGTGGCAGCGTATCGAGCTCAAGGGGGCCGGCGGTGATGCCAAGGATGCCCGCGGCGAGTTCGAGATCCCGGTCAGTCCCGAGTGGCAGCGCCATGACTTGCATATCTCGGCCCAGATCGCCGCACCAGACAGCGCCTCCAAACCGGTCAGCAGCCAGCAGGGGCAGAGCCTGCGCTCGGTCGGTCTGGTGCCGCTCACCCTGGATCGGGAAGCGCGCCGTCTGCCGCTCACCCTGAGCGCACCTGATAAAGCGGTGCCGCTTACCCGGCTGGAAGTGACCGCAACCTCCACCCCCAATAGCCAAGGCCGTGTGGTGCTGGCGGCGGTGGATCGGGGCGTGCTCAATATCAGCGATTATCAACCCCTCGACCCGTTCGAGATCTTCTTTGGCCGCAAGCGCTTCGCCCAAGATTTGTTCGACAACTACGGCCAGGTGATCCCGCCGCAGGATGGCAAGCCGGCCCGCCTCAACTACGGGGGCGATCGGGCGCCGCTGAAAAAGGGTGGCGCGCTGGAGAGCCGGGTCGAGATAGCCGCACTGTGGAGCGGCGAGGTGAGTTTTGACCAGCAGGGTAAAGCGGTGATCCCGCTCGAACTGCCCAACTTCAACGGCGAGCTGGCACTGATGGCGCTGGCCTGGAATGAGCAGCAAGTCGGTGAGGCCGAGCGCGCCGTCAAGGTGGTGGCGCCCTTGGTGGCCGAGATTGGCTGGCCGCGCTTTGGCGCCAGAGGCGATGAGACCCGGGCGCTGGTGCAGCTGCGCAACATGAGCGGCGAGGATCAGTCCCTCTCCCTTGTCTGGACCCTCAACGGTGGGCTCAAGGCAAACGGCGAGCTGCCCCGCACCCTTGCCCTTAAAAACGGCGAAGAGCAGTGGTTGACCCTGCCGCTCACCGTGACCGGGGCGAGCGGCGTGGCGAGCCTGCAGTTGGCGGCCAGCGGCAAGGATTTTGCCATCAGCCGCGACTGGACTTTGCCGCTGCGTTCCCCCTGGCCTGCCGAGACTCGCCAGCGCTATCAGATGCTGTCCCTCGGCCAACAGATGAGCTTTGCGCCAGCTGAGCTGGTCGGGCTGGATCGCGCCAACCTGCAGGGGCTGCTCAGCCTCTCCGGTACTCCCCCCTGGGATCCGGCTGCCCAGTGGCAGGCGCTGGCCGATTACCCCTATGCCTGTCTGGAGCAGACCTTGTCCCGTGCCTGGCCCTACTTGCTGACCACGGCCGATGAGCGGGCCGCTTGGCGCAAACCCGCAGAGGGCAAGAAAGCGGCGAGCGAGGCGGATGTGCAGCGCGCCCTGCTGCAACGGCTGCAGCGGTTGCAACTGCCAAGCGGTGGCTTTGGCCTCTGGGATGGTCGCTCCGACGAGGAGCAGTGGCTCACCGCCTATGCCGCTGACTATCTGCTGGCCCGCAAGGAGGCGGGCGACGCAGTGCCGGAGGCGATGCTCAATCAGGCGCTGAACCGGTTGCAAAGCTATCTCACCGACAGCCAGTATGGCGAGCGCTGGAGCAGTGCCCCCGAGCACAGCCGGCTGGCCTATCAGGCCTACAGCGCCTATGTGCTGGCCCGGGTGGGCAAGGCGCCGCTCGCTACCTTGCGCCTTATCTGGGAGCAGCAGGCTGATCACGCTCGCTCCGGTTTGCCGCTCTTGCACCTCTCGCTGGCGCTCTCGGCCATGGGGGATGAGCAGAACGCCGCCAAGGCCCTCAGCCGGGCATTGGCGACCGAGCGTGGTGACGACTATCTCGGGGATTACGGTTCGCCGCTGCGTGACCAAGCCCTTGAGCTCTCCTTGCTGCGCCAGCACAAGCTGGCTGTGGAGCGCTGGCCAGCCCTCAGTGCCAAGGTGGCAGATACCCTGGCCCATCGTCAGTGGCTCAGCACTCAGGAGCGGCTCGCCCTGCTGCGACTAGCCCGCTTCGATCCGGCCGTCGACTGGCAGGCCAAGGTAACTTCCTCTCTTGGCAGTGGATCCCTGAGCGGTTCGGCTCCGTTGCAGCAGGGTGCCCCCGAGGCACTGGCCGCGAGCACCGTCACCAACGAGGGCAAGGGATCCCTCTATGTGCAGCGCACTCTGGTAGGTTACCCCGAACAGGCTCCGGCACGGATCAGCAAGGGGATGAGCGTGACCCGCAGCTGGTTCAATAGCGACGGTCAGCCGTTTGATCCCGCCAAGGTGAAGGTGGGTGATCTGGTGGTGGTGCGGCTCAACGTCAGCAGTGAATCGGCGGTGCCCGATGCCCTGCTGGTAGAGATGGTGCCCGCCGGCTTCGAGCTGGAGAACCCGGCCCTTGGCAACAGCATCAAGCTGGAAGATCTCTCCATCGAGGGGAAACCGGCGTGGCAGAGCGAGTGGAACGACTATCTCAAGCATCAGGAGTTTCGCGATGACCGCTACATGGCAGCGCTGGATCTGAGCGAGGGGAGCAACCAGCAACTGGTTTACCTGATGCGGGCGGTGACGCCGGGTCGCTATCAGGTGCCGCCGACCCAGGTGGAGGATATGTACCGCCCCGAGCTGCGGGCTGTGGGTGAGGATATCCATGAGGTGATCATCTCTGAGTAACATTCCCTCCCTTGAGCGGGTTCGCCCGCTCACTTTCTGGCAGCGTGGCTGGCTGAAATTAGGTCGCACTGGCCACGCTGGCTGGCGCTGGCTTGGTCGCCTGCCACGCTGGCTGCGTTGCTCGGTGCTGGGCGTTGTAGCACTGCTCCTGTCATTGCTGGCACTGGATCGACTCTTCCCGCCGCCACCGCTCGACCCTGCCTACGCACGGGTGGTGCTCGACATGAAGGGGCGACCGCTGCGCGCCTTTGCCGATACCAGCGGCGTGTGGCGCTACCCCGTGACCCTGGAGCAGGTCTCCCCCCGCTATATCGAGGCGCTGCTGGGCTACGAGGATCGCTACTTCTGGCGTCATCCGGGGGTCAATCCGGTGGCCATGGTGCGCGGGGTCTGGCAGTGGCTGCGCTATGGGCGGGCTGTATCGGGCGGCTCGACCCTTACCATGCAGGTGGCGCGTCTTATCGAGCCCTACCACCGGAGCGTGCCCGGCAAGCTGCGCCAGATGGTGCGTGCGCTGCAACTGGAGTGGCACTATGACAAGCGCACCCTGCTCACCGTCTACCTCAATCGGGCGCCGTTTGGCGGCAACCTGGAGGGGGTGCAGGCGGCAAGTTTTGCCTATCTCGGCAAGAGCGCCGCCAAGCTGACCTATGCCGAGGCGGCGCTGTTGGCGGTGCTGCCGCAGGCTCCCAGCCGCAACCGGCCAGACCGTCATCCCGAGCGGGCCCGCGCCGCCCGTGACAAGGTAATGCAGCGGCTGGTGGCTCAGGGTGTCTGGCCCGAACAGGTGTGGTTGGAGGGACGTATCGAGCCGGTGCTGGCCCGCGGTCACTTCACGCCGATGGAGGCGCCGCTCTTTGCCCGCCTCGCCGCCGACCATCAGGCCGGTGCGCTGGTGCACACCACCATCGATGGCGATCTGCAGCGCTGGCTGGAGGGACGGGTGGCGAGCTATATCCGTCGTTTCCCCGAGCAGACCTCAGCGGCGTTGCTCTTGGTAGACAACAAAACCATGGCGGTGCGCGCCTATGTGGGCAGCGCCGAGTATGGCAATTTGCGCCGCCACGGTTACCTCGACATGGTGCAGGCGATCCGCTCTCCCGGCTCCACCCTCAAGCCCTTTATCTACGGTCTGGCCATGGATGAAGGGTTGGTGCACTCGGCCTCCCTGCTCTCCGATGCGCCAAGGCTGGGCTCTGATTATCGCCCCGCCAACTTTTCCGGCGCCTTTCAGGGGCCGGTGACGCTAGCCCAAGCGCTGCAGCAATCCCTCAACGTGCCGGCGGTGCAGGTGCTGGAGGCGCTCGGGCCCGACAAACTGGTCAGCCGCCTCGACAACGCCGGAGTGCGGCTGGCGCTCTCCGACAAACCCAATCCGGCCATAGCGCTGGGGGCGGCGGGGATTCGACTCGAGCAGCTTGTGGCGCTCTACAGTGCGCTGACCCGGCAGGGGCAGGTGGCGATGCCGGTCTGGCTGGCGGGGCAGCAGGCGGTGTCGCGCCCCTTGCTGAGTCCGGGATCGGCCTGGATCATCTGGCAAATATTGAGCGCACAGGGGCGGGCGGATCAGCCTTTTGCCAGTGAGGCGACCGGCCGGGTCAATCGGCTGGCCTGGAAGACCGGTACCAGCTATGGCTATCGCGACAGCTGGGCGATGGGGGTCTCTGGTCGCTGGACCATCGGCGTCTGGCTGGGGCGCCCCGATGGCACCCCCATGCCCGGTTTCTACGGCCAGAGTGCGGCAGTGCCACTGCTGCTCTCTGTCTATTCGCGGCTGGCTGACAACAGCCCTCTGCCGGCACAACCCAACACGGTGAGCGAAGCGGAGATCTGCTGGCCGCTGGGGCGCAAGGCGAACGCGACCCTGCCTGAAGCCTGTTTGCAGCGCCAGAGCGCCTGGTTGCTGGAAGGGCGCGATCCTCCCACCTTGCCGGATCCCATGGACTGGCCCTCGCCGCTGCGGCAAGTTGCACTCACTGCCGAAGGCAAGCCGACGCTGACCCGTTGCCCCGATGCGGCACAATCCGGTTTTCGGGCGCTCTGGCCATTGTCGCTGGAGCCGTGGCGGTCCCCCGGTGAGCGGCGGCAGTCGCTGCTCGCCAGCAGTTGTGCAGGGGAGGGGCAGAGCGCCGAGCTGCAGGCCCCCATTCGCATCGTGGCGCTGGGGGAGGGCAACCTTATCCGCAGCCAGCGCTATCGGTTGCAGCCCAAGGTGCTGGGCGGTGTCGGCAAGTCGGCTTGGTTTCTCAACGGCCAGCGACTGCGCTGGGACGGGGATCAGGTGCTGAGTGTGGCGGGTCGTTATCAGCTGGTGGTGGTGGATGAAGCGGGCAACAGCGATCGTATCGAGTTTCGCGTGGTGCATCCTGACAGTGATGCCGGCACCATCACCCGTTGATCGTTTTGCCGACAGCCATTGAGGTGAATGTAATTAACCATTTGAAATGCATCAATATTTGATTGGATGAATTAATTTGTGAATAATTACGAGTTCATTCAAATCCAATCGGGAGTTCTCTTTTGCTGCGTGTTCTGTGTCCCTTGCTGGTGCTGATGAGTTCGGGTTGTGCCACAACCAATCATGGTGATCACCATGTTTCTCCTGAACGTACCGGGTTCTATTCACCTTTCGAACCTGCTTCCGATAGTTTTGCGCGTTGCTATCAGAAACAGTTTGCCTGTACCCCTGCCAATATCCGCCGTGACAGGGCGATGGAGGCGCGCAGGCAGGCGCAAGAGCAGGCCAATCAACGGGGTGATGATTGGTAGGCCGCAGAAAACGAGAGGGGTTGGTAGATGCCAACCCCTTTTTCATTCCATCGGTTCAGCCCAGGTGGCGCAGATGGCCGAGCCGGGTGAAGAAGTGCTGGCTCTTGCGCTGGTGAAAGTGGCTCTTCTTGATGGGATGGAAGATAAGGTTGCTTTCGGGGTGGCTCGCCTTTAACTGGTGGAGCATCGCCACGGCGGGCAGGCTGGTGCTGACCAGGGTGGTGAGTGGCATGCTGAGGGTCTCGGGGCCGAGCAGTTGATTGAGCCCTTGCTGAGCCTGTTCAAAGCGGGTCAGGGCCGCCGGGTCGGCATAGCCGCTACCCAGCATGGTGAGCAGGTTGTCGAGGGCCAGATGAAATTCGGCCAACTGCTGGCGAAAGCCGCTGCGCCCGCGCAGGGCAATCAGCTCTGCAAACGGAATATCGGCCAGGTGAGTGGGCACTTGCAACGGGATTTCGAGGTGGAAGCAATCCTGACCGCCGCGATTGTGGTAGCGGGATTCGAGCAGATGGAGCAGTCGGTCGAGATAGTCGTGATCGGTAATAAGCGCCCCGTCATTGGCGAGTGCCCACTCACGGGCGAGACGCATGGAGAGCAGATTGGCAAAGCGCCGTGCCATTCTGATCCCACCCTCATCCCGGGTCGCAAAGCCGTGAGTCAGGCAAAAGCCGTGCAGCCGCTCCAGCCCCGCCTGCTCCGGGCAGAAGCAGTCGTGGTTGGCCTCCTGACGCCAGCGACCAATCAGCTCCTTGTTGCCAAACACCTTGTGGCGGACGAAATCGGGGGCCACCAGACCGCTTATCTGGCTCTCCAGCTGCGGGGTAATGGCGGCAAAGAAGGCGGCATCGGGCCGCTCGGCCAGCAGATCGGTCTGCTGTTGCAGGGTATCGAGCAGGGCGGTGAGGCCGCTCTTTTCGCTGACGGTGAAGACAAAGGCGAGCCGCTCCAGATAGAGCAGGGCAAATTTGAGCCAGAGCTCGTCGCGTACCTCCATGCCGGGGTAGTAGATGTAGGTCTTCATCGGATCAGTCTGTTGTCAAAAATCTGGCGAGGCGCAGGGTCGGGAATATACGCAAGATTGGCGCTGCACGGCAAACACTGCGTGGGGTAATGTGAGCAAACGCTCATCCAGTAGGCGCTGGCCACAAAGTTCTGATATAATTCGCGCCCTTAAATCAAGGTCACCCGAGTCATTACCATGAAGTTCATTATCAAGCTGTTCCCGGAAATCACCATCAAGAGCAAGTCGGTTCGCCAGCGCTTTATCAAGATCCTGCAGGGCAATATCCGCAATGTCCTGCGCCGCTTCGACGACGATGCCCGCGTACGGATGGATTGGGACAAGCTGATTGTGAGCTCCCGCAATGACCAGTTCCGCGAGCAGGCTATCGAAGCCCTGGCTTGTATTCCGGGCATTCAGGCTTTCCTCGAGGTTCAGGCCAGCAAGTTTACCGATCTGCACGACATCTTCGAGCAGGTGAAAGCCGTATGGGGCGACCAGCTCAAGGGCAAAACCTTCTGCGTGCGCGCCAAGCGCCACGGCAAGCATGAGTTCTCCTCCCTCGAGGTTGAGCGTTACGTGGGCGGTGGATTGAATCAGCACTGCGAAAGCAATGGTGTGCGCCTCAAGAACCCGGATGTGAAGATCAACCTCGAGATCGACGGTGAGGAGCTCTTTATCGTCAGCGCCATCCATCAGGGCCTGAGCGGCATGCCCATCGCGACCCAGGAAGATGTGCTGAGCCTGCTCTCCGGCGGTTTTGACTCCGGCGTGGCATCGTTCCAGTTCATCAAGCGCGGCTGCCGCGTGCACTACTGCTTCTTCAATCTGGGCGGTGCTGCCCACGAAATCGGCGTCAAGCAGGTGGCCTACCACCTGTGGAACCGTTTCGGCTCCTCCCACCGGGTACGTTTCACCGCTGTGGACTTCGAGCCGGTGGTTGCCGAGATCCTCGAGAAGATCGACAACGGTCAGATGGGCGTGGTGCTCAAGCGGATGATGATGCGTGCTGCCGCCAAGGTGGCCGATGAGTTCCAGATCCCGGCGCTGGTGACCGGCGAGTGTGTGGGTCAGGTATCCAGCCAGACTCTCACCAACCTGAACGTGATCGACCGGGTCACCGACAAGGTGATCCTGCGCCCGCTTATCACTTGGGACAAGCCGGATATCATCAGTGAAGCCCGCCGCATCGGCACCCTGGAGTTCGCCGAGACCATGCCGGAGTATTGTGGGGTCATCTCCAAAAAGCCGACTGTGAAGGCCGAGCTCTCCCGCATTGAAGAGGAAGAGGCCAATTTTGACTTCTCCATTCTGGACAAGGTGGTCTCCGAGGCCCGTTACCTCGATATCCGTCGTATCGGTGAAGAGACTGCTGCTGAAGTGCAAGAGGTGGAAACCACCCAGGTGCTGGGCGCTGACGAGGTGATCCTGGATATCCGCTCTGCCGACGAACACGACGAGAAGCCGCTGGTGGTGGAAGGTCGTGAAGTACTGCATATCCCCTTCTTCAAGCTGGCCACCGCCTTTGGCGATCTGCCCAAAGAGAAGACCTACCTGCTCTACTGCGATCGCGGCGTGATGAGCAAGCTGCAGGCGCTTTACCTGAAAGAGAAAGGCTTTGCCAACGTCAAAGTTTACCGTCCGTAATTTGACGCTCAATCTCCCATAAAAAATCCGGCCAATGTGCCGGATTTTTGTTTTATAGCTCGGAGCTTGGATTTATGGACAGGGAACGGGAGTGAAGGAGTGCTCCCCCAGGCAACGCCAACCCATTTCCGCTCCCCTCATTTGCCAAAGGTTATCGCTGCGATAGAGAGTCAGGATATAGAGCATGTCGTTCTTGCTGCCATCGAGGGCAACCGAGAGTACCAGATCATTATCCAGTTGCTGTGCATGGATGCGACTGGGGATGTCGCTATGACCGACAAAACGAAGTGCTACCTCACGGTAGTCATTGACCCATTTCTGATGTAGCTCGTTCGCCTGACGTATCTGCTGGTTGAACTGCTGCACTGGCGCCGATGCCAGTCGTCCAAAAACGGCTTGTGCTTCGGCATGTGCTGCTGTCACGTTCGCAAGGAGGAGAGTGGTAAGCATACCGATTTTGTGCATGAGAATATCCGGCTAACAACGACTGCTTCTATGACAACAGAAAAGCCCATTTGGTTCAACGCACAACCCACAGAGCCATATTCCACTGCGGGTGTGCTTTCAGTTGCGTTGCAGCGAGAAGGTTGGTAGCGACAGGTGCCAGTAGATAGCAGCTACCCGCAAACCGAACACGGCTGTCATACAGATGAGCATGGCGGTTACTCTGTCCATGTTCGCCTCCAGTGCCAGGGTGTAGAGGATTCCGCCCAAAATGCAGGCTGTTGCATAGATCTCTTTTTGCAACACCATAGGCACTTCCCTAGCCAGTACATCACGGATCATGCCGCCTGCTACCCCTGTCATGGTCCCCATCAGCACAGCGATCAGTCCCGGGGTACCGAAGTTGAGGGCTTTTTGCGCCCCAATCACCGTAAAGAGGGCCAACCCGAAGGCATCCGCGACGGGCAGTACATACCAGGGCATTCTGCGGGGCAGTTTGACCATCCACATCCCGATCAGCGCCGTTGCAATGACCACCCAGATATAGAGAGGATCGCGAACCCAGAACACCGGGGTTGCTCCCAGGATCATGTCGCGGATGGTACCACCGCCGATGGCGGTGACTGCCGCCAACACCATGACGCCAAATCCGTCCATTCTGAGCCGGCCCGCCACCAGAACCCCTGAAAACGCGAATACCGCAGTACCAAACATATCGCTGATGTAAACAATCTGCTCAACCAGTGTCTGCATGGAAAACAACTCACGCCAAATTGTTGATGGGGCCGCGATTTTAGGGGCTGGAGAGCCCAATCGCCAACTGTGCTCGACAAAATTGAGAGTCGACACCGCTTTTTTCTCGCATCATGGACAAGGAGGGGCTCGAGTGTGCCTGTTTACCTCCTTGTTGGAGGAGGGGCGCGATGAGTTTCTGCCACGTTTTAGTGGGCGTTTTTTTCCTTAAGTTTATCCCCGACCTGTCGATATATAGGTTAAGCGGCGTTAACGTGATGAAGCGTTGAAAAAAATGCTAAAGACATCGAAAAACGGGCCGTTAAATAAGACGCATCGGGCACAGAAAATAATAAAGCCAGAGCAAATAGAAGAGTAAATTTAATAGCTTAGGAGAATAGTCATGGGCCTTTATATCAACACTAACGTTTCATCACTCAACGCTCAGCGTAACCTGATGAACACGACCAAATCACTGGATACATCCTACACTCGACTGGCATCCGGTCTGCGTATCAACAGCGCCAAAGACGATGCCGCCGGCCTGCAAATTGCCAACCGTTTGACCTCCCAGATCAACGGTCTGGATCAAGGTAACCGTAATGCCAATGACGGTATCTCTGTTGCCCAAACTGCCGAAGGGGCAATGGATGAAATTACCTCCATGCTGCAACGGATGCGTACGCTGGCTCAACAGTCAGCCAACGGTTCCAATAACACTGATGACCGTACTGCGCTGCAGCAAGAGTATACCCAGTTGATGACTGAAATTGACCGGGTAGCCAAAGATACCACGTTTGGTGGTCAGAACCTGCTTAATGGCGGCTATGTGGGCACCTTCCAGGTGGGGGCAGACGCAGGGCAGACCATCACCTTCCGGATGACGACCGCCTTTACTATCTCGGGCATGGCCTCTGCCACCAGTGGTAGTGCGACAGTGGCAACCACGACCTCGGGCGAGCCGTATAACATCACGAAGACAGCAGGAACGCCGGTCACATCTACCAGTATGTCGACCATTACAGCTGCAAGCTCGGCCCAGTCGGCTATGGCCAACCTGGATTACATGATAAAGGTGGTGGACAGCAAGCGTGCTGAACTGGGGGCGGTACAAAACCGGTTTGACTCGACCATTCGCAACCAGGCGAACGTCTCCGAAAACGTTAGTGCTGCACGCTCACGTATCCGTGATGCAGACTTCGCCACCGAGACTGCAAACCTGACCAAGCAGAATATCTTGCAACAGGCCGCATCAACCATACTGGCCCAGGCGAACCAGCGCCCCCAGTCAGCTCTTTCGCTGCTGCAAGGCTAACAAAAGAAAACAGGGCGGTTGTTCAGGCCGCCCTGGTCAAGAGATGGAACAAAGGGGTGTTCGGTTCGCACTCTGTTCTATCGGGAGAGATATAATTCTCTACTAGTAATGCCAAGTGTTGTCCAGCTGTTCAGTTCTGTCACGCTTGGTCATATTCTCCTGAGCATATGCTCATCTTTAGGCCGGTTTACCGGCCTCTTTTTATTGTGTCGTCAAATCGACGTCACTCTACCCAACTTAAGCACAAATCGTGCCACAAAAATAATCCTGTCACACCATCCTGCAACCCCTCTATTACGTCTTGCACTATGTTTGCCATCTCGCTTTCCTTGCCATGTACCGGAGAAAAATTGCCGCGTTAGGCAACAATTTTCCTAAAGCTTGCCTCTGCACTGCCGTTAAACAAGGTGAAGCAATCGAGGGGTGTTCGGAATCCAACGTTTGCACTACTGCGGGTGACCTGTCCGTTCAAACAGACACCCGCCAGAAGACTCAGGCTCGTTCAACCTGTTCTTCTAACGGTGGGACGCCGCTTTGACGGCGCAACCCGCAGTCGCATGTTCTTCGGGAGAATATTTTATGGCCATGTATATCAACACGAATACTTCATCACTGAACGCCCAGCGTAACCTGATGAATACCAACAAGTCTCTGGATACCTCTTACACCAGACTGGCATCGGGACTTCGTATCAACACTGCCAAAGATGATGCTGCCGGTTTGCAGATCTCCAACCGTTTGACTTCCCAGATCAACGGTTTGGATCAAGGTAACCGCAACGCCAACGATGGTATCTCGGTTGCTCAAACGGCTGAAGGGGCCATGGATGAAGTGACCAGTATGCTGCAGCGTATGCGCACGCTGGCACAGCAATCTGCTAACGGTTCCAACAACACCGATGACCGTACTGCATTGCAGCAAGAGTTTGACCAACTGACTACAGAGATCAACCGTATCTCCAACGACACCACTTTCGGTGGCCAGAAGCTGCTGGATGGCAACTACAAGGGGTCGTTCCAGGTGGGGGCGGATGCTGGTCAGACTATCACCTTCAAGATGACTTCCGCCTTTACCATCAGTGGGATTGCGGCATCAACCAAGGGAAGCGCGACCGTTGCTACCAGTGCCTCTGGCGAGCCCTATACCGTGACCAAGGGAACATCTGCAGTAACCTCTACCAGCGTCAGCAGCATCAGCTCTGCCAGTGCTGCCCAGCTGGCCATGGCCAACCTTGATTTCATGATCAAGGCTGTGGACAGCAAACGGGCAGAGCTGGGTGCGGTGCAGAACCGGTTTGACTCCACCATTCGCAACCAGTCCAACGTCTCTGAAAACCTGAGCGCAGCACGTTCCCGTATCCGTGACGCAGACTTTGCGACCGAGACAGCCAACCTGACCAAGCAGAACATTCTGCAACAGGCTGCTTCCAGCATCCTGGCTCAAGCCAACCAAAGACCGCAATCAGCCCTGTCCCTGCTGGGTTAACAGGCTGTGATGAGATAAAAAAGGAGCGACGATATGGCCAATGAAATTGGAATTCCGTCATCGGTCACTCCTTCTTCTCTTCAGTCAAGTAGCAAGAGCGGCCAGTCGGCCGCTCAAGTGCTATCTGGCACAGCAGAAGAGCAGCGGGGGACGGCAAAGGACATGGAAAAGCAACAGGTGCTGCCTGAGCAGGAGAGGGCTGGCAAGCCGAAGATTTCAGACAAGGAAATTGAGAAAGGGGTACAAAACTTGCAAGAGTTCAGTCAGTTGCAAGGATGGACCGTCAATTTCAGTGTTGAAAAGGAACTAGAGCAGGTTGTTATCAAGGTAATGGATGCCGATACCAAATCAATGATCCGTCAGATACCAAGCGAAGAGTTGCTGGCTATCAGCAAACGAATCCAGGCTCTGCGCGAAGGTGATGTGATTGGCGGTGGCTCTCGAGTCGGGTTATTGCTTGATAAAGAGATTTAATAGTTACGTTTGCGAGGAGAGTGAGTATGGCCACAATTACGTCTGCTGGTGCGGGCTCTGGACTGGACTTGGAGTCTGTCATTGCTGCAAGTGTTGATGCCAAGAAGGCGCAGCTGTTGCAGCCAATTACCACCAAAAAGACCAACGCCCAGATCACTCTCTCAGGGGTAGGCCAGCTGAAGTCAGCGATCGCGACTTTTGTCACCACTCTGCAGGCTATGTCAAAGGATGATGCGTTTAACAAACGTGCGATAAACATCACCCAGGATAAAGATAATCCGGTTCTCAAGGTGGAGAGCAAGAGTGGCGCTTCCAACGGGCAATATGACATCAGTGTCGAAAAATTGGCGAAGACCAGCAAATTTGAAGGTAGTTTCGCCTCTTCGACCACGCCCATGATCACTCAAGATGGCACCCTGACATTCAAGGCAGGTGACAAGACCTTTGATGTGGATGTTAAAGCAGGGGATTCACTCCAGTCCATTCGCAAGCGGATCAACAATGATAGTGACAACTTTGGTCTTAGCGTCAATATCATGAATACCTCCGATGGCAAGGCGGCCCTTGTGATTGACTCCGGTGTCAGTGGAACAGGTAAAGATCTGCAGATAACCGG
The DNA here is from genome assembly GCF_049172135.1 of Aeromonas sp. 603079. NCBI lineage: Bacteria > Pseudomonadati > Pseudomonadota > Gammaproteobacteria > Aeromonadales > Aeromonadaceae > Aeromonas > Aeromonas sp. 603079. Next base: position 47,846 of record NZ_JAAKPX010000018.1, on the reverse strand, counting down.
CAGTACACCTGAACTGACTGACAATTTCATCTCCAAGCTGACCCAGAAGCAACAAGCCCGTGATGCCGAGATAAGCGTGGATGGCAATAAATTGACCAGTGCGACCAACACCTTTGATGGCACCATTGTGGGTCTCAAGATTACGGTGTTGAAAGAGTCGGAGAGCACCACTACCACGAACCCGAGTGATGGTACCGTGACGACCACTTACAAGCCAAACAGAGTGGATGTGACGACAGACAAGGCTGGCATCAAGACCATGGTGCAGAGCTTCATCGATGGCTATAACGCTCTGGTGAAGAAGAGCACCGATCTGGGCAAACGCAGCTCTATCGTGGCCGGTGTCAGCCAGAATGATGGTGGAGCCCTGGCGGGGGATGCGACGACCAAGGCTGTGACCAACCTGATGAGTGGCACCGTCACCGAGCCTTCTAACAACTCTTCGACCTTCTCTACCATCTTTCAGTTGGGGGTCAAGATGGACAACAAGGGAGTGCTCTCACTTGATTCGACGAAATTCGATGAAGCGGTCGAGAAGAACTTCGACCAGGTAGTGGCTGTATTTGGTGGCAAGGACGGTGTTGCTGGCAAGTTGGCCAGCCAGCTTGAGACCTACTCCAAGACAGGGGGACTGCTTGCCAAGCGGGAAGAGACACTCAATTCTGATCTGCGTGATGTCAACCGCAAACAAGCAGATGTCGCGGCGCAGCTCACCAAGTATGAAGAGACGTTGAGGGCACGCTACGGCAGTCTGGATACCTTGCTGGCCAAGATGAACAAATCTGCCTCCTATCTCAACCTGCTCAATACCAACAACAAAACCAGTTAATTTGTAGTCAGGAGCTGAGTCTCGTATGTATCGAAAAACGATCAAGGCCTATACAACCCAGAGTTTGCAGTCTGAGCTGGCAGTGGCGGATCCCTATCGCGTGATCCAGTTATTGATGCAAGGGTGTCTCGAACGTCTCGCTCAGGCTCGCGGTGCAGTCGAGCGTCGCGATTTCGAGGGTAAGTCCCAATCTATCTCCAAGACGCTGGCCATTATCAATGGTCTGCAAGATTCACTTGATCTCTCTTATGGCAAGGTCCCCGAAGACCTGTTCGCACTTTATGACTATATGAAAGTGCGCATGATGGATGCCAGCCGTGACATGGATGTAGGCGCCATTGATGAAGTGATGAACCTGATGCTGACGGTCAAGAGCGGTTGGGATGCCATCCCTGTCGATGAGCGAGACAAGGCGCTGGCACAGCAAAAGGTAGGCAGACCGGCATGAATGAGGTCAATAGTACTTCTGTGTCTGCCTTGATGAGACAGGGCGAGCAGTTGCAGTCTCTACTGGTGCAAGGTGAGCTGGTTGCAGCAGAACAGCTGGCTGAACTTTATCTGCATGCTCTGGAAGAGGTATTCGGGTCACTGCCTTGGGGAGAGACTCTCAATGTGGAACAGCGGCAGGCACTGATGCAGTTCCAGCTTATTTATGATTGGGTGGGTCAGGAAAAGCAGCAGGCTGAAGCACAATTACGACAATTCTCCCAGGCCGGACGTGCATCCGGTCTTTACAAGCTGAATGCAGGTTAGTCTGACATGGATATCCATCACAAGATTCATGATGTAGAAAGTGAACTGGCACGCCTGGCTCTGCAAAAGCAGCAGGAGGCCGCCATGCTGGAAGTACTCCCCGTTCGTTATGAACTCAATATGGCTGCGTTTGCCAAATACATGCCCGCCATTCATGACTTTTTCAAGGAGTACCAGCCTGCCAGGCCTTTTCGTTTCTTCTGTAATGAAAACGGCGTTCCCAATATTCTGTGGCTCGACGAGGGTATCTCGCTTTATGGGGATGATCCATTTAGCGAGGTTCAGTCGCAGATTGCCGAGGTCATTGAACACAGTGTCTTGCAGTGCATCGATTTTGTGCCCCAGTGGTATATCGATGGCCAAATCCATATCAAATACAACAATGAAATCTCCAAATTAAAAGAGAAGTCAGCTCTGGAAGGGTTGCGTCTAAAGGCAGCATTACATACCGATATTCCTCTGGCACTGATGTATGGCATTGGTTTGGGCTACCAGCTCGGTTGCTTGTATGAACAGTGCAAGATCAAGAATCTGTTTGCTTTCGAGCCTGATCTTGACATGTTTTACGCCTCGCTCTTCTGTTTTGATTGGCATCAGCTGCTCGCCTACATGGAGGAGGAGTCGATCAGTCTGCACCTCTTTATCGGTGTTGACGAGCGATTGCTGGTCGCTGACATGATGGAGGCGCTGCATCGCAAGGGGGCATTCTGGTCGGCAAGCTATTTCTCGTTCTGTCATTACCATTCCCCCAAGCTGCACGCCTTGATAACACAGGTGGAAAGGGAGTTCTATCTGCTCAAAACGGGGTGGGGGTTCTTTGATGACAACATCTATGCACTTGCCCATAGCCACACCCATCTGCAAGACGGCACCCCCTTTCTGAAACGGTGGCGCGATAGCCGTGCCTTCGAGCAGATCCCTGTCTTTGTGGTTGGCAATGGCCCCTCGCTGGATCAGAGCATCGAGTTCATCCGGCAGCATCAGCAGCAGGCAATCATTATCGCCTGCGGTACTGCGGTCAGTGCACTCTACAAAGCTGGCGTAAAACCGGATATCTACGTTGCAGTGGAGCGCACCAAGAGCTCAGCCGATTTTCTGAGCATTCTCAATGCCGATGACTTTATCAAGGACACCGTGTTTCTGAGCGTTGATGTCATTCACCCTGAATGCAAGCGCTTCTTTCGTAAAACAGGGTTGGCGTTCAAGCCCAACGAGCCGATGTTCTCCATGCTGATTAGCGCGTTTGGTCAGGCATTTGAGTACGATACCATTGAATTTTCCAACCCGTTCGTCGGCAATACCGGCCTCAATTATGCGGCCTTGCTTGGTTTCAAGCAGGTGTATTTGTTTGGTATCGACAATGGCTATAAAACAGCCGGACAGCATCACTCCAGCCTGAGTCTCTATTACAACGACAAGCAAGAGGCGAAATACGAGGAAAATTTAAAGGATACTTTCCCGGCACCGGGTAACTTTGGCGACGAAGTGCGTATCAATCATCTGTTTGGGCTAGCCATTCACAATATGGCCAGTGTATTGCGTGATTATCCCGAGATGCAGTGCGTCAACAGTAGTGACGGCGCTTATATAGAAGGGGCAATCCCTCGTCGTGTTGAATCGTTGCAACCTGAATGGCCGGTACTCGACAAAATCCCGCTCATGGATGAAGTGATGGCCACTTGTTTCCAGTCCTTTGACATGAGCAGCGTTGATTTCGCTGCTGCATTGCAGGTGCCGCTGTTCGTTGAGCTGGTAGACAAGTTGCGCGATGACTGGCGCCAGGTAGCCTGTGAACACAATGCGGTATTGGCCATGATGCAACGCCATCACGACTATCTGCTCTATCTGCTGATGAGCCGCGAATCACATCTCTATCGTGTGTTGATTGGTTCAATTAACTATTTCTACGCCAATATCATCAGCCTAATGATGGCGCAGGTGACAGCAGAACCCGAGGTGCTGGCGGGCAAGATAAAAGAGGCGCAGGCAATTCTGGAGTTATTCTTCGAGGATAGCAAAGTGATGTATGCCGATGCGTTCGATGGCCATGATACCACCTATTTTACCGGCCTGGATGTGTTCAAGCGCTAGTCCTTGAATCGGATGGGGATGACTCTGTTCATCTCCATTCCCTAACAGTATGATATAGAAGTATTTAATCCTTTCAGGTGCATATATGGCCACCCTTTCCCTGGCATCCACCGCATTTCTCATGCCCGGTAATGTGGCATGGGCTCCTTTGGCCCGACATGCACAGTTGCAATTTTGCCCTCAAGGTCAATGGCAGCCGATGGCCGCTTGTGACGGACATCTGGTGCTCTGGTTTTGGGAGCAACTGCTGACCGACAGCGAATGCCAGCATTGGTACACCTTGGCTGAACCCGCATTGTCCGAGACCATCGACACCTGGTTGGAAGCATTGCTCTCGCCACTGCGGGGGCTCCCTCATCTTTATCTTGGTGCCTGTTCACTGCAAGGCGGTGGTGTGAGTAGCGCTCTTCATCCCTGGATGATGCAGCTGGATGTCTGCTTTACCCGAGCGCTTGCACGTCACCACATTAGGGATTTGGGGCTGGGTCGCTGGCTCTCTGAGCAGGGGCGAGCCCATTGTGTGGACGAGCGTAATCGTTACCTTCTTTCTTGTCCTCTCTCGATGCACGGCTTGACCAGCCTTGCCGACTGGATTGCCGCGCGTTGGATGCTTGATCAGGCGCCAATACGCAAGGTGCTGGTGCTCGATTGTGACAATACCCTGTGGGGGGGGGTAGTGGGTGAAGAGGGGTTGACTGGCCTTTACCTTGGTCAGGACGGTCTCGGCAAACTCTATCAGTCGTTTCAGGATGCGGCGCTCTACTGGTATCAGCGCGGCGTGTTGTTGGCATTGTGCTCTAAAAACGAGCCTGCAGATGTTTGGCTGGTGTTTGAGCAGCATGGCGCCATGAGACTCAAAAGGCGAAATATTGCAGCATCTGCCATTGGTTGGGGCTCTAAATCTCAAGGTTTGCGACATATTGCTGCCAGCCTCAATCTGGGGCTTGAGGCCTTGGTCTTCTGGGATGATTCCCCCCTGGAAAGGGCTGAAGTTCGCCATGCCCTGCCACAAGTCGATGTCATTGAACCACCAGCAGATATTTGGGCATGGCCTACAACCTTGCTCACTTATGGGGGGTTCTCGCGCATATTCAGTGGTGATGATGCTCTTCGTCAAGCCTCCTATCTGGCATTGGCAGACGCCGCCCGGTTACGTAGCGAGGTTGGCAGTGAACAACATTTTCTCGCCTCCTTGTCGTTGCGTGCGGCGATACAGCCGTTGGCGGTGGATAACCTTGCTCGTGCCGAGCAGATCATCCATAAAACCAACCAGTTTAATCTCTCCTGTCTGCGATATGAGGCGAGCGAGCTCAAACGGCTGGCGCAGTCTGGCTGGTGCTGGCTAGTGTCGTTGCAGGATCGCTTTGCCGATCATGGCTTGGTTGGCTTGGTGCTGATCATAAACATCACGCCCAAACTGGCATTGCTCGATACGCTGGCTCTGAGTTGCAGAGTGTTGTCCAGAGGACTCGAATATTGGTTACTGGATAGCGTCTCGGCTGCATTGCGCGAGGCGGGGATCGAGCGTCTGGTTATTGGCTCGAATCGTTGTGCACGTAATGAACCTGCGCTGACATGGTTGGCATCCCTGCCGTTGACCCCCTGTGATAATCCGGATCCCGCCCGTTTTTCCCATGAGCATTACCATAGTCTGGCGCTCGAACAGCTGAATTTGCCTTTTTTGGAGTTTTATCACCATGACTGATCTCTTCACTTTGTTGGAACAGCAGTTTCCTTCTGCAACCGTCACGCGAGGCGACTATCAGTTGGGACTTGGGGCCTTTCCGGAATGGGATTCGCTTGGTCATTTCAATTTTCTGCTGCTGGTTGAGCAGACGTTCTCGGTACGCTTCGAGCCTGAAGAGCTGGCGAAGATGAAGCAACTTCAGGACATTCGTGATGCGCTGTTGCGGCGTGGTCTTGTGCTGTGATTGAAGCTCTCTCTCATGTTCTTGGCTCCCTTGGGATCGCACGAGGGAGCGCTATCATGGTTCACACTGACGCCATGGCTGTGGCCCAGTTTCCTGGACGGGGCAATGAAGCCGGCATGCATGCTTTTTGGTTGGGGATGCAGGAGTGGCTTGGAAACGAGGGCACTCTGCTGGTGCCAACATTCACGTATAGCCTGACTCGCCAGAGCTGTTTCGACAGGGCGACATCCCCCAGTGAAGTCGGGTTGATGACGGAGCAGTTTCGCACTCTGCCAGGGGTTGCGCGGACCCGCGATCCCATCTTCAGCGTTGCGGTATGGGGCGCGGGGCGTGACCAGGTGGTTGCAGCAGGGGGTCATGACTGCTTTGGTGAAGAGAGCCCCTTCGCCTGGTTGGCGGCTCACGATGGCTGGATTGCCGGTTTTGCCTGTCATCCCGATCGCATTACCTTCACCCACTATGTCGAGCAGCAACTAGGTGTCGATTATCGCTTTATGAAACGCTTTGAGGGTGATGTCCGCGAGCAGGGAATGGTGCGCCCCTGGCATTGTGACTACTTTGTGCGAAGACTCGATCTGGCCAGCGAGATAGATCTTTCCCGTCTGGTTGAAGCCCTTAAAAATCAGGACAAATGGCACCAGGGGTTATTTGGCCGTTTACCAGTCTGGGCCGTTCGCTGCGCCGACTTTGCCGCGGTGGCAAAAGAGCTGATCGCTGTCCATCCCCATGCGCTTATCAGGGAGGGGAGATGAAACTGCACCATATTGGACTGGTGGTGGCCGAACTGGATCTTGGCGTACGTTATTGTTGCGAGACCCTCGGGCTTTCCCGCTTTAGCGAGCCGGTGCTCGATCCGTTGCAGCGGGTGCATATCTGTTTTGCCTATGATGATGCGGGGATTTGCTATGAACTGATTGCACCTGCCAGTGATGATAGCCCCGTCAGTCAGGCGCTACGAACCCGTCATAACCTGCTCAATCATCTGGCCTATGAGGTGGCAGACCTGGCAATGGCTGCCGAAAAACTGCGGGCCCAGCGTCATCTTCCCCTCGGGCCCAGCCAGCCAGCCATCGCGTTTGGCGGCGCCCACGTCCAGTTTTTCCTGAGCCCCCTTGGCCACATTGTCGAATTGATCGAGGCACCCACCCCATGAGTTTTTCACCCAAGAGCGGCTATCTGCCCACCGACTGGGACGACCAGGCACAAGTCGGTGAACAGCTGCATCGGCTGCTCACCCTGCTGTTTCCGCTCAATCGCAGCCTGACCGGGGACGGGGTTCGGCAGTCGCTGGCCCTGTGGCGCGAGCACTGCCTGCCCGAGCTGCGGATCCATGAAGTGGCCAGCGGCACCGAGTGCTTCGACTGGACAGTGCCTGACGAGTGGAACGTGCGGGAAGCCTACATAGTGGGGCCGGATGGACGCAGAGTGGTGGACTTCCAGGATCACAACCTGCATCTGGTCGGTTACTCGGAGCCGGTGCGCTGCACCCTCTCGCTTGCCGAGCTGCAGCCCCATCTCCACTCTCTGCCCGAGCAGCCGGATGCCATTCCCTATGTGACCTCCTACTACAAGCGCCGCTGGGGCTTCTGTCTGCCCCATCGGCTGCGTGAAGCGCTGCCGGAGGGAGAATATCAGGTGGTGATCGATGCCACCCTGGCCCCGGGCTCGCTCACCTATGGTGACTGGGTGCTGCCGGGGGAGAGCGAGCAGGAGATCCTGCTGTCGAGCTACACCTGCCACCCCTCCATGGCCAACAACGAGCTCTCCGGCCCCTGTGTCGGTGTATTCCTGATGGCCTGGCTTGCGTCACTGCCCACACGTCGCTACAGCTACCGGCTGATGCTGGTGCCTGAAACCCTGGGGGCCATCGTCTATCTCTCCCGTCATCTGGACCAGCTCAAGCAGCGCACCTTGGCCGGCTTCAACCTGACCTGTCTTGGCGATGACCGCAGCTACTCCTTCCTGCCCTCACGCCAGGGCAACACGTTGGCGGATCGCATCGGTCGCCATGTGCTGGGTCATCTGGCGCCGGGCTACAAGGCTTACAGCTTCCTGGAGCGGGGATCCAACGAGCGGCAGCTGTGCGCGCCCGGCATCGATCTGCCGGTCACTTCTGTGATGCGCAGTCGATACGGCTGTTATGCCGAGTACCACACCTCGCTCGATGACCTCTCGCTGGTGACGTCGGCCGGTCTGGCCGGCGGCTTCATGGCGCTGCGCCGTGCCATCGAGTGTCTGGAGCTGGACGAGCGCTGCGAGGTCACTGTGCTGGGCGAACCCCAGCTCGGCAAGCGGGGGCTCTACCCGGATTTGTCGACCCGCTATTCGGGCTGGCAAGTGAGGGAGATGATGAATCTGCTGGCCTACAGCGACGGCAAGCTGACCCTGTTCGAGATCGCCGAGACCATAGGGGCGCCGTTCTGGCGGGTGGAGCCGCTGGCGCGGATGCTGCTGGAGGCCGGGCTGCTGCGTCGTCTCAGCCCGCAACCGGACTACTCGATCACCAGATAGGCTGGTCCCGGGTTGTGCGGGGTGCGACGGATGGCGTAGCGATCCAGCCCCAGCACCTCCTTGAGGGCCAGAGTCTCCCCCGGAAAGGCGGGCCAGTTGAGCTCATCGAATGCCAGCACCGACCCCTTGGTCAGGTGCGGCTTGATGAGCTCGAGGCAGCGGCGGGTCGGCTCGTAGAGATCAAAGTCAAAATAGGCCAGCGCTATCATTGTTTCCGGCTGACGAGCCAGATAGGCCGGCAGCGTCTCGGTCACATCCCCCTTCACCAGCTCATGCTTGACGATATGGTCCAGCGGGCTTTCCGCCTCATGGGCGGCGAGCAGTTGGGCCAGATGCTGCTCATAGCCCGGCGTCACCCCGTAGGCACCGGGCTGGATTGCGGCATCACTGCCATCTTGCGGAGCGTGGGAAGGGAAGCCGCTGAAGGTATCGAATCCCACCAACTTGCGGTTGTAGTTGTAGGGCTCATACATGCCGCGAAACGAGGAGAAAAGCGCCAGGTTCTGACCCCAGCGGGTACCGAAATCCATGATGACGCCGTGGACCGGCACGATCTTCTGATACAGCTCGTGCATGAACAGGATGCGGGAGAGCGACTGGCGCTTGAGGTAGAGGCCCAGGTTGTTCTGCAGCTCGGCCGCGGGCAGCGGGCTGGCGTGCAGCAACTCGCTGAAGGTCTGGCGGCGTGACAGCTCCTGCTCGGAGGCGTTGGAAATGGCCTTGATCATCAGTGGTCTCCTGTGGTGGTGTCGCCGGCCGGGGTCGACAGGCAGTGCACCACTTCATATTCGAGGTAATCGGCCAGCCCCAGCCAGTCCTGGCGCTCCTGGCACTGCAGCAGTGCGGCTACCAGTCCGGGTGGCAGGTTGCCCTGCTCGGTGAGCACCTCTTGCAGCAGTTCCGGCAATGCCTGACTCGCTGCAACCGACTGCCCCAGCCGAAACTGGTGCGCCAGGGCGGTGAGGCGGGTGATCTGGCCGTTTTTCATTGCACGTACTCCGGGTGATAGCGGCAGCCGGCGATTTCCGCCCCTTCCCGGCTGCAGTTCCAGAACTGCACATCGGTGTGGCGCGCTATGTAGCGCTCGAGCTCGGTGCGGTAGGCGGAAAAGTTTGGATTGGTCTTGACCCGCCGGCCATGGCCGTCGAGGGCCCAGCTGAGGGCCAGCGCGGCGCTGGGGCCGAGCGCACCGTCGGCCCAGCCCGAGTGGGTGAGCTCGCCGGGAAAGGCGAAGTCAGTGCCCAGCAGGATGACCTGGCGGCAACCCATCTGCACGGCGAGATCCACGGCGGGATGAATGACGCTGCCGCCCGAGTGCAGCACGCCCTTGGGGATCGTCTGTCGCAGCTGCTGATACATGGGGCTGCGGGAGTAGGCGGTCATGCGTGGCCCCTGCCAGGCCAGCAGGGCTGCCGTGGGAACCGTGGGGTAATAGACCAGGGTGGTCTGGGCCGACTGGGCGGCGGGCAGCCGGTTGCCGTGGATGGCGTCATCGATGGTGACGACGATGTCGGGCCGGATACCGTGGCTGAGCAAAAACGCCAGCGCGGTATCGACGCTAATCAGAAGATAGTCCTGCCGACGGCGCTGCAACTGGGCCTGCAGGGTGGCCAGGTTGTGCTGCAGGGTTGGGCCACTCGCCACGATCAGCGCCTGCTTGCCCTGAGCCAGACCGAACAGGGAGGCCACATCGCCGTCGCCGGCCAGCAGATCGCGGTTTTCCGCCAGCCGCCGGGTGATGTCGGGGTGCTCGGCGTCGAACCTGGCCCGGGCGAACGGCAAATCGATTTCACTCACCAGCCGGTCGCGGATGCGGGCGGCAGCATCTTCCACCAGCAGCAGCTCGGGCGGCAGGGCGAAGAAGGGCAGCCGCACCTCCCCTTCGTCGCCGGCCATCATCAGCTCGACCCTGGGGTCCGTCAGCCAGTCCTGCTGGTCTAGCAGCCGCAGTACAAGGGCAAACAGGGCGCCATTCATGATCTTCACTTCCAGCCGCTTGAGGCTACTGCGCCCCAGCAGGGTGCGCGGCAGATCGCCGAGCCCGGTGCCGTAGAGGTGCAGCACCGGCTGCTCGGGCAGGCTGGCGGCCTGCAGCTCGGCTTCCTTCACCCGGTCGTGCCGGCTGGTGAGCTGTATGCCGTGGAGGCTTAGGGTGGAGCCGAGACCTTCGGTCAGCTCGGCCGGCAGGCTTTCAACGTCCTGTGCCAGCAAGCGGGGCCAGAGGGCGGGCCAGCGCTGGCTGATGAGCCTACCGTGCTGGTTGAAGAGATCATCACTCATCGTTGTCTATCCACTCCCAGCTCAGCGGTTGATTGGCACTCAGGCTGCGGTTGACCCGCTTGCCGATGAGCCGATCGTAATCGGCCGGGGGCAGGCCGAGGGCGGGGCGCACCGACTTGATATGCGCTGCGGTGAGCTGCTCGCCGGCGGCCATCTCCTTGACCAGATAGAGGGAGCGGCGAAATGCACGGTTACCCTGTTCACTGGCGGTGAGCTGGTAGTCAGCCACCCCAAGGGCGGCATGGGCGGTATTGACCGAGGCCACCAGCTCGGTGAGCTCGGCCGGTTCCATGGAGAAGGCGCAATCCGGTCCGCCGTCGGCGCGGGCCAGGGTGAAGTGTTTCTCGATGAGGGTCGCCCCGAGCGCGGTGGCGGCGATGGCGGTGGCAGAGCCGAGGGTGTGATCGGAGAGCCCCACCTCGACCCCGAAGCGCTGGCGCAACATGGGGATGGTACGCAGGTTGTACTCGGCTGCCGGCGCCGGATAGCCGCTGACACAGTGCAGCAGGGCCAGCTGGCCGTTGCCATGCTTGAGCGCCATCTCGACCGCGGCGGAGATCTCGGCCTCGTTCGCCATGCCGGTGGACATGATAAGCGGCTTGCCGGTCTGGGCGGCGTAGCGAATCAGGGGAAGATCCACCAGCTCGAAGGAGGCGATCTTGTAGGCAGGACAGTCAAGTGATTCAAGCAAGTCCACCGCACTGAAGTCGAACGGACTGCTAAAGACCGTTAGGCCCAGCTCGCGCCCCTTGGCAAACAGCGCCTGGTGCCACTCCCACGGGGTATGTGCCCACTCATAAAGATCGTAGAGGCTGTGGCCATCCCACAAACCGCCATGGATCTGAAATTCCGGTCGATCACTTTTGAGGGTTATGGTATCCGGGCGGTAGGTTTGCAGCTTGACGGCGCTGGCACCCGCTGCTTTGGCGGCGGTCATGATGGCCAGGGCGCGGTCCAGATTGCCATTGTGGTTGGCCGACAGTTCGGCAATCACATAGGGGGCCTGTTCCTGGTTGATGGGGCGATGATCGATCTGCATCTGTGTTCAGATTCCTGTGCCAAGTTGCCAGCCTTGCGGCGCCGGCTGCCAGGGGGCAGGGGGCGCTATCTGCGGTGGCTCGGCAAGATAGAGGGGAAATTGGGAGAAAATTGTCTGCAAGCGATGTGCCAGCTCTTGCCACTCCGCTGGTTGAAGTGGCCGGGCGGCCTGCCATGTCAGATGCTGACCGTCCAGAGTCAGGGTGAGCAGCAGTTGGTCATCATGGCGTAGTTGCCACTGTTGGCCATCTGGCAACAGTTGATAATCGGATTGTGGTAGCAGCCAGGCGGTGAGCCGATCCAGCCCCAGCCCATCCACCTGTTGCTGGCCGTGGCAGCGATAGTCATCTGCTTGCAATTCAAGTCGTTGCAGGGCTTGCAGCAGCAGCTCAGGCTCGGCCAGCTCGCTCAGAGTCAGCCGCTCGGCCAACTGGAAGCGGGCGATCACCTGGTCGTTGAACTGCTGATTGTCGACGATGGGCACCGCCAGGGTCGGCATGCCGAGACAGGCTCGCTCCCAGGTCATGCCGCCCGCAGCGCCAATGGCGAAGTCGTGTCGGCTCATCAGGTCGGCCATCTGGTCGCTCTGACGCAGCAAGGTGAGCGGCAGATCGGGCAGTTCGGCAACCCTTTGTTGCAGCTCGGGCCAGAAAGGATTGGCCCCACCGGCTACCAGAGTCCAGCTGACGGTTTTAGCCCATGGCAGTCGAGCCAGCGTATTGAGGGTGATGAGGCAGGCTCCGGCCGGATCGGCACCACCAAAGCAGATGAGGCCATGTCGCCACCGGCTGGCCTTTTGGCGTGCTAGCTGGCGATAGGCAGGGCGCAGCAGGGCATAGTCGGTGCCCAGCAGCAGCCGACAGTCGGCAGGGACGAGTGACTGGTAATCGGCTGTGCTGCGCTGTGGCCCCTGATCCAGCAGCAACTGACCATGATGAGGGCGATCGGCCAGATCGTCGATCACCAGCAACTGACCACAGTGACTTGCCAGTGTCTGCTCGATTTGCCGATCAATCTGGTAGTGATCACACACCAGCCACTCCGGGCGCAAGGTGGGCAAGGGGCCTGCATCGTCCAGATCACAGAGAGCGTGATGCTGGTGGGAGTGCAGCAGTGGCAACAGGTGCATAGGTAGCTGATGGCAGAGGAAGTGGCACTCGGCGCCAGCCGTTTTCAGCCGATCGGCGATGGCCAGACAGCGCATCAGATGACCCAGCCCAATCTCGGTGCCGGCGTCGAGCCGGAAGGCAACCTTAAACGTCATCTTGGGCCAGCACTTGATAGAGCAGTTCGGCCAGGTGCCAATCTTCCGGCGTGTCGATGTCGACCACCCTGTGTCTTGGCAGAATATGGCCAATCCCTTCTCCCCCTACCGGGCTGATCCCTCCCAGCCAGGCCGCACGGCTGCCCCAGTAGAACTGGCCGGCATCCTGATAGGCAGGCTCCAGATCCTGAGAGCGTTTCGCCATCTGCTCCGGCCAGAAGGGGGTGACCCGGCCCTGCTCGTCCATGCGCACGGCGCGCTGAATAGGGAAGCCAAACTCGGCCACGGTATAGACAAAGGGAGCATTACTTGCGATCAGTCGCTGATGGGCGGCCTTCAAGTCATCGGCTTGAATAAGCGGGACCGTGGCATAGATGCAGCAGTAGTGCTCTGCTTGGATGCCGAGCTGGTCGAGCCGCTGGATGGTGTCGATCACCACAGGGGTGGTACCTGTGTGATCATCGGCGAGGTTGGCTGGCCGCAGAAATGGTACTTCCGCGCCCAGTTGACGAGCAACTTCGGCAATCTCCTCATCATCGGTGGAGACCACCACCTTGTTGAAACAGCCTGATTGTTGCGCTGCTTGGATGGCATAGGCGAGCATGGGCTGGCCACAAAAGGGGCGGATATTCTTGCGTGGAATGCGTTTGCTGCCACCCCGGGCCGGGATAATGGCGATGGCCATGATGGGTTCTCTCTGCTGGATTAATGACTGGCCAAAGCCAGGATAATCGATGACAACTCTTTGATTATTTTTGATATTATACTGGTTTTTCTGCTTGTATTATCGATTTTTGCTACGGAATGGCGGCCGTGTGGTCGATAAGAGAGACAGGTCATGGAAGTCATGGAAACTGTATGGCGTTGAAGATGAGTTATGGCGTTGAGCTACGCCCGATAGCGCCGTGGGATCTTCCCGCTTTGCGGCGTTGGCGCAATCAGGATGAGGTGCGAATGCAGATGGTATCCCAGACGCGTATTTCGCCACGGCAACAGCGCCAATGGTTCACCGCCACCCGTGAGCGGCGGGATCAGCAGCACTGGGTGCTCTGGTGCAAAGACGTGCGAGCGGGCTACGTCAATCTTAAAGGTGAGTCTCAGGGCGAGCTGCTGGGTCAGGCGATCGCCGATGCGGGACTCTATCTGGGCAACTCAACCGTGCGGCATCCCATGCTGGCTGTCGCTGCTGCCTTATCTCAGCTTGATCAGGGTTTTGATGAGTTGCACATCGGTTGTATCCGCACCCTGGTTCGGGAGAACAATCGCTCTGCCCTGCGCTTGAATGAACAACTGGGTTATAGCCAGATAAGACAAGAGAACGGATTTTTTGCATTGGAACTGCTGCCGGCGAATTACTATGCCGCCCGTGAGCGGCTACGGAGATTTTTCAGATGACAATCGCATTGGAACAGGTTTTTGCCGAGGCGCTGGGTCTCGATATCGGTAGCGTCAGCGATGAGCTGGCCTACAACAGTATCCCGCAGTGGGATTCTGTCGCCCACATGGGGCTGATTGCCCAGTTGGAGGATAACTACGGCGTGCTGCTCGACACCGATGACATTATCGACATGAGTTCGGTCGGCAAGGCGCGCGAGATCCTGGCCAAGTACGGGGTCGCTTTCTGATGCTGGGGCTGTTGCAGGGCAAGCGGGTGTTGATCACCGGTGCCGGGCGTGGCATCGGTCTTGCCATCGCCCGCCAGTTTGCCTCTCAGGGGGCTGAACTGTGGCTGGGAGGCCGTGATGAGGTGACCATGAGCCAGCTGGTGACCGCGATTGGTACCGAGTTTGGCGTGCCTTGCCAGCCTCTCTGTTTTGATGTGGCTGATCCGTCGGCGGTCAAGCAGGCTTTTCAGCAGCTGTTTGCTCAGACTCGTCAGCTGGACGTGTTGGTCAACAATGCCGGCATGCTGGAAGAGGCGTTATTGGGAATGGCGAACCAGACCCATCTGCAAAAGACATTCAGCAACAATACCTTTAGCGTGATCTACTGCAGCCAGTATGCCGCCCGCATGATGCAGCGCAGTGGTGGCGGTAGCATCATCAATCTCGCCTCCCTGATGGGGCTGGTGGGGGCAGCCGGGCTCAGTTGCTATGCCGGCAGCAAGGCGGCGGTGATCGGTATTACCCAGTCACTGGCCAAGGAGCTGGCTGCCAGCCAGATCCGTGTCAATGCCATTGCTCCCGGTTTTATTGATACCGATATGGCGCATGCCATCCCGCAAGAGAAGTTTGCCGAGCGGGTGGCCAGCATCGCCATGGGACGGATTGGCACGCCAGATGAAGTGGCCAAAGTGGCCCTGTTTCTCGCGTCCGACTTGTCGAGCTATGTGACCGGGCAGGTGATTGGGGTCGATGGGGGGATGGTGATTTGAACCGGCCTGATTTGCTGACCCATCTGGTTGACGACAATGACGAGCCCGCCTGGCGAGACCCGCAAGAGGGGTGGCTCAGTTATGGTGAGCTGGCTCGGCGTGTGGCGCAGTTGGCCACCACCTATCCTGCTGGCCGCCATTTGGTCTACCTGCCATTTGTGACGTCTACCCTGCATCTGCTGCACTACTTGCTGGCCCTGCGTGATGGCCACGCCATCATGCTGGCCGATCCTGCACAGGATGCCCGGTTGCACAGTGAACAGTGCCAGCGCTTTGGTGTTAGTCTGCGGGTATTAGAGGATGGGGCAGTTGCGCATCTTGGCGATGCGCCCTCGCTTCACCCTGAGCTGGCCATGTTGCTGCCGACATCGGGCAGTACCGGCTCCTGCAAATGGGTGCGATTGTCGCGAACCAATCTTGATGCCAATGCCGCGGCCATCGCCGAATATCTGGCGCTGAACGGGCGTGAGCGAGCCATCACCTCGTTGCCACTTTTTTACTCCTTTGGTATGTCGGTACTTAACAGCCATCTTTTGGTTGGCGCCTCGCTGGTTTCATGCACTGCCAGTCCCCTTGAGCGCCAATTCTGGGATGAGGTCAATCGCCATCAGGTCACCAGTGTGGCGGGGGTACCCTTTACCTTTCAGATGCTAAACCGCTTGCGTTTTGACTGGGCGCGTTATCCCAGTCTGATGACACTGACCCAGGCTGGAGGACGACTTGAGCCGGCACTGGCAAAACAGTTTGCTGAGCAGGCCGCTGCACTGGGACGCCGTTTTTTCGTGATGTATGGCCAGACCGAAGCGGCACCGCGCATCGCCTGGTTGGCGCACGATGAAGTGATGATTGTCCCGGATGCCATCGGCCGTGCCGTACCGGGCGGGTGCCTCTCTCTGCGTCATGAGCCCGGCTTTCCTGACGGGGAGGGGGAGCTGGTCTACGAAGGGCCAAACGTGATGCTTGGCTATGCCGAGCGCCCTGAAGATCTGGCGCGTGGGCGTGATATGGATGCGCTCTTTACCGGAGATCTGGCTCGTTGTGATGAGGCGGGCCGCTTCTATCTGACCGGGCGACTCAACCGTTTCCTGAAGCTGTTTGGCAAACGGGTGAGCTTGGCTGAAGTGGAAACCTGGTTGCAGGGGAGGGGCTATTCCTGCGCCGCGACCGGCTGCGATGATCGCCTGCTGGTAGCCATCGAGGCAGACGCGTGCCCCTGTGACGCACTACAGCTGGAGGTGGCCCGCTGGCTGATGGTGCCACCATCAAGCGTGCGTATCTACCAACATCATTTGCCACGACGCAGCAATATGAAGATTGATTATCCGGCCCTGTTAACAGAGCTGGAGCAGCTATGAACAGGCTGTTTGATGCGCCGGTTTTCGGGCTGTCCCAACAGGAAAAAAGTGGGCTGCTCCTTGCTCGTCTGAATAAATTGACGCAGTGCCATGGGCAGGGGTGCCCAGCCTTTGCCAATATTCTGACGGCGTTTGGCTGGGGTCAGGCCTCGACCTATCAAGAGCTTCCCTATCTGGCCGCTCGCCTGTTCAAATTGGCCCAATGGCAGAGTGTGCCGCAAGAAGAAGTGTTCAAGGTGCTCACCTCCTCTGGCACTACCGGAACGCCGTCACGGATCGTGCTGGACAGGGAGACCGCCGCGTTGCAGAGCAAGGTGCTGGTGAAGATCCTGCAAGAGTTCGTCGGCAAGCAACGGCTGCCTATGCTGCTGGTGGAGCAACCCGCCCTGATTCAAAACCGCAGCGGTTTTTCCGCTCGGGGAGCCGGTGCGCTGGGGCTCTCCTTCCTTGGCCGTGACCATACCTATGCCCTCGATGAGCAGATGCGGCCCAACTGGCCTGTCATCGAGGCGTTTTGTGACAAATATGCGGGCCAGCCGGTCCTGCTGTTCGGCTTCACCTTCATGGTCTGGCAATGTTTGCTGGAGCCGCTGCGTGAGCGAGGTCTGCAACTGCCGTTGACGCACGGCACGCTTTTTCACAGCGGTGGCTGGAAAAAACTGCAACACCTCGCGGTGGATAATCCGGCTTTCAAGCAACGTTGCCATGAACAGCTGGGGCTGAGTCGGGTGCACAACTTCTATGGCATGGTGGAGCAGGTGGGGTCGGTATTTGTCGAGTGTGAGCATGGCCATCTTCATGCTCCCCTCTTTGCCGATCTGCTGGTGCGGGATCCGCTGACTCATCGACCGCTCGGGGTCGGCCAACCCGGCTTGCTGCAGGTGATCTCTGCCATTCCCCAAAGTTATCCTGGCCACAGCCTGCTGACCGAGGATCTCGGCGTGCTGCTGGGGGAGGATGATTGCCCCTGCGGCCGTCGTGGCCGTTATTTCCATGTATCAGGACGTCAGCAAGGCGCCGAGGTGAGGGGATGCAGCGACACTTTCCAGTGAGCCGATCAGATGTAGAAGATGCCATCTGGCAAGCGGGGCCAGAAGTCGCTTTCGTAGCTCCCGTCAGCGGTTGGCAAGGTTTTGTCATTCGCCCGTTGCCAAGCTTTGCGCCCGTCATCTGCGACTTTGTGGCTGCGCTCTCTGCACGTCTGCTGAAGGAGGGGCGAGAGAACCCTGATCTGGCCGCCTTTGGCTTTTTGTTGCGGCCGCGCCAGATTGAGGTACAGCGCAAACGCATGGCAGGGCGTGCACCCTTGGGGATGGTTTTTCATCTGGTCCCCTCCAACGTGCCGACCGTCGCGTTCTACTCCTGGATCATGGCGCTGCTGATGGGCAATGGGTCCGTGGTACGTCTCTCATCGCGCATCGACCCGGTGCAAGAGGCCATGCTGGCCATCCTGAACGAGCTCTTCTCCCTGCCCGAGTGGCAAGAGATTGCCTCCCGTACCCGTTTTATCCGCTATGACCACGACGAGGGCATCACCGCCTGGCTGTCGGCCCGGTGTCGGCTTCGCATTATCTGGGGAGGTGATGAAACCATCAGCCGGGTACGGGCTATTCCGCTCTCACCCCGCGCTCAGGAAATCGTGTTTCCGGATCGCCGCTCCATGGCGGTGTTGGATAGCCAATGGCTCGCCAACCTGGATGCTGCTGCGTGGCGGCAAGTGGTCGCGGCTTTGCAACAAGACTTTACCCGTTTCAATCAACAAGCCTGCGCCTCACCCACTACGATTTGCTGGTTGGGCACTCCCGCCAGCACGTTGCGCCGTCGTCTGCTCGAAGGGATCTTCGCCCCATTTGCAGATAATCCCTCCCTGATGATGGAACGCCTTATCAATAGTCAACAAAATGCCGCCCATGATGGCCAGATGCAGCTGGACACCTTTTCTGGCGTCACCTTATTGACTCCCACCGCCTCTTTGCGGCTTGCACACATCGGAGGAGGTACAGTCGCCGAATTTGTTGCCGATAACCTTGATGAGTTGCTGCTACAGCCTTGGGATATGCAGACCTGTGTCTGGGCTGGCCCGGATAAAACGCAGCTTGAGCATGCGCTCCTGGTATCGCCAGGTTGTCGTATCGATAGGGTGGCAAGTCCGGGACAGGCGCTGGCATTCGAATGGCTCTGGGACGGCATCGACATGCTAGCCGCCTGTAGCCGTCGGCTTGCCCGCATTGAATAGTGGATGCCAGGTCACATAAATCAAGTCATATCAATCAATTAGCTTGGTCAGGCACAGCTCTTGCAGTAATTATTGTGATGAAGGGCAGGAAAGGTTGACAGAGACCGTGCGGTAGCCTTGTCCATTTTCTTTGTTTTGCTTCTTTTTTACTCAAACCCTGGGTTTCCTTATGAAAATCAGCATACTGGTGCCGGTATACAACCTCGGGCGCTTCATTGAACCTTGCCTGCTTAGCCTGCTGGAACAAAAAACGGATTTCGAATTCGAGGTGATCGCCATTGATGACGGCTCGAGCGATGACTCCTGGGCCATTATGCAGCGGTTGGCGTCACAGTGGCCTCGGCTACGGGCACTACAGAACGCGCAAAATATGGGGTTGGCTAAAACCCAGAAACGCTTGTTGAGAGAGGCGAACGGCGAATATATCGCCTATGTCGACGGGGATGATCTGGCCCTGCCGGGCAAGCTGCAGCGTCAGGCCGATTATCTGGACGCGCATTCCGGTTGCACCCTTTGCTACCACGAAGCGGAGATGTTTGATGATGAGACCGATGCACGGATCAAGCTCTTCACCCGCGATTATTACAATGCTCGCTATCTCGAACTAGTGATGACGCGGGAGGCATTAATCCGCTTCGGGGTGTTCGTCAATGCCAGTTCCATTATGTTTCGCCGTTATGAAGGGATGGAGAACGCCATCGATGAGGGGTGCAAGATCATCCTCGATTATCCCTGGCATATCTTGAACCTCTCCCACAATCCGGGGACGCTGGATTTTATCCCCGAATTATTGGGCCGCTATCGCTTCCATACCCAGAGCTTTGGCGGGCAAACCCGCAAATCGGCTGAACGTCGTGAACAGTCGCTGCGCGATTTGCTGCGTGCCTGTGACAATGCGGCGGCATTCGGTGCTGATCCCGTGATCATTGCTCAGGGGCGTGCCCATCACTACTACTCTGCCGCGCTCTACTTTTTGCGGCAGGATGATGTCGTGCGCTTCACTCAGCTTATCGAGCAGTCGGTCGATGCTGTGGCAAGGTTAGCCCCGGGTTGGTTCTTCGACGAACGACATCAGTTGGCATGGGCAGAGCGGGCCCATCCCGCGCGTGTCATGCAGCAACTGTTTGGAGATAGAGCGTGAGCTATCAGGCGATCGTCATCGGCGCTGGGCTTTCGGGTGCCGTCATGGCTGAACGAATGGCCAGCCAGCTTGGCTGGAAGGTGCTGGTGCTGGAACAGCGCGATCATATCGGTGGCAACTGCTTCGACGCGTATGACGAGCACGGCGTGCTGATCCATCGTTATGGGCCACACCTGTTCCATACCGACAAGCAGGAAGTCTGGGATTACCTGTCGCAGTTCACCGAGTGGTTGTCTTATGAGCATCGCGTGCTGTCACGGATAGATGGTCAGTTGGTGCCCATCCCGTTCAACCTGACCAGCATTGAACGCTGCTTTCCGGCGGAGAAGGCAGCGGCCATGATTGAGGCCCTTCAGGCCAGATTTGGTGAGGGGGCCAGAGTGCCCATCATGGCACTGCGGCAGGAAGCTGAGCCTCTGCTGGCTGAGCTGGCCCAGTTCATCTATGAGCGAGCCTTCGTCAACTACACCAGCAAGCAGTGGGGTGTATCGCCAGAGCAGGTCTCGCCCGAGGTCACTGCGCGCGTGCCGGTTGTCGTCAATCGTGATGACCGTTACTTTATTGATCCCTGGCAGGCGGTGCCCGCGCAGGGTTATACCGCCATGTTCGAGCGCATCTTGGCGAACCCCTTGATTGAGGTGAGGCTATCCATTCCCATGGGGTCCCGCGTCTGTCTGGATTGGCAACAGAAACGGATACTGCTGGATGGCGTGCCCTTTGCCGGGCCCTTGGTCTATACGGGGATGCTGGATCAGCTGATGCCGGCGGGGCACGACGGCTTGCCGTACCGTTCACTGCGCTTTGAGCACTGTCATCTGCCGCAAGCTCAATTTCAGCCGGTGACCACGGTCAATTATCCGAATGAAGAGGCCTATACCCGCATCACTGAATTCAAGCATCTGACGGGGCAGCAACATCCCGGCACCAGCATCGTTTATGAATACCCCTGCACCTATGTGGCCGGGCAGGGGCTGGAGCCTTACTACCCGCTGTTTACCGATGCAGCCAAACAGCATTATCAGACTTGCCGCGATGAATTGGCCGAGTTCCCGCAACTGATTGCTTTGGGCCGCCTTGCCGAGTATCGCTATTTCGATATGGATGATGCAGTGGATAACGCGCTGAACAATTTCTCTCGATTGGTTTCCGATGCCTGTTTTGCCGTTTTAAATAAGTAATGAATATAATCTATTGCAGAGATAGATATTTTCATTCCGCAAAAGTATTCGAGTTTTTGAGTGTGAATGTTTTTTATGTGATTTCTTTTATTTTGATGCATGTGTAGGTATATATGAGTCATTATGCGGTGATGTCTCCCGAGTTGCGTGATTTACTAGAAAATAGCCAGTTTCTAACTGCTCTTGATCAGTATCTTTGCATTGATAAAATAACACATATTTCATTGGATGTTTTTGATACATTATTGCGTCGTGCATGTGATGAACCCTCGTGGGTTTTTGAGGAAGCAGCGAGACGGTTGCTAAATAGAGGTCTTAATCTGCCAATAGAGGCAGAAGATTATAGATTTTGCCGCCTCGAGGCTGAAGCTCGTGCTCGCAAACTAATTTCAGGTGAAGAAATTAGTTTTGACGATATTTTTGAACAGCTGCCTTTTAGTGATGAAATTAAGGCGGTGCTTAAAGTTGAAGAGCTGAAAGTAGAACGAGAAGTTCTTTATCCAGACCCGATTATTCAAGAAGTTTTGGTACGTGCACAACGTAAAAATAAACTGATTGTTTTTATTTCCGACATGTATTTGCCAGAAGTTTTTTTGCGCGACTGTATTTCAGAAAAATGCCCTGAAATTTCTTATAATTATCTGTTTGTTTCATCAAGTGTTGGGTTGACCAAGCAGAGTGGCGCTCTCTTTAGCCATGTAATTACTCAGATAAAGCTGAAACCAGAGCAAGTTTTGCATATCGGTGACAATCCCAGGGCTGATGTGCAGTCGGCACGGCAACATGGTTTGGCTTCATTGCATTTTGATATCCCAGAGAATCTGTCTGAGGTGTTGGAAAACGAGAAAGTTTATCGGGTAAATGTGCCATCGACCATGCAACATGCCAGGAAGCTGGCCGTCCTGTCGATGCCACAACAGCTTTCCGAGGAGGAGCAATTTTTCTACACATATGGCGCCTTCATCCTTGGACCCGTCCTGACGGCATTTGCCAAGTGGGTTCTGCAGTCAGCCAAACGACTGCAGGTAAAAAACATTTTGTCGCTGATGCGAGAGGGCGGGATCTTTGCTGCCTGTATCAACCGCCAGGTCGATTTTCAATCACAGCAGTACCCAGATATACGCTGTCAGACCTGTTATGCCTCACGCAAGGCAACCTATTTGCCCGCGATAGATGATAGCCAAGTGGAAGAGGCTGTTTCCCAGACCTTGATGCGCCGCAATTACACCGTTCGTGACTTTTTCAATGAATTTGGTGTTCAGGATGTCAGGTTGGCATCCTTTCTTGACACGCCACTGGCGCTTTTGGATCAAATTGCCATCGATGGGCAAGATGGTCTGCAACTGATGGCTGAAGTGTTTGAGCAAAATATCGAGCAGATCAAGAGCAGTATTCAGCAAAGCAGGCTGGACATGCGAGATTATTTTGTTGGCTTGACGGGAGATGCTCCCTATCTGCTAGTCGACTTGGGTGGCGGTGGGACGATTCCCTCTCAAATTAGCAAGGCCATGTTGCAACAGCCAATGAGCAGTCTGTTGCTCTACTGTAACCATAGAGGCAGCAAAAACTCCGTTATCACGCCGATCAGTGCCTTTATTCCGGTGCGTAACGATACCATAAAGGGGATCAAGAAGATTGCCCGTTCACCAGAGATTTTTGAAATTGTTCTCGTTGGTTTGGAAGGGAGCACACTGGGGTATCGGCGCACAGCGGAAGGGAAAGTTGTGCCGCGACAGGCAGAGGTTCGCTACAGTGTCCAGCATCAGCAAAATATCCGGAGTTTTGAGGCTGGAGTTAATGCCTATCAGTTATGGGACCAGTCGCTGGGCATCGCCGAATCCGATTTGAGTGAGCGCATCTCTTTTTTACGCATGATGGAGCGTCTGGTCGAGTGTCCGGTATCGAGCGAGGTGCACTATCTTGGTAATCTGGTTCATGAAGACAACTTTGGCTCGGAGCGTAGTTACAAGGTTATTAATTCCTCCGGGTTGGCGCGGATCCACTCAGAAGGAATAGAAACCTTCTATCGCAAGTTCAGTAAAAACATGTCTTATGGTGAGCGTTGGTTGGCTTGGCCACAAGGTTCCCTGAGTCGGCTGGATCCTGATTTGATGATGGATTTTGTCGGCTTACGCGATGCACGTTATAAGCATGCCCAAGCAATCGATAGACTTCTGGAATTGATGCAAAGTCAACATGCCACCGAAGTCATAGTGTATGGGGCGGGAGAATTCTTTGAGTGTCTGGCACCTGAACTGATTAAAAAAAGCATCCGTATCCGTACCGTGATCGATAAAAAAGCCAACTTTGGACACTACCAAGTGATGGGATATGACGTTATATCATTATCCGAGTGCTCAATTCCATCTGGTTCTGTACTGATTGTCGCGTCCGCCTCCTTTGTGGACGAAATAAAACGAGACATCTTTGCGAATATATCCAGCCAAGATGTGACCATATTGTCATTGAATTGAATTCCAAGGAAACCGACACATGCTGGATCTGTCGATGAAACATGCCCTGCCTTTTGATGCGTTATTGCATCAGGAACTGCTGTCCGGGAAACGCAAGGCGATTGCCTGGGGGGTGGCGGGAAATCTTTATTATCATGTGCTCCAATCCCCTTATCCATTCGTCGCCATCATCGATGGTCTTAACGGTCCTCAAGTCGGTCAGTTCGCCTGTGGCATTCCGATTGTAGGGCCAGAACTGCTTAATAATTACCCAGCAGAGGAGGTGGTCATTGTCATCTTTTCAGATTTACAGCAATTCGGTGGGCAGATTATCGAGCAACTAGGTCATTATGGCGACTATCCCTATATCACTCCCTATGTTGAGGCAACCTGCCAGCCATCGGCGATGTTGCAGCAAAAGCTTGAGCGGTTGATCCGCGAGCGTCGAGCACATCGGCTGCCCCAAGTAGTGCAGCGTGTCGTGCTATATATCCACTCCTTGGTCAAAGGCGGTGCTGAGCGGCAGATGGTATTGCTGGCCATCGGATTGCGCCAGCAGGGATGGGAAGTGCATTTGATCTCGGTGAAGAATAAGGGGTTGGAGGTTAATAACTGGGAGGCGCTTTTGCGTACTCATGGTGTAGAGCTCTACTTCGTGCCTTCTGCCCGTGAGTGCTGGCCGAACTTGGAGCAGGAGGAAAATAGCTACCAGTTGGCTAATCAATTGGCACCCTTCTTTGAGCCCGGACTGCTTCACGGCATTCTCACTGCCTATGACTATATGCAACGTGTTCAGCCCAAACTGGTTATCGCCTATCTAGAAGACGGTAATGTCATTGCTTCTATGGCCGCAATTTTCGCGGGAGTAGAACAGATCATTATCTCTGGAAGGAGTGTTGCACCCTCAGAGTTTCCTGAATACCTGGCCGTTTATGATGAGTCGAGGTTGGCAGCTTACTATCGTCTGATGACCGAGTTGCCAGGAATCGTTTTGAGTGTTAACTCCATGGCAGGGGCGCAGTCGTATGCTCGCTGGCTAAATTTGCCTGAATCGAGCATCCCCGTAGTGAAAAATGCGGTCATGGCCAAGCGGGTTGCGGGACAAGAGCCTTTACAGCAGTTAGATATTCATTTATCGGCCCCAATATTGATGGGGATAATGCGACTGTCTCCGGAAAAGTCCCCATGTCGCTTTATAGAGGTTGTCGCTTCTGTCATTGCCAAACTTCCTCAAACCCATGCAATTTTAATCGGTGATGGACCATTGCGCTCAGAGGTCCTTGCTTGCATTGCGCAGCAGCCGTGCCGCGATAACATTCATGTCGTGGGTGTGAAAGATAATATTTTTGAATGGTTAAGTTGTGCCAGCCTGCTCATTTCCACCTCCAGTCATGAGGGAATGTCTAATGTTATTTTGGAAGCACAGGCACTTGGTTGTCCTGTTGTAGCGACAGATATTCCAGGAAATAGAGAAACTGTACTGACAGAGTTTTCTTGTGACTTGATTCCCTATGGGGAATGGGGTTTGATGGTTGAAAAGATAGTGTCATTATTAATGGGGAGTGGAGAGAAAACATCAGTTGGTTTGGTGGAAAAGATGAGTGAGCATTATTCACCACGTATACTTGCTGAAAAAACACTGGCACTGACTAATAAAAAATAAATCGGAGACGGAATATGGATGTTATCTTTTTCGGTGCTGGTGAAGTTTGTGATTCATTTATAAAAAGACTTCCTAAACGATTTTCAATATTGGCTATTGCTGATAATAACGAAAATTTACATGGTCAGTTTAAGGGTGAGCTTCCTATTATCTCTCCTGATGAAATTCATCTATATAAACCAAATTTTATTATTCTCTCTTGTCTTCAGAGGCATG
This sequence comes from Aeromonas sp. 603079, assembly GCF_049172135.1. NCBI lineage: Bacteria > Pseudomonadati > Pseudomonadota > Gammaproteobacteria > Aeromonadales > Aeromonadaceae > Aeromonas > Aeromonas sp. 603079. The sequence goes on along the minus strand of NZ_JAAKPX010000018.1, from coordinate 22,533 downwards.
TCTCAGATATCTGTGCTCAACTCGTCAAATTGGGGCTGGATGATTTATATTTACCCTTTCCTTATGATGAGGAAAGTGAAATAAAAGATCGAGAGAAGCAGGAACTGAAAGGGCTAATCGGACGTGAGCTCGTGGATAAGATAATAGGAAGTAAAAACACTAGCGGTAGTGTATTTTATCATATATCACTTGGTAATCATTTCGAGAAATGCCGTAAACAATATATTTCAAAGCCGGTAAATCGATTTTTACATATAGGTTCTGGTCATTCCCTTGGGGTGGAGATATATAGTCTATTACGATGGGGCGGGGAGTGGACCGCGATCGAACCATTCCCGGGACTAAGCGGGAAATATCCTTTCAATGAACATGTTTCAATGATTAAAGATTTAATGGGGCTTTTCAATGTCCCATGTAAGGTAAATGATGGTATTGTATTTAATGATGATGTTGAATCATTCCATCTTCATGATCATCATGGCACTAGACTAAATTACTTCCCTGAGATAAAGCTTGAAGATTTCAATGATGATGAAAAATATGATGTATGCTATTCGTGTGCCGTAATGGAGCATGTTGTAGATATTCATTCATTCGTAGCCAAGACATTTGAGCTATTAGCATCAGGTGGTTTTGCTTTTCACTGGATTGACCTCCGAGACCACCGGGATTTTTCACGACCACTTGATTTCCTGACAATAGGCAAGTCAGAGTGGCGTGACCATTATGGTGATGCTGGCCACTTTTTACATGGTAATCAGCTGCGTTATAGTGATTATCGACAGATATTTTTACAATGTGGCTTCAGGATTGTTGCTGAAGATAAATATATGAAGAATGATAGAGAGCATATTCAGGAAGTCTCTGTCGATTTCGCAGATGAGTATGCATCACTGGGATGGGAGGATTTGGAAGTCGCTGGTGTGCTATTCGTTCTGGAAAAGCCATCGCATGATAGTTGATTATTCTATGATGTCTCATGCGTGACATCATGTGTTGGCTTACCTTTAGGGAGTTATAAAATGTGCGGTATAGCCGGAATAATGAGTATTCATGGTCAACATGATCCTGCGTGGTTGAAACAGCAGGCTAATAGAATGGCGGAGGCGATGACCTATCGAGGGCCTGACGACCGGGGTCTTTGGGAGTCGGATGACGGACGCTGTGTTCTGGCACATTGTCGATTGAGTATTCTGGATGTATCGCCTGCCGGGCATCAACCAATGCATGATGCACAGCAACGAGCCTGTATCGTATTTAATGGGGAGATCTACAACCATCTTCAGTTGGGGGGGCGTCTTAAAGACGCCGGCATATCATTTACTGGCCATTCTGATACCGAGGTATTGGTCAATGGCCTGGTACGGGAAGGTGCTGACTTTCTGACCCGGCTCGAGGGGATGTTTGCACTTGCCTACTATGATCGTGAGCGCAGGGAGTTGCTGCTGGCGCGTGATCCGTTTGGCGAGAAGCCACTCTATTATGCCGAGTTTGACGGTTTGTTGGTCTTTGCCTCCGAGCTGGCGGCTTTGACCCTGGTGCCAGGATTCCCTGCCCGCATTACGGTTGATACAGTCGCCCATTATCTGGCTTTCCAGCACCCCGTCGGGGAACGCACCCTGTATCAACACGCCAGAAAGTTGCTGCCGGGGCACTTGATGCGTGCCGTGACAGGGGCGGTCTCACAGGCAGAGCGTTACTTCCACTTTATCTGTGCCGGTGACCATATGCCGTCACGCCCGCTGGAGGAGCAGGTTGACCAGCTTGAGGATCTGTTGCTGCGTTCGTTATCGCGCCGCTTGGTCGCCGATGTGCCGGTGGGGGCTTTTCTCTCCGGTGGTGTCGACTCCTCGACGGCGGTGGCCCTGATCACCCGTTGTTTGCAACGGCCGATCCGCACCTTCTCCATCGGTTTTGAACAGGCGCCGGAGAGCGAACATGAGGAGGCTCGGGCTTTTGCCGACTTTCTCGGAACCGAACACACTGAGCAACTGCTGCGTCCCGAGGCTTTTGTTGAACAGGTTGGTGATCTGGCGCGGCGCATGGATGAGCCCAATGCCGACACCTCCTGTGTACCGACCTATATGGTCTCGCAGCTTGCTCGTCAGCAGGTCACCGTCGCGATTACGGGTGACGGTGGGGATGAGCTGTTTGGCGGTTATGGCCGTTACCTGCAGACACTGGTCGCCGCCGAGGGCAGAGAGCAACAGATGCAGGCGCGTAGCTGGCATCTTGGGCGGGAGTACTACTCTGGTCGCATCTTGCTGTATGCCGATCGCCAGTTGGAACAGTTGTTCGGTCGCATTCCGTCCGGTACTGGTGATCACTTGATGGCGCTGCGCAGGCGTATCGATATGGATAGCCGCCCGTATCTTAATCGCCTTCGTGAGGCCGATATTGCCAATTATCTGCCGTTGGTATTGGCCAAGGTAGATCGAATGAGCATGCTGCACAGCCTTGAGTGCCGCACGCCCTACCTGTCGACCGAAGTAGCTCAGTTTGCCGCAGGTTTGGCACAGTCAGAGCTGATTGCACAAGGACAGGGTAAGTTCCTGTTGCGCCAGTTGGCCAAACGCTACTTGCCGGCGGAATGGATCGACAGGCCGAAAAAGGGTTTCAGCATAGATCCGTTCAATCAACAGGCCAAACAGAGTGCGATTACGCAACTGCGTCAGCAGGCCTCTTCAGGCCAGCTCTGTCTGCATCAGTTTATCGCTCCCGACCGGTTGCGGATGTTGCTGGATAACCAGTTTGACGGTATGACCTTCTATCATGTTTGGGGTTTATTGGTGCTTGAGATCTGGTTGCAGTCCCATGAGTTCAATTTGTGAGATAATGCTTTGGGCTAAAAGTTATTAAATAATAATAATTATAATGACCGAGCCCACTATTATGAATATATTTTATGGCTATATAATAAAGGCGAGGAATTTTTGAAGTTTATAACTGTGGTTGAAATTATAGCCTTGTTTACATTGTTTGTGAAATATAACTCATTCGTGAATTGATAAGTCTTTCTTATAACTTCATATTATATGTTACGGGAGTTCTGTGATGGGTATGACGCCAGCTATGTTTAATAAAATGAAGAATCACTTTCCTGAAAATTTTAATTCGATAATTGAGTTAGGGTGCCAGCAGTTTTATTCATTAAACTCGGCAGAGATAATTGATGAAGAATTAAAGAATTATCAGGATGGTGATTTTACAAAATCTATGTATGAAAACCTAGGTTTAAAATATGATTCTGTGGATGTTTATGATGGGACAATATTTTGCGATTTTAATAATCAGATGCTCGAGTTATCTCATCAGTATGATGTGGTAACTAATCTTGGAACTAGTGAACATGTTTTTAATCAATATAATGTTTTTGCGTCAATACATAACATTACAAAGAAAAATGGATTAATGATTCATTGTTTGCCTTTGAAGCATTCCCCACATGGACTTTTTACATATAATGTTGATTTTTTCATTTCACTTTGTTTTTCAAACAACTATGAAGTCGTTGAGTTAGTATTTGGTTGGAGAGGTACTGATGGTGAGTATACATTTGGCTCATTGTCAGACGTCGTTGAGCATCAGACAACTGAACAATATGCTTTCCTAGTGGCTAGAAAATGTCTGGAAGATAAATTTGTTTCTCCGCAGCAGATAATATATAACCCTTTGATTTCTATTGATAAAGTAATAACGTTGTGCTCTGGTGACATCTATTTGTTGAGCCAAGTTGTTCAATATCCTTTCACGGATAATGTTCTAAATCATACGCTTATCTTCGATGAGGTAAGCAATAGTCATTCTGAAGTGCTTCTATATGGTGCTGGTCATATCGGACAGGCCATTTTAAAATTTTCCAAGCACAGGAAAAAAATTAATATTATTGTTGATGAACACTCACATGCTATGAATGACTTCAAGGTTAACACGTTGGGGGATTTAGATGCTATTAATTCACCAGTCTATATAGCATCGGATTTCTATCGAGAGGAAATTAGACGTGCTTTATTGATGAAATTTGATGGGAGAGTTGTTTTTTTAAACTGATAAATAGCTATAGATATTATAAGTTATTTTATTACTTTCCTTTTGTTTTTAGTCTCTAATTTTTTATGAATTACTCTTTGAATTTATCCTTTGATTCTTCCTTGACGAACCAGTTCGAGCTAGTGTATTGATTTTTAGAGATTCCTATATGTTATAGATTGTTCATTTTTTGAAAAAATGGTATTAATTGCATCAATTATTATTTTAGGCTTGTAATTTTATTCGGCGTGTTATTAACACAGGATTGTGGGGGCGGCGTGAACATTGTTGTTTTTGATTTCAATAAGAGTGTCGGTGGTGCGGAGACATTTAACTGTAGATTTATTGACTATCTTGTTGGATTAGGTGATTCCGTTGCCGTAGTTGGATACGAGGACTCTGCACTTTTTGGGCTATTGGATAACAAGAGTGTAAAGATAAAAAAGTATATCATTCCAGAAATGGATGATTTCTTTGTTTCTATTTCAAATCAATCGTATCTGGGGGCACTTGGACAGAAAATTATTGATGATTTTTTTGGGGAAGATATATATGTTCTCGCTTCATATTTTGAAGTTTTGCATAGGGCTATGCATGTCTTCAATGGAAATAAAAGAGTTCATATATTGACTGGGATGTTGCATCCAGAAGCTTGGAGTATCTGGGAGCCAGGGATTGGATTTAACGCATCTCGTGCATTCAAACCAAAGTTAATTAATGAAACTTGGCACTACCAGCGCCAATTATTATTAAAGTTGGATCGAGCACATGCAATCTGGTATCCCAATGACATATATCGTAAATATAATTCTGAGTATTTTTCTGTTCCACTTAATCATCACTCATCTGCCACTGTTCCTGTTGAGCCCGTAACACAAAAGATACGGTACAATATTTCTGCTCCAGAAGAGTTTATGAAGGTGCTCTGGCTCGGGAGATTTGACTTTTTCAAGAATGAAAGCATCTTGAGTTTTATTGACAGCTTGAATGTTGTTCTTAACAATAAACCTCAGCTGCATATACTTTTTGATTTGATAGGATATGGATATGCTCTCTATGAGGATGAAGTTGAATCATATAAAAAGCTTGCGCATGAACGCCTTGAAATTCGTATCTTAGGAAAGAGAAATGAATCTGATATATACAGCCTAATTGAATCTGAAAAATATCATTTCGGTGTTGCAATGGGCTCCTCAGCATATCATCTTGCAATGATCGGATTACCTGTGATTGCCATAGACTCTTGTGTTAAAGGATACCGTCGTCTAGTGAAAGGGGTGTGGCTTGATGAAGCTTCAGACGAGTTTGATGAAGGCTCAAGTCTTTATCTCTCGCTAATTGGGGAGCCTTCCCCACAGCGAAATGATATTCATGTTATGCTTGAAGATGTATTCCAATATGCTTTTCTCGAAAATAAATCAAGAAGCTGCTGCAACTATGTTGAACAGTTTCATAATATTGACGTTATTTTGCCGAAAATCAGAGGTTTTTTACTTGAAAGTTCATTTTCAGAGAAATTTACGTATCGATTTAAACGAAATTTGCCAGATGAGTTTTACTATCGATTTGGAAGAAAAAGAAATATTAAAATAGCTATTTTTGGCACTGGCTCTGGCGCAAAAAAATTCTATGGAAAACTTCATTCTGACCTTGTTTTTTCTGACAGGGAAATAAAGGTGAAGTGTTTTTTTGATAATGACGAGAGTAAATTTGGCGCTATATTTTGTAATGCCCCAATAGAAAAGTTTACACTGGAGGCCACCAATGAACTTGATGTGGTTATTATTGCTTCTGATTACTGGCCCGAGATTAAAGCACAGATGATTTCATGTGGTTTAACACGTTCAAAAATATTAAGAGCATACTAGCTTGCATAAAAAGATAGCAATCATTCAATCTAATTATATTCCTTGGATAGGCTACTTTGATATTATAAACAGGGTGGACGAATTTATATTTCTTGATTCTGTCCAGTATACAACAAGAGATTGGCGTAACCGCAATAGGATTATGACCACACAGGGTGCTGTATGGTTAACAATACCCGTATGTCATGTTGATAGAAATCAGAAAATATCATCCACAAAAGTTGTCGATAATCTATGGTGTCAGAAGCATTTTGCTATAATTAAAGAGCGATACAAAAAGGCGCTTTTTTTTGATAGATATATAGATGAAATTAAATCATGGTATGAAGATGCACGTGAATTTGAGTATATCTCTGATATAAATATCATGTTTATTAAAAAAATCATGCATTTATTAGGGATCACCACCCCCATCTTTACGGATAGTCATTACTTGAATGGAGGGGGATTTAGCGATGCAACGGAAAGACTGATCGTCATTGCTGAAAGAGCTGATGCAAGTATTTATTTTTCTGGGCCGGCGGCAAAAAATTATTTAGATATCGGGCGCTTTGAAGAAAGGGGTATCGGTGTTGCCTGGATGGAATATCCTGAATATGCTCGCTATCCCCAGAACGGACCTGGTTTTGATTGCCGCGTCAGTATTATCGATGCTTTATTATGTGCTGGCGGTGATTTTGTTCATAGCGAACTAAATTATTAGTAGGAGAACTCATGGCTAAATATGGTTTCTATGATCGACTGTCATCGGAGTTTCCATCACAGGTCATTGTAGATATTGCTGAAATTTGTAATTTAAGATGCATACATTGTCCACACCCTCAATTTAAAGAGTCTGAACATTATTCCGCAAGATTGTTAGACCCTGAACTAAACAAGAAGCTGATCGATGATATAAGAGACAATAGCGACGGACATTGCCAGTATATACGATATACCAGCAATGGTGAGCCACTTATGCATCCTCATGCACATGAAATGATCCAGTATGCTGTCGAGCATAGTGGCACGTTTGTCACGTTAACCACTAATGGTACAGTTCTTAATGAGAAAAAACTAAAACAGTTATTAGAAAGTGGCCTTCATATGATTGATGTCAGCATTGATGCCTTTAACGATGAGACTTATGCGAAGATTCGTGGCGGGCGTCTTGAGCAAGTGCGACGTAATATAATTAGAATGATCGAACATATCAAGACAGGGCAATACAGAACTCGTATTGTTGTGAGTTTTATTCGTCAGGCAGGAAATGAAGATGAGGTAGATGATTTTTCTCTTTTTTGGAAAAATCAGGGAGCTGATGAAGTGCTGATCAGGAATTTACATTCGGCGGCAGGTATGTTGGCTCAAGGGGAAGCTCATTCCCATGAGTCAAGGCGCCCATGCTTATATCCATGGGAGCGTTTGACCCTGGATCCAAAAGGTGAGCTTTCTTTTTGCCCGACAGATTGGGCGTATGCATCCAGTTTCATTGATTACAGGAAGACAACGCTAAAAACTGCTTGGCAGGGAGCATTTTTAAACGAACTGCGAGAGGCTCATCTTAATAACGATTTCAAATGCCATACTTTTTGTGGGCAATGTCCTGATTGGAGACTGACAACATGGCCTGATTCAGGAAGAAGTTATGCAAATCTTGTCAGTGACATTAAGGTTATTATGAAATGAAATCATATCGCAGTTGGATACCATATAATCGCCCCAATAATATTGGCCATATCACTGAAAGTGATGGAGAATGTTTAGGTATCGGTGTTAATAAAAAAAAATGTGAGGAACTATTACAAGATATATATAATGCAAGGCGAGTTTTTTTAACGCCATCCTGTAGTGCATCTTTGGAGATGGCAGCTTTAGCGATGGATTTGCAGCCAGGGGATGAGGTAATACTGCCAAGCTTTACATTTGTTACCTCTGCAAGTGCTTTTGCCTTAAGGGGCGCAAAATTAGTATTTGTCGATATCAGGCCAGACACTTTGAATATAAATGAGCAGCTTATTGAAGAGGCTATTACAGTTAGAACGAAAGCCGTAGTGGTTGTTCACTATGCCGGTGTTGCATCAGAAATGTCTTCTATAGTCGATATATGCAATCGCTATAATCTTGTATTGGTTGAAGATGCTGCACAAAGTATCATGTCAACATATAAAGGACGGCCACTTGGTTCAATTGGTCAATTTGGCTGCGTCAGCTTTCATCATACTAAAAATATTCATGCCGGTGGTGAGGGCGGGGCTTTTTTAGTAAACGAAGATAAGTACCATGGTATATGTGAAATCATTCAGGAGAAAGGAACTGATCGTTCAAGGTTTTTGCGTGGAGAGGTTGATAGATATACATGGCAAATTTTATCATCTAGTTATGTAATGTCAGAGGTTCAAGCTGTAGTCTTGTTGCAGCAATTACAAAACGCGAGAGAAATTACGAATGCTAGATTAAAAAAATGGCTTTTTTATCATACATGTTTATCTGAGTTGGCTAATGCTGGAGTGCTCACACTTCCTGCCGTTCCGGCACATGTTGAGCATAATGCTCATATATATCATATAAGAACAAGATCCCCTGACGAACAACAGGGATTATTTAAATTCATGCGCAATCTTAATGTGGAAGTTACCTCACACTTTGTACCTCTGCATTCTAGTCCGGCTGGTATTCGATATGGTAGATTTCATGGCGATGATATAAATACCACAGCGGTTTCTAGAATGCTGTTACGTTTACCTTTACATGCAAGCCTGACTGAGTCGGAGCAAGTATTCATTATTGATGCGGTCAGACACTTTTTTGTAGTCAATAATTAAAGCTAATCATAAATTTAAATGAATTAGATGCATTTTATTAATGATCTTATAAATATTCATAAGCTATAATATTTGTAATATACATATGGATATTGGCACTCAGTAAGATAATGATTTCACCTTAGCGTATAACCAAAAGCAATTTTTAACAGGTATGTCGTATGAAATATTTTGTAACTGGTGCAGCTGGATTTATCGGTGCGAAGGTGTGCGAACTACTGTGCTTGAAAGGGTATCAGGTTATAGGTATTGATAACCTAAATGATTACTATGAGGTATCTCTTAAATTAAGTAGACTTGAACAGTTAACTCCATTTTCTAACTTCAAGTTTGTAAAAATGGATGTCTCTGATAGAAAATCTATCCTGACTCTCTTTTCCAAAGAGAAGTTTGACAGAGTAATTCATCTTGCCGCTCAAGCCGGTGTTCGCCATTCAATGGAATCTCCCTTTTCTTATATTGATAGCAACGTAGACGGATTTTTGACAATTCTGGAAGGTTGTCGTCATCATCATATTGAGCATCTTGTTTATGCATCTTCTAGCTCCGTATATGGAATGAATGAGGAAATGCCATTTAGAGTGAGTGAACCCACTGACCATCCTATTTCGTTATATGCAGCGACAAAAAAAATGAATGAGCTGATGGCGCACACATATTCTCATTTGTATGGTATCCCAACCACAGGATTGCGTTTTTTCACAGTTTATGGCCCGTGGGGACGGCCGGATATGGCATTATTTAAATTTACTAAATGTATGCTGTCTGGACAGCCAATAGATGTATATAACAATGGTCTGTTAAGCCGAGATTTCACATATATAGATGACATTGCTGAAGGTGTGATCCGGGTAGCGGACGTGATACCGGTTGAAAATTCTGCCTGGCGTTGCGCAACTGGTTCTCCAGCTGATAGCAGTGCCCCTTATCGTGTATTTAACATTGGTAATGGTAGGCCGATTAAAATAGTTGATTTTATTCAATCTCTCGAGCAAGCGCTGGGGGTTAAAGCTATAAAAAATATGATGCCCATGCAGTCGGGTGATGTTTATGCGACATGGGCGGATACTGAGGATTTATTTGCTACTATTTCATATCGCCCATCAATGAAGATAGAACAGGGCATACAGAATTTTGTTGAATGGTATCGCTCTTATTATCAATTTTTGGATGTGAAGGTTCAATAATGAAAATTGCCGTTGTCGGTATAGGTTACGTAGGTTTGTCTAATGCAATATTGTTAGCTCAGAACCATCATGTTGTTGCATTTGATGTTAATCCAGAAAAAGTGTCCATGATTAACAGGCGACAATCTCCAATTATTGATTCTGATATCGATCTGTTCTTTAAACAACGGACTTTGGATCTTACCGCAACCTTGAATAAATCAACCGCTTACCAACATGCTGACTATATTATAATTGCGACGCCCACTAATTATGATCCTGATACAAATTGCTTTGATACTGCGTCGGTAGAGTCAGTTATTTTTGATATTATGGAAATTAATCCTGAGGCAGTAATTGTAATCAAGTCTACTGTTCCTGTTGGTTTTACCTCTAAAATGCGGATGACTCATAATTACGAGAATATTTTCTTTTCCCCCGAGTTTTTACGTGAAGGGAGAGCATTATATGATAACCTTTATCCATCACGTGTTATAGTCGGGGCAACAAGTGAATATGCACGAACATTTTCTAGACTTATGATTGATGGGGCAATAGAAAAAAATGTGCCAGTCATTTTTACTGAAAGTACGGAAGCAGAGGCTGTAAAATTATTTGCTAACACATATCTGGCGATGCGAATCGCATTTTTTAATGAGTTGGATACATATGCCCAAAAAAATAATCTAGAAACAAAGGATATTATTGATGGTGTTTGCCTGGACCCTCGTATTGGCCACTATTACAACAATCCATCTTTTGGTTATGGAGGTTATTGTCTGCCAAAAGACACCAAGCAGCTTCTGGCAAATTTCAACCAAGTGCCCAGCAACCTGATTAGAGCTATTGTTGATGCTAATACAACGAGAAAAGATTTTATTGCCGATACAGTTATCGCGACTAATCCTAAACGAGTAGGTATTTATCGACTAGTTATGAAGGCTGGTTCGGATAATTTTAGAGCATCGGCAATACAGGGAGTCATGAAAAGAATCAAGGCGAAGGGTATTGAGGTTGTTGTTTATGAGCCATCCTTAATGGAACCTTATTTCTTTAGGTCAAAAGTCATCACTGAAGTATCCGTATTTAAAGGTATGTGTGACATTATACTTGCCAACCGAATGAGTCCTGATTTAGCCGATGTGATTGATAAGGTCTATACACGAGACATTTTTGGCTACGACTAAAGCAGACTGCATATTTTCAATTGCTGTGCTTTTGTCAAACCAGGAAAGAGTGGCAAGGTCATTGCGCCTGCGTAAAATTGCTCAGTAGAGGGCAGGGTAGTATGAGTCCACTTTTGATACCAAGGTTGTTTGTAAATAGGTATATAGTGCACGTTGGCGCCGATATCCTGTGCACGTACTTTTTGGAAGAGCGCACAGCGTTGTTCAGGGGCTACATGGTGAACATAGAGATGGAAGGCACTACGCCGCTCGGTGTTGAAATGACGAGGTAGCTGGTGTGGTGCCAGTCTTTCGAAGTAGTACTGGGCAATCTCGTTACGCGTGTGAATCCATGTCTCCAGATTGGCCATCTGGCTCAACCCCAGCGCAGCCTGAATGTCGGTCATGCGGTAGTTGAAGCCGAGCATCTGCTGCTCATAGTACCAAGGGCCGTCCGGCTCATTGATAAAGTCTTCCGGTTCACGGGTGATGCCATGGCTGCGGAGCATGCGCATCATCTTGGCAAGCGCAGGGTCGTTGGTCATGGCCATGCCACCCTCGCCAGTGGTGATGATCTTCACCGGGTGGAAGCTGAATACTGTGATGTCGCTATAGCGGCCATTGCCGGTAGGCTCACCATGATAACGGGCACCAAGGGCGTGGCAGGCATCTTCGATGATCTTGAAACCGTACTTTTGTCCCAGGCGGTGGATCTCCTGCATGTCGCAGGGGAGGCCGGCAAAGTGCACCGGTATGACTACTTTGGGTAGCTTTCCTTCCGCCTTGGCTGCAATCAGCTTCCTCTCCAGCTCCAAAGCGCACATGTTACCGGTATCTGGTTCAATATCGACAAAATCGACTTGTGCACCGCAGTAGAGAGCACAGTTGGCGGATGCAACAAAGCTGATGGGGGATGTCCAGACCCAGTCGCCGGGGCCAACGCCAAGTGCCAGACAGGCTACATGGAGTGCTGCGGTACCTGAATTGACTGCCACCCCGAATTTGGCTCCACAGTAATCGGCTACTGCTTGCTCGAAGCGGGGGACTACGGGTCCCTGGGTCAGGAAGTCGGACTTGAGAACGTCCACAACAGCATCGATATCTGCCTGGCTGATGGATTGGCGGCCATAAGGGATCATTCAGTTCTCCCCTTTTGGTTCATTTTCAAAAGCTGTTCAATGGTAAAAAAGTGAGGGTTGCTGCGAGAGTTATATTCGAAGCCCTGTTCTACCATTTTTCCTTTTTCGCCCGCCGCTGTTTTGGAGAAATCGTTGTTGCGATTATTGAAGTTGATGGTTGGGCCAATCACGAAGAAGTCATCAAACTCGAAGGTGTGATAAGAGTCATCGGCAGGACACATCACTTCATGGAGCTTCTCTCCCGGGCGAATGCCGATGATCTTGTGTGGCAGGTGCGGTGCCATGGCACTGGCGAGCTCCGTAATTCGGACGGATGGCAACTTGGGAACAAATATTTCCCCCCCCTTCATCCGCCCAAAATTGTCCAGAACGAAATCCACCCCTTGTTGCAAGGTAATCCAGAAGCGCGTCATCTCCTCATGGGTGATGGGTAACGCATCTGCTCCCTGGTCAATCAGCTTTTGGAAGAAGGGGACGACAGAGCCGCGAGAACCGACCACGTTACCGTAGCGGACTACGGCAAAACGGGTGGGATCCTGCCCCGCGATGTTGTTTGCTGCCACGAAGAGTTTGTCTGATGCCAGTTTGGTGGCGCCGTAGAGATTGATCGGGTTGGCGGCTTTGTCAGTGGAGAGGGCAATAACTTTTTTAACCTGATTGAGCAAGGCAGCCTGGATGACGTTTTCTGCACCATGGATATTGGTTTTAATGCACTCCATGGGGTTGTATTCAGCGGCGGGCACTTGCTTGAGTGCGGCTGCATGAACCACGTAATCCACTCCACGCATTGCCATGGTGAGCCGGTTGGCGTCTCTTACATCACCGATAAAATAGCGCATGCAGGGGTCGTTAAACTCTTGCTGCATCTCGAACTGTTTCAGTTCGTCACGAGAATAGATGATAAGGCGTTTGGGTTTATAACGTTCCAGTACTGTCTTGACCAATCGTTGGCCAAACGAGCCGGTGCCACCTGTGATCAGTAGCGTTTTATCGTTGAACATTGTGGGCATCTCGTCATAAAAACAGTAGATGAATCATATGCTAGCAAATAAAGTACCAGTTTTTTTGGCAAAGAGTGTGATCCATTCACACAAAAACAGTTCTAAAGATTTGGTTGCCACCCAGAACACTTCAGGTCGATCCTCATCATTAGTGATGTATCAAGATGTGCTGGTGCTTTGCGAGCTTAGCTGGATAGCTCGGCAAATCTGCTCCACCGCATTGAGGGCTCTTGGGGTGAATCGGTGTAGTTCATCCGAGTTGATCAAATCGAGTCGCTGGTGCTGCACCGCATCGAGATTGGGCCACTTTTGCCAGTGATTCAGGGCGTCAGGATCTTGACTCCCCGCCAGGATCAGCGCGGGGTTCGCTTTGATCACCTGTTCCATGTCCACTTGAGGGTAGGGGGTCTTGGCATTTGCCATGACGTTGACCCCGCCGCAGAGTTCGATGGCCTGAGCCGGCCAGGCATTGCCACTGACGCTGGTGAGCGGTGGGTACCAGAGCTGGTAGAACACCTTGACGCCGGTTGATTGTCCATAATGCTGTTGCAGCTCATGCAGGCGCGCCAGATAGCGATCGGCGGCCTCGTTGGCACTCTTTTCCACACCCAGCAATTTGCCCAGGGCCCGCATCTCGGTGGCCAGCGAGGCAAAATCGGTAGGCTCAGAGTAGAAAACCGGGATCCCGATCTGTGCCAGTGGGGCCAGCATCCGTGATTGAGCCGAGCGCCAGCCGAGGATGAGATCCGGCTTTTGCGCCAGCAGCGCCTCGACATTGATGCTGCGATAATTGGCCACCTTGGGCTTGGTTTTCACCTCGGCGGGATAGTCTGAGGCATCGTCGATGGCAACCAGCTTGTCGCCGGCGCCAATCTCGTAGAGCAATTCGGTCAGGTGAGGAACAACACTCACCACCCGGGTTGGCGTGGCGGCCTGTAGGACACCGGGCAACCAGGCAACCAGCACGCAGGGCAGCCAGACAGCCAAGCGCAACCATCTAACCATGAAATAACCCCGCCACAGTGACAAGCAGCGCCAGTATCAACCAGCCCCAGCCGCACCCTTGCAGAATGTTGAGCACCTTGCGCGGAGTCTCGCTATCTGGCTCAGCACCTGTGCCGATGACTGGCCAGCGCTGGAGAGCCCCCTGATAGTAGCGAGGGCCACCAAGGCGGATCCGGCACTTGTCTACCAGCAGGGTGAGCAGCATCCCCATGGCGGGATAGGGCCAGAGCGCGCCACTTCGCAGCAACTGCGCTGCCTGCTTGAGACGGCTTGCCAGCAGTGGCAGCCCCAGCAACAAAATGACGGGGGCATTGAGCCCCTGATAGAGGGTGCTGGCGGCGCGACCAAAATGGTCGAAGGCGGGATCTTTGCGACTCCAGCTCAGGTTCATCAGCTGCACCAGCCGCCAGAGCAGGGCACCCTGTACGCCAGCCAGGGCAAATCCCAGCAGCGGGCCAGCCCATTGGCCCACCAGGCGCAGGGCGCAGCTCTCCGTCACTGCTTTGGCGAGCCCCATGGTCGAGAGTTTACTGGTCTCCCGCTTGAGCCAGGGAGCCACCTGCAATCTCGCCAGCGGCAGTGTCTCCTGGGTGGTGAGAGAGTGAGTGGCATGGGCGAGTTCGCGCAGTGGACGGGATTCGAGCATCAGCAGCATGAACAGCAGGTCGAAGATCGGTTCGCTCAATGCCAGATTGCGCAACGACCAGAGCCCGGTGGCGCAGGGGAGCCAGACTACCAGCATTGCCAGCAGGCCGGCCTGCATTTGCTGGCCGGGTGAACCATCGGGTCTGTGTACCTTGTGCCCCAGCCGGGTCAGCAGGGGCGTGACGGCCGAAAGACGCAGATGGGATGGCCACGGGATCACCGCCTCCAGCAGGGCTGCCCCCACCAGAATGGCCGCCATCGTAGAAAGGAGGGCGTCGGCCATCAAATCAAGCGAGCCGGTCTCGATCACAGCTTGCCGAGCATCTTGATGATCACTTCGGCGGAGTGCTTGCCAGCCACTTCGATGAAGGCATCGAAGGATTCAACCTGTTCCTTGCCGGCGATATCAGACATGGCGCGTACCACCAGATAGGGCACTTTGAACATGTGGCACACCTGACCGATGGCGGCACCTTCCATCTCGACCGCCAGCATCTGCGGGAAGTCGGCGCGAGCCTTGGCGATGGCGTCCGGTTTGCACATGAACTGATCGCCGGTGCAGATAAGGCCGACCTTGGTCTGGTGCTTGCCCTGCTCGGCGATGCAATCCTGAGCGACCGCGATGAGTTTCTCGTCGCAGGGGAAGGCGGCGGGTTGCTGCGCCATCTGGCCCATCTCGTAACCAAAGGCGGTCACGTCCACATCGTGGAAACGCATCTCGCTGGCAATCACCACATCACCGATGTGCAGGTCCTGGGCAAAGCCGCCGGCAGAGCCGGTATTGATGACGCAGTCGGGGGCAAATTTTTCCAGCAGCAGGCTGGTGGCCACGCTGGCGGCGACCTTACCGATACCGGAGCGGGTCAGGATCACCTCTTTGCCTGCCAGCTCCCCTTGATAGAACTCGCAGCCGCCCAGTTGCAGGGTGGTGGGGTTGCTCATCTGGCTGCGCAGCAGGGCTACTTCTTGCTCCATGGCGCCGATAATACCTACTTTCATTGCTGACCTCGTCTTGATAGCCGTGTGGCTGAATTTAAGTTGCTGTAGATCATAACAAAAGATGGCGTCGGCGCCGAGAGGCACAAGCGAAAGGAGAGATGAAACGCGGCGATCCATATGGAAGCGCCGCAGGTGACAAAAAGCATTGATGAGGAGGGGAGAAGGCCTTTAGCCGAGCGCGGTATCGAGGGTCATCATCAGGGCAAAGCCTGCCATCAGGCCAAGGGTGGCATAGGTCTGGTGACCGTTGCGATGAGTCTCCGGAATTACCTCGTGCGAGACCACAAACAGCATGGCGCCGGCGGCGAGCCCAAGTCCGATGGGGTAGGCGATGGCAAGGCCGCTGGAGAGCCCCACCCCGAGCAGGGCGCCAATCGGTTCGAGCAGGCCGCTGGCGATGGCGACCAGCACGGCGACAGAGGGGCGAAAACCGGCGGCGCACATGGCCAGCGCCACCGCCAGTCCTTCGGGAATATCCTGCAGTGCGATGGCGGTTGTGAGCGGCAGCCCCACCGACATATCCCCCTGCGAGAAGCTGACCCCGATGGCCATCCCCTCCGGCAGGTTGTGCAGGGCGATGGCAAAGACGAACAGCCAGACCCGGGAGCAGCTCTCATGGCCGGGGCCGCAGGGGCCGGTTTTGTCATGCTCGTGCGGGGTGAACTGGTCCAGTCCCAGCATCAACAGCACCCCGAGGGTCATGCCGACTACCACTACGGCGGCGGCACTAAAGCCGTTGCCGGTGATCCCCTCGGCAGCCTCCAGCCCCGGCAGCAGCAGGGAGAAGGCGCTGGCCGCCAGCATCATGCCGGCGGCAAAGCCGAGCATGGTGTCCTCCACTTTTTGCGGTACCGAGCGTAGAAACAGAGCGGGCAGGGCGCCGATGGCGGTGGCGGCAAACCCGGCAGCACCACCGACAAGGCCGTAGCGCACGCCGCTGGTCACCTCGCCGGTAGCGAGCATGATGAGACTCTGCAACAGCAGTAACAAGACGGCAGCCAGCGCGATAAAGAGACCGAGGGCAGTGAGCGGGCGGCTTTGCATCTGGCTACGCAGTTGCTGTGACCAGGATAACGGAGGAAGAGCTGAGAGATGGTCCATGGCATGACCTCGAGTGTGCAAAGTGGATGGTGGCATTACATCTACTTGGCCGCCCCTTGTCCATGCCTGCAAGGCGATTGCCGCTATCTGAAAATCTGGAAAGAGTTTATCCAGGCAACCACATGGGAACTCTTATCGGTAGCCAAAGGCGGGGGGCAAGAGGGGTTGTCTGCAAATGGCTGAAGTGGATGTTGAGAGGCCAGTGGGGATGCATCGCGAACTCTTTTAAATCAGCTGTAGATGTCTGCCTTGGTGTTCGGATAACAGATACAAGAAAACCGGCTTGCGCCGGTTTTGTTATCTGTCTGCTCGAAGGCTGGCTTATTTCGCCAGGGACTCCGGCAGCTCTTCACGGATCTTGCCGAGCATCTCTTTCAGGACACGCGGGTTGGCAACCACGATGTTGCCGGAGTTTTCGTAGTTGTGACCACCTACGAAGTCGGTGACGATGGCGCCAGCTTCTTTGGCCAGCAGTTCACCGGCAGCGGTGTCCCAGGGCTTGAGGCCGATTTCCCAGAAACCGTCGACGCGACCGGCAGCCACGTAGGCCAGATCCAGTGCGGCAGAGCCGGAGCGACGGATGTCGGCACATTCGATGAACATGCTCTGGAACATCTTCAGGTAGGACTCGATGTGGTGCTTTTGCTTGTAGGGGAAACCTGTGGCCAGTACGGTGCCAGCCAGTTCTTTGGCTTTGCCGACACGGATACGGTAGCCGTTGAGCTGGGCGCCGCTACCACGAGTAGCAGTAAACAGTTCGTCACGGATGGGATCGTAAACAACGGCTTGTTCGGTTTTGCCTTTTACGCGCAGGGCGATGGAAACGGCAAAGTGCGGAATGCCTTTGACAAGGTTGGTCGTGCCATCCAGTGGGTCAATGATCCATTGGTAGTCCGGATTGGTACCGGCAATCTCACCAGACTCTTCAGCAACAATGCTGTGCTCCGGGTAAGATTTTTTGATGGTGTGAATGATGGCCGCTTCGGCTTCACGGTCAACGTTGGTCACGAAGTCATTGCTGCCTTTTTGGATAGCCTCAATGTTCTCGGGCTGGGAGAAGGCTTTTACTACAACTTGACCGGCGTTGCGCGCAGCGCGCACGGCGATATTCAGCATCGGATGCATAGGTTCACCACTGGATGTTAAAGAACGGGGGATAAAAGGACGCGGTATAATACCAGTATTTTGTGCGATGGCAACTGTTATCCCCCTACGACCAATTGATTACCACTGCCAGATTTGACGGCTCCAATATAGACCAGATCTGCGCTAGTCTTATCCCAGCAGCCGGATACAGGCTGTCATGAGCATAGGGATGTGAACCATGAATTTGTCATTAGTGAGTCAGAACGTGTCAGCGGCCAGCGAGGGACTGTTGGCCATCTTGCGGTCATCACCCGAGTATGGTGATCACTTTGCCCACATCACCGTGACCCCCCTGGCCCAGTGGCAACCGGCCAAGACGGAGGCGGCGATCCTGCTGATCGACGGCGATGCGCCCTGGCAGGATGCCGGATTTGCCCGGGGAGAGGATGAGACGATCGGTTTGCCGGTCTTGCCGCTGCTGATCCGCAAGGGGGACAAGGAGCTGACGGTCTGCGGGCCGGATGTGCGTGACCCCCGTTTCTATTTTGTCTCAAACGGCATCGTGCTGGATGAGTCGGAGCTGGCCGAGCCTGCCTGCAGCCGGGTGCTGTTGCGCAAGCTGGAGTCCTACTTCCCGCTGCTTTCCCGCCTGATCATGCTGCGCCAGCGCAAGCCGGTTGCCGTGATCAACTAATATCTACCATTGCCAGAGCGCACCAGCGGCGCACCGTGGCCTTGTTTGGCCTACGGTGCGCCGCTTTTTAATGGTCTGGAGCCGGTCACTTGTTGCAAGATGAGGCGGCTATGGTGTTGCACCCTGTTCCAACCGTGCAATCTGGCTATGACCAACAAGGAGTGAATCATGATCGATTTTTACACCGCCGCGACCCCCAATGGTTTCAAAGTGGCGATCGCTCTCGAAGAGCTGGGTTTGCCCTATCGGGTCATTCCCCTCGATTTGTCGGCACTGGATCAGAAGAAGCCCGAGTTTCTTGCCATCAATCCCAATGGCCGCATTCCGGCCATCGTCGATCGGGATAACGACGATTTCGCCGTATTTGAATCGGGCGCCATCCTCATCTATCTGGCGGAGAAAGCAGGCAAGTTGCTGCCCGCTGATCCCAAACGCCGCTCTCAGGCCATCCAGTGGCTGATGTTCCAGATGGGCGGGGTAGGACCCATGATGGGGCAGGCCAATGTCTTCTACCGCTATTTCCCCGAGAAGATCCCCGCCGCCATCGAACGTTACCAGAAGGAGGGGCGCCGTCTGTTCGAGGTGCTCGATAGCCATCTGGCCCACCAAGAATATCTGGCGGACGAGTACAGCATCGCCGATATCGCCACCTGGCCCTGGGTGCGTATTTATGACTGGAGCGGCATCTCCATCGAGGGGTTACCCCATCTGCAAGCCTGGATGGATCGCATGGCAGAGAAACCTGCCTGCCAGAAGGGGATCACCATACCGCCGCGCAAGGAGCAGCCCGATGAGCTGATCAAGCAGGCGCAGCAGATGGTAACACGTTGATTTTTAACTGCTGACGGGGCGTGCAGCCCCGTAATATTAGAAAAACTAAGGCAACCCGATTATAAAGATTCGTTCGTTTTTTGTGAGCTGAATCACTATGATGCCCCCATACCACCAAGCGTCCTGTGCGGTGGCTTGGCGGGCTCCCCGCCTACTGTTTCCAACACTGTTTTTGATTGCATCACAGCCTCTGTGATCAGATTCCTCTGGGCCATTTTGTGCCAGAGGGGCGGCAGCATTTTTTCGATTTTTTGGGACTGATATGGATCGGCACAGTTTTTATCCGTTGTTTTTACTGACCATTCTGATGGTCGCTGTGGGCCAGATGACCCAGACCCTTTATGTTCCCTCCATTCCCATGATGGCGGGGGACTTCAATGTGGCCTCGGGCCAGTTGCAGGCGGTGATGGCCTGTTACCTGATCCCCTATGGCCTCTCCCAGTTTGTCTATGGGCCGTTGTCGGATCGTATCGGCCGTCGCCCGGTGCTGATCGTCGGCATGATGGTGTTTCTGGTGGGCACCCTGATCATTCAGGTCATCCCCCATTTTGCCGCCCTGCTAGTGGGTAGCTTTATTCAGGGGCTGGGTACCGGTGCCGGTGGCGCCATGAGCCGTACCGTGATGCGCGATCGCTACAACGGCGCCGAGCTCAACCGCGCCAACAGTCTGGTGAGCATGGGGGTGATCTTCTCCCCGCTGCTGGCCCCGGTGCTGGGTGGCTGGCTGACCGAGCTGTTCAACTGGCGCGCCGGTTACTGGTTCCTGTTCGGTTTTGGTGCCGTAGCCACTCTGGCGATCATGGCCTGGTTTGGTGAGACGCTGCCTGCTGCTGCTCGTCAGCCGCTGCGCGTCGGTGCTGCCTATCGTCATGTGCTGGGCAACCCCAAGTTTCAGGGCAACCTGCTTTGCCTGATGGCGACCTTTGCCGGTTTGGCTGTGTTCGAGGCTGCGGCCGGTGTGCTGCTGGGCGATGTGCTGAAACTGAGCGCCCGTACCGTGAGCGTGCTGTTCGTGCTGCCTCTGCCCGGCTATCTGTTCGGGGCCTGGCTCTCTGCCAAGCTGAGCTTCCGTTTGACTCAGGGCAAGCTGATGCGTCTGGGGATCGCCTTTCTGGCGCTCGGCTCCCTCATCATTCTGGTGCCGGGGCTGTTCGGGGTGGTGAGTGCCGCCTCGCTGGTTGGTGGTGCGGCTGTCTACTTCATCGGTAGCGGTATTCTCTACCCGACCGCCACCTCCTGTGCCATCGAGCCCTTCCCGGGTCAGGCCGGCACCGCGGGGGCCATTCTCGGCGGGATGCAGAATCTGGGGGCCGGTGTGGTGACCCTGCTAGCGGCCGGTTTCCCGATGACCGGTCAGGTGACCCTGGGGGCCATCATGACCCTGATGGTGCTGATCGTGGCGCTGAGCTTTGTCTGGCTGCGTCACCATGGTTCGCCCCACGAGCAGATGGCAATTTGATCAGCCGCTCTCTTTGCATCTGGAGCAAGCCCACCCTCAGCGGTGGGCTTTGTTTTATCCGAAGAACGGGCTGGGAGATAGCATTAGCTTGATGTAGTGATCGATGTTGTGAGGTTAACTTCAGTGTCTAGTCCTGAAATAGGTTTACACATTTTCAACTTCAACTCGCATTTCTCTACTCAGAACCCCCTATGTACCGCATCGGGGGTTCTGTATTTCAATGCATGATGCGGCCGCTCCTCGTTGTAAATATCTACTGCTTCACGCACCATTTCCCGCGCGTGCGTCAAATCCTGCGGGCTTTGCAGCAATAACTCTCCTTTCAAAATCCCGTTCACCCGCTCCGCCAACGCATTCTGATAACAGTCATACCCATCCGTCATCGAGCATTTCACCCCGTACCGTTCATGTAGTGACTGATACAGCCCAGAGCAATACTGCACGCCGCGGTCCGAGTGATGGATGAGTTCACCGCCGCCACGCCGTTGCTTCAGTGCTTTCTTGAACGCCATCGCAACCGACTCCGCGTGCATTCCTTCGTGTACGTGGTGGCCTACTATCTTGCGTGAGTACGCATCCGTCACCAGGCTCAGGTACAGCGGCCCGCTCCTGGCTGGCAGATAGGTGATATCTGCGACCCAGACCTGCTCCGGGGCCACCGGTGTGACCTGCTCTGGCCCCGCCTTGAGCAAGTTGGGATGACGGTAGAAACGGTGAAAACTGTGGGTGGTCTTGTGATACGCCCGCTTAGGCTGCACTAGCAGGCGGTGCTCGGCCAATATCCGAAACAGCCTGTCACGCCCGACTTTGAGCCCGCCATCATCCTGACCCTGGAGCAGATAATGCAGCTTGCGAGTGCCCACCCGAGGTTGTCGCAGTCGAACCTGACGCACAAAGCGCACCACCTGCAGCCCTTGAGCATGGCGCTCGTCGGCGACCCGATTGCGCTTGTAGTAAGCCTGCCGGCTTATCCCCAGAAACAGGCAAGCCCTGACAATGGTCAGCCTCTCGACTTGCCGCTGCGAGAGGACTTGCCGGGTCGCTTTTTTACGATGGAGACGCCGTAGTCATTCTTCAGCACATCGACGACGGCCTCAAAGAACTGGGCCTTCTGACTCATCAGCGCCAGCTGTTGCTCAAGTTCCTTGATGCGCTGTTCGGGCGTCTGGTTGTCGGGGTCAGGCATGGTGATGCTCCTGCCGGCGCGCACAGAAGCCCCCTGGCTCCAATCTTGCCGACCATGTTTACGCAACCATACCAGAACGGTGGAGCGGCCCTGAATGCCATAACGCACCTGAGCCTGTTTGTAGGTGAGCTCGCCTTTTTCAATCTGCTCGACCAGTGCCAGTTTAAAAGTCAGCGAGTAATCGCGCTGTGTCCGTTTCACACCTTGTCCCATCGGGTTCTCCATTTATTGGGGGGAAAGGTGTAAACCATATTCAGGACGGGACACAGGCAAAGAAAAAGGCTCTGTCCCAATTACGTGTTGAAAGGCTAATCTTGAAGTAGGCCATCACCTTGAGGTCTACCATCATGGATA
>NZ_JAAKPX010000017.1:0-125391 GCF_049172135.1 Aeromonas sp. 603079 | reverse complement strand
CCCGATGCGGTACATAGGGGGTTCTGAGTAGAGAAATGCTAGTTGAAAATGTGTAAACCTATTTCAGGACTAGACAGGCGAAGGACTGTATCGACATGTCGCAAAACGACTTGGGGACAAAGAGAGCAAGATTCGGGTCGTTCCAGCGAGGAGTGGTTGCCATAGTGTGGATCAAACCCGAGTGGGGCCGACCCCTTGAGGTTCCAACCCACAGTCAACCATGTGTACCACTTAGCTGGCACACAACACACTCAGCGAGGGAACTGCCATGTCATTACTGTCCAACAAGGTCGCCATTATCACCGGCGCCAGCTCCGGCATCGGTCGCGCCAGCGCCATCCTGTTTGCCCGCGAAGGGGCCAGTGTCGTCGTCGGCGCCCGCCGCCAGCCCGAGCTGGATCTGCTGGTGGAGGAGATCCGCCACGAGGGGGGCCAGGCGGTGAGTCTGGCGGGAGATGTGAAAAGCGAGAGTTACGCCCGCGATCTGGTGGAGCTCGCGCTAACTCGTTTCGGCGGGCTCGATATCGCCTTCAACAACGCCGGTACCACAGGCACGCAGGGCAGCGTAAAGGAGCTTGAATTGGCGCAGTGGCAGGAAATTCTGGATACCAACCTCACCAGCGCCTTTGTGGGAGCCAAGTACCAGATCCCCGCCATGCTGGCGCGTGGCGGCGGCTCGCTTATTTTTACCTCTACCTTTGTCGGCCATACCCTGGGGCTGCCCGGTATGGCGGCCTATGCGGCGAGCAAGGCAGGCCTCATCGGTCTGACCCGGGTGCTGGCTGCCGAATATGGGGCACAAGGTATTCGGGTCAACGCCCTGCTGCCGGGGGGTACTGACACCCCCATGGGGCGGGCCTTTACCGATACGCCGGAGAGTCTCGCCTTTGTGCAGAATATGCATGCCCTCAAACGGCTGGCCCAACCGGAGGAGATCGCCCGCTCGGCCCTCTATCTCGCGTCCGATGCATCCAGCTTTACCACCGGCATTGCCCTGCTGGCCGATGGTGGGGTATCTATTTGTCGCACATGACCTTGTCGCCCCCCACAGCCTGCGACTGAAACCTTATCGTGAGAGCGCCTTATGACTGATTACGCCCGCATCGCCGATGCCATCCGTTTTATCGCAAGTCAGGTGGAGCGCCAGCCCACTCTGGACGAGATAGCGGCGCACGTTCACTTAAGTCCCTTTCACTTCCAGCGGCTGTTCAGCCGCTGGGCCGGAGTGACACCCAAACGCTATCTGCAGGTGCTGACTCTGGAGCGGGCCAAGGCGCTGTTGCAGGAGTCGCGCCCGCTGCTTGAGGTGGCCGATACCCTAGGCCTTAGCAGCGGCTCGCGGCTCTACGATCACTTCGTGCAGCTCGAAGCGGTAACGCCGGGCGAGTACAAGCAGCGCGGGGCCGGGCTGGTTATCGATCACGGGGTGCACGACACCCCCTTCGGTCAGGCATTCGTCGCCCTGACCCCGCGGGGGGTGTGCAACTTCTCGTTTCTCGATGAAAAGGCCCCAGAGGCTCCACTGGCCGACCTCGCCCGCAGCTGGCCTGCGGCAAGGCTGCAAGAAGCGCCATCACGCACCCAGGGGGTCATCCACACCATGTTCGATGGCAGCAAGGCGCCGGATCGCCCCATCTCGCTGCACGTGAGCGGCACCAACTTTCAGATCAGCGTCTGGCGGGCGCTGCTGCAGATCCCGCCCGCCAAGGTTGTGAGCTACGCCCAGGTGGCGAACGCCGTCGGCAACCCCAAAGCCGCCCGCGCCGTGGGGCTGGCGGTGGGCGCCAACCCCGTCGCCTTGATGATCCCCTGCCACCGGGTCATCCAGCAAAACGGCAAACTCGGCGGCTATCACTGGGGCGAGACCCGCAAACAGGCGATACACGCCTGGGAAGCGGCGAGGTATGAGTGAAGGTGGCCTTTTCTGCTCGCCTGATGGGGGAGAAACAGAACTGTTGGTGGTGAGTCAGCAAACAATCAGACAGCGCCAGACAGCGTACGGCGATATAAAGCGGGGAGATCAGAAGAATTCGGGGCGCAGATCGCCCCTTTTGTTGCTTTGGCAAGGCATGGCGCTCAGCCGCCCCCCAGCGAATTGACGAAAAGACGTAGGGTGCAATAAGCGCAGCGCATTGCACCGTTTGCCGAGCGGCTTTTGTGCAAAACAGCAGAAACCAAATTAGCGGTGCAATTTCATTGCACCCTACGGCACTTGTCTTCAAAGTCGTAAATAGAACTCCCGATACAAATAAAACTACCTTTATAATCAGTTAAATATGCTATTTTGTCTTCGATATACTCTTTTGTTAAATACAGGCAAGATAGTATTTCTTCATAGGCAAGACGCTTAGTATCCCAAACTTGCTGCTTTACCCAGTATTTTTCATCAAACTGCCTTTTTATGCTTTCCACCGCTTCCGTATTCTTTTTTAGCTGTTCAATAGCTTTCAAAAAGTCATTGCTATGCGCAAGATTTTTTAACCGTGTTTGTAGATAAATACCGATAGGAACAACAATTAACGTTGTAATCAAAGTCGGCAAATATGGCAAAAATTCTTTCGAATTTACTCCTAGATTTAACTTATTCGCAAAAGCACGTAACTCCAAGCTTCTGACGACCGTAGGAAGTGAATTTAATGGCATTGTTACATGAACAATGACAGCCATTCCAAAATCTTACCTAGATCAATCCACACCGGTGACTTAATTAAGCCAGACTGAAAGGCAGCAAAAAATGCTAATATAGCCGTAAGTCTAAGCATCCAAGAGTTTGCGGACTTGGCAGATTTCGCCCTTGCAGTCTCAATTTGATATTGCTCTAAAGTGGCTATAGCTTTACCTGTGATTATAAACTCGAAGCTACTACCATTATTTTTCAACTCTCCTGATGCTACGAATGATGATAAATACAGATCCATTTTTTTACGCAATTCTGTTTTCTGTGGATGCAAATACCACCTAATTGAATATATGTAACTCATTAGGTCAAGCGACGAAAATGATTTGTGAGGCTCTTATGATTGCCTGGAAACTATACTTTCTAGAATCTTCATTCTCTTTGGTAGTTGTAAGTTTCTCTTGTTGAAAAAATATTGTGGGACAGAATGTTTTGCTAAAATATATATTGACTGTAGCTTATATAACCCAGTCCATTCATGAAGGATATAATCTAGCACGCCGTTATATGTATGTGTCACCAGCCCATGATAATGATCAACTCGTAAACTCAAGCCAGAATAAAGCGAAAAAGGAATTACAGCCTCTGTACAGAATCCCCCACCTTCAAAATGATTGCCATTTAACCCATTTTCTTCAATAGAGTTAACGAGCATGATTGGGACATCGCCATTATAAATACTTATGGAATAGCAGTTAACCTGCTTTCCTAACTCTCCACTTCGAGGAATTTGAATAGGGCATGGCTGATTTAACAACTTGCTCAAAATATATTTAGTGATTTTATTCATGCCACCTCAAAAAAATAATTTTAAATCATTGCATTACTATTACTGGGATCTGAAAGTGTTTGCTTGATTTCTCCCCTACGCAATATATCTGTTCTGATTCATTGGTAACTCCAAAGAGGTCATATCCAGACGGATATCCTAGCGAGCAAGACAGATAAGCAAAAGCAGATGATGATAGTTTCCTGAGCAAGATCAACAAATTAATCAATAAGTACAAATACTGTACCATGCATCAGAGATAACTGGTGGTGGAAATAAGAAAGACGCCCTAAGGCGTCTTTCTTATTTTAAGGACTTTGAGCAAAAAGGTTGGAGGTTATTCCCCTCCCCATCTTGCCCCACAACCCAATCAGATCGGGGTGATGGAGGTGATATGGGCCGAGCCATCCAGAGACTGGAAGATCTGCACCACGGCTTCGCCATGGATCGGCTGGGCGAGCGGCACAGTGCTCTTGCACTTGAAGCGGTAGTTGGTGCCTGCCACCACCTGGGTGGAGACTTCAAAGGGTACGTACTGCACCCCGACAAATCCTTTCAGCGCCTGATCAAATACCGCCTGATCCTCGGCGGTCAGCTTGTGATATGCGGTCCATCCACCCACCAACACTGCTTGTTCTGACATATCAAACTCTCCGTGCTCTATGATCCCGACTCGTTTGGCCGTTCGGGCTGCGCCCCGTTGATTCAAGTGGTTTCCGGTCTCCACCGGGGTGTCATCACTGCCGGTTGGCGCGATGACGATGGGCCCGTTTGCGCAGCTATCTGCAACTGGATCAGCCCTCCCCCCAGCCACAAGCCGCTGTTGACAGCGGGCTCAATTGGCATGAGAGAGCCTAGTGCGGGATGGCAAAAATGCCCCTGTCACATATGACAGGGGCAAGGTGGCGAAAAAGCTGCTCGAAAAAAGAAGATGTGTTGCGCAAACGATTGAGAAAAGAAAAGACGCCTCAAGGGCGTCTTTTTGCATTTTTATGCTCGAAGGGCAGAACGGCGCGAGCCGCTTATTCCCATTCGATGGTTGCGGGCGGCTTGCCGGAAACGTCGTACACCACGCGGGAGATACCGTTGATCTCATTGATGATGCGGTTTGATACGTGACCGAGGAAGTCGTACGGCAGGTGAGCCCAGTGGGCGGTCATAAAGTCGATGGTCTCGACGGCGCGAAGCGCAATGACCCAGTCATATTTGCGACCATCGCCCATGACGCCAACGGAGCGCACCGGCAGGAAGACGGCGAACGCCTGGCTGACCTGGTTGTAGAGGTCAGCTTTGCGCAGCTCTTCGATAAAGACTGCATCGGCGCGGCGCAGAATATCGCAGTACTCTTTCTTCACTTCGCCAAGGACGCGCACGCCCAGACCCGGGCCCGGGAACGGGTGACGGTAGAGCATGTCGTAGGGCAGACCCAGCTCCAGACCAACGCGGCGCACTTCGTCTTTGAACAGTTCGCGCAGCGGCTCGACCAGACCCATCTTCATCTCTTCCGGCAGGCCGCCGACGTTGTGGTGAGACTTGATGACGTGGGCTTTGCCGGTCTTGCTGGCAGCGGATTCGATAACGTCCGGATAGATGGTGCCTTGCGCCAGCCACTTGGCGTTTTTCAGCTTTTTCGCTTCATCATCAAACACTTCGACGAAGACGCGGCCGATGATCTTGCGCTTGGCTTCCGGCTCGTCCACACCGGCCAGGGCAGAGAGGAAGCGCTCTTCGGCTTCAACCTTGATGATGTTCAGACCAAAGTGGTCACCAAACATCTCCATCACCTGCTCGCCTTCGTTCAGACGCAGCAGACCGTTGTCCACAAAGACGCAGGTGAGACGATCACCGATGGCGCGGTGCACCAGCATGGCAACCACGGAGGAGTCGACACCACCGGAGAGACCGAGGATCACTTCATCGTCGCCCACCTGCTCGCGGATGCGGGCAACGGCGTCGTCGATGATGGTGGCCGGGGTCCACAGGCATTCGCAGCCGCAGATGTCTTTGACGAAGTGCTCCAGCATGCGGGCACCCTGACGGGTGTGGGTCACTTCCGGGTGGAACTGCACGCCGTAGAAGCGCTTGGCCTCACACGCCATGGCCGCGTGCGGGCAGGTCGGGGTCTGGGCGATGGTGGTGAAGTCGGCCGGAATGGTGGTGACCTTGTCACCGTGGCTCATCCAGACATCCAGCAGGGCATTGCCGTTGTCGGCGATGGCATCTTCGATATTGCGCAAGAGGGCGCTGCTCTTGCCAGCTTCGCCCAGCACTTCCACCTTGGCGTAACCGAATTCACGCTCGGTAGAGGATTGCACCTTGCCACCCAGCTGCTCGGCCATGGTCTGCATGCCGTAGCAGATGCCGAACACTGGGACACCGGCGTTGAACACATACTCGGGGGCACGGGGGCTGCCCGCTTCGGTGACGGACTCGGGGCCGCCGGAGAGGATGATGCCGCTCGGATTGAATTCGCGGATCTGCTCTTCGGTTACGTCCCAGGCCCACAGTTCGCAATAAACGCCGATTTCGCGCACACGGCGGGCGATCAGCTGGGTGTACTGGGAACCGAAGTCGAGGATAAGGATACGGTGCTGGTGAATGTCTTTAGTCATTTTATTCCTGCATCAGGCTGATGTTGTCACAAAGGGCACGGGATAAAAAAAGGGTGGAAAAACGGGGCGCAGGGCCCCGTTTTATCAGCCCATCCGATAGTTGGGGGCTTCTTTGGTAATGGTCACATCGTGGACGTGGGACTCTTTCATCCCGGCGCCGGAGATGCGCACGAACTCAGCCTTGGTGCGCATGTCGTCGATGGTGGCGCTGCCGGTCAGGCCCATGGAGGAGCGCAGGCCGCCCATCTGCTGATGGATGATCTCTTTGAGGCGGCCCTTGTACGGCACGCGACCTTCGATGCCTTCCGGCACCAGCTTGTCGGCGGCGTTGTCGGTCTGGAAGTAGCGGTCGCTGGAGCCTTTGGACATGGCGCCCAGAGAACCCATACCACGGTAGGATTTGAAGGAGCGACCCTGATAGAGCTCGATCTCGCCCGGTGCTTCTTCAGTACCGGCGAACATGGAGCCGACCATGACGCAGCTGGCGCCCGCGGCGATGGCCTTGGCGATGTCGCCGGAGAAGCGGATACCGCCATCGGCAATCACCGGAATGCCGGTGCCTTCCAGCGCGTCAACAGCGTCGGAGATGGCGGTGATCTGGGGCACGCCCACGCCGGTCACGATACGGGTAGTACAGATGGAGCCCGGGCCGATACCGACCTTGACCGCATTGACACCGGCAGCAGCCAGCGCCTTGGCGCCTGCGGCGGTCGCCACGTTGCCACCGATGATCTGCAGATCCGGATAGGCGTCGCGAGTGGCCTTGATGCGATCCAGCACGCCCTGGGAGTGGCCGTGGGAGGAGTCGATCAGCAGCACGTCAACACCGGCTTCCACCAGCGCAGCGACGCGCTCTTCGTTACCGGCACCGGCACCAACCGCAGCACCGACCCGCAGACGACCCTTGTCATCTTTACAGGCGTGGGGCTTGCGCTCGGCTTTCTGGAAATCTTTAACGGTGATCATGCCCTTGAGTTTGAAGTCGGCGTTCACCACCAGCACTTTTTCGATACGGTGCTTTTGCATCAGGGCAACCACCTCTTCGCGAGGGGCCCCTTCACGCACGGTGACCAGACGATCTTTCTGGGTCATGATCTGTTCAACGGTCTGGGAGAGGTCAATCACGAAGCGCACGTCGCGGCCGGTGATGATACCGACCAGCTGATTGCCGTCAGTCACCACGGGGTAACCGGCGAAGCCGTTCTTGTGGCTCAGCTCCTTGATTTGGGCGATGGTCATGTCAGGGCGCACGGTAACGGGGTCAGTGACCACGCCGCTCTCGTACTTCTTGACCTTGCGCACTTCGGCAGCCTGCTGCTCGATGGACATGTTCTTGTGGATAAAGCCGATACCGCCTTCCTGGGCCAGTGCAATAGCCAGACGGGCTTCGGTCACTGTGTCCATGGCAGCGGAGATCATCGGGATGTTCAAGCTGATGGCGGAGGTCAGCTTGGTACGCAGATCGGCAGTATTGGGAAGAACTTCGGAGTGGGCGGGAACCAACAGTACATCGTCGAAGGTTAACGCTTCTTTGGCAATCCTGAGCATGGCAATATCTCACCGTTGAGGAAGTGGGGGTGTAAAATATTGCCGACGAAGTTTACTCACGCATTGGTCACTGGTAAAGAAGTTTTTTGAATTTTTTATGGCATAGCCCTCTTTTAGGCGGCCAACGGCGCAAAAAACTAATAAATTCAGCTGTAATCATGCCTTTTTTCACGACAAGATGATCTTTTTTGTCGTTGAGCCCCTTTCTCCCTCCAACCTCCCGGAACAGCATTTTCAATGATCCAATTATGTGCAGCCGGGTGTTCAGTTTCCCTGATAGCGACCTGGCTTGTGCCAATTCATCAGCATGGCGTTCATCGCCAGCGCACTCAGGGTGGACCAGAGCAGCAAGGGCAGTGGCAAGGTGAGCAGGGAGAGTGCAAACACCAGCACATCAAGCACCATCTGGCTCTTTCCCGCGTTGATGCCAACGCGCCGTTGCAGCCAGAGCGTTACCACCCCGGTGCCACCTACGGAGGCATTGTGGCGCGCCAGAGACAACACCCCCATGCCGAGAAAGGTCCCCCCTACCAAGGCGGCAAACAGTGGGTGGACATAGCTCACCGTCAGCAGCAGCGGTACCGCCTGGGTGGCCGCCGAGAGGGTAACGTTGACGATCAGCGTCTTGATGGTAAAGGCGCGCCCCATGGTGAAGTAACAAAACACCATGAAGGGCATGTTGACCATGAAGAACAGAACCCCGATGGGCAAACTGCTGACATGGGCGAGCAGCAGGGCGATGCCCGCGATGCCACCGGTGATCATGCCGGAACACTTGAGCAGGTTGAGACCGACCGCGATAAACATGACCCCGAGCACCATGCCATAAACATCGTCCTTGAGGGTGTGGGCCAGGGCTTTGGTCGCCGGCACGGGCGACATGGTCATTTCACTCTCCATATGACTCCTCTCCATGTTTGCTGTGACATCAGGGCACCAGTCACTGGGCCGAAGGGGTCGGCATACTCGGGCGCCCTGGCCATTTCCCCTGCCGGTCCCCCTGCCGGTCCCCCTGCCGACATCACAAGACTCAGCAAAAAAAGCGCCAATCAACACAAGCATCCAGGATAAGCTGAAAAATCAAATTTAAATTCCGACATTCTGCCTATGACAGGAGCAACACACCCATTCATGGGACAAACATCAGGCTGCATCAGCATGTTTGACCAGCCACACTGAAGGCAGCTCACCATCTCCCCTTTTAAAGCCCGTTATTAAGTGGATCATGTTGATATGGTGCCACATGGCAGCATGAATCATGCTCGTCACAGGAGGGGCATAGGGTGGATACGGCATATTTCTCCAAGGTGGGTTCCTGCTGCCAATGTCGATGATGCGCACCACTTTGGGGCGAAAGCACCATAACAGAGCAAGCCACCCTCGGATGCCGCTTGCTCCCAAGCGATGTCGACGCTACTGCTTATTGCCTTCCCCGTCTGGTCCATCTCCCTCGATCCCTTGATATGCGGCATAAAAAAGTCGGCCCCAAGGCCGACTCGCTGCACACTGTGACAGGCTTTCCTTATTTGAGATATTTACCGTCAACGCCCACCTTGCCCGGGCCGTTCAGTACCCAGACCCGTGCCGAATAGGCGGGCACCGCAAAGCTCAGACTGCCGTTGCTGACGTTCTGACTCGCGCCGGTCACCGCATCCGTATAGGTGCCGTTCTTCAGGCCACTCAGGTTTATTTGCTGGGCCGAACTGGCCGCGAGGCCCACGGCAGCGTAGCTGCCTTGAGCGCTCAGGTCACGCACGAAGCTGATGCCGCTGCCCCACTCGTTCACCTGGCTCATGGGCGCCTTCTGCAGGGCTGGCACCGCCTTGCGGATCTGGTTCAGGCGCTTGATGTGCTGGTAGAGCGGGTGGCTCGGAGTGGCCGGGTTGTCCAGCACCTCCCCGTAGTAGGCACGACCAGTCTGATCCACCGTCATGGTGGCCCCGTCGATATCCTGAGGCTTGCCCGCCTGGAACATCACCTCCTCCCCGTAGTAGAGGGTCGGGATGCCCCGTGCCGTCCAGAGCAGGTTGTAGGTCATGGCCGCATTGCCCTCTTCCCCGCCGTAGCGGTACTTGAAGTCGTTGTCCGGCCCCACGTCATGGTTCTGGAAGAAGGTGATGAGCTTGGTGGCATCCCCATAGACCCAGTCCATGGCAAAGATCCCGCCCACCCCGCCAAAGCTCCCCCGGGTGACGTTGTCACGGAAGGTGGAGAAGAGGGAGAAGTCCAGCACAGAGAGGCCGGAATCGCCCCCTGCCCGGGGATCCGCCGGGTTCGGCGTGGTGCGGGTATACCACCAGGGACGGATCACCGCCGAGGCATTGTCGTTGGCCAGCTCAGAGCCCCAGCCGGTGCCCTTGACCAGGTTCTCGCCAAAGACGAACAACCCCGGCTTGTGGGCCTGCCAGTCGTGGACATAGGTCAGCAGCTCGTCCCGCTCGATGTGCTTCAAGGTATCGATGCGAATGGCGTCAACCCCCATGTCGAGGTACTGGCGGATGGCGCCGTTGAGGTAGTCCTTGACGTTCTGGTTGCCGGTGGCGAGATCGATGCAATCCCCCGCCATGTGTTTGCGCTGCAGGGCGAGCGGGCTCTCCCAGTCACCGCCTGACATGAAACCGTCCAGGTGATACCAGGCGGGATCCAGGGTCTGGGCGTCGATGCCGAAGAAGCGGTTGGGGTTGTAGCCAGCACTCGGCACGGTGGCGCCTGTCTTGGGGTCCACCAGAGGCTGGGTGCCCGCCGGATCGGACTGGCAGCGGGCCTTGTACCAGTCGGGAGCCACCGGGTTGTCGTCGTCACAGCGGTTGGCGCTAGCGTAGTCCCCGAGGTTGCCCTGATAGGGGCCGTTGTTGATGAGCCCCTGGCTCGACCCCGCCGGTACGTAGTATTTGACGGGCAGGCGATCGATCCAGGTCTTGCCGCGCAGGCCGTACTGGCTCGAGTGGTTGAGCACCACATCCTGGATCACCTTGAGCCCCTTGGCGTGGGCCGCCTGGATGAACTCCCGGTAACCCGCCCCCGACGACTCCAGACGGGGATCGACCCGGTAGAAGTCGTAGGCGTGGTAGCCGTGGTAGTCGAGGCCGGAGCGGTTCTCCACCGGTGGCGTCACCCAGATGGCGGTGAAGCCGAGATCCTTGATGTAGTCGATCTTGGCGATCAAGCCCTTGAAGTCGCCGCGCCAATGGGGATCCCCCGCTTTGTAGCGATCCCGGTTATGGTAGTTGTTGCTGGGATCGCCATCATAGAAGCGGGCGGTCAGCAGGAAGTAGATGCTCTCGGCACGAAAATCGCCGCTCGCCACACCCTGCTCGCCGATACGGTACTCGAAGCGCTGCTCGCGCTGATTGCCGCTGGCGTCAATGGCAAGGGTGCGGA
The DNA here is from genome assembly GCF_049172135.1 of Aeromonas sp. 603079. Taxonomy (NCBI): domain Bacteria; kingdom Pseudomonadati; phylum Pseudomonadota; class Gammaproteobacteria; order Aeromonadales; family Aeromonadaceae; genus Aeromonas; species Aeromonas sp. 603079. The sequence continues at coordinate 114,404 of NZ_JAAKPX010000017.1, read as the reverse complement.
TCACCAGATCGGTGCCGCTCCCCTTGTCGCTCGCCACCAAGGGCTGGCCTGCATAGCGGGCCGACGCAGTGGTGGGCTGGCTGCCGTCCGTGGTGAAATGCACGGCGGGGGCGCTGTCCTGATCGTCGCTCACCCCCAGGGTGATGGACTGGCTGTCCAGATAACTCCCCGGGGCCGGGGTGGCCGTCACCGTGGGGGCCTGCAGATCGGCCCCGGCCAGCGTCTCCACCTCGATGGCCTTGCGCAGGCTGTCAAAGCAGATGCGATAGCGGGTGTTGGCGCTAACCAGGTAATCCTGGGCCGGATACGCCTCGGTCCAGTCCCCCTTGTGGTCAATCTTGAAGCGGGGGTTGTTACTGCCAAAGGCCTGCTCGGTGCAGAAGGTGGTACCATCCTCGATGGTCATGGGGGTGAGCCCCCAGTTGTTGGTCGTGCCCCGGAAGTACCAGCTGTCGCTGCTCTGTCCTGCCCCAACCACCACGCTCACGCTGCTGCTGCCCTTGGCGCCCTGATCGTCGGTGACCGTGAGGCCATAGGTGAAGGTGCCGGTCTGGGTGGTGCTGACGACGATGCTCTCCGTGGTCTCGCCGCTGCTCCACAGATAGCTCGTGATCTGGCCGTCGGGATCCGTAGAGTCGCTGCCGCTCAAGGTCAGTGACGCCCCCTGGGTCACATTCACCGTGCTCCCCGGGGTGATGACCGCGAGCGGCGGCTGGTTGTCATCCCCAAGGGGGGTGATGCTGTAGACCAGGGTCTGGTCGTTGACCTGGATGCGCACCGTACCCACGGCGTTCCAGAAGATGTCGCCGCCACTTTTCTCCAGCACGCCGTCGCCGTTGCTGTCGCCAAAGTTGACGGCCCAGTCGCCAGCCTGATCAAACTTGAGGCGCTGGCTCGCCTTGCCATCCATGTAGGCTTCCACCTGCCACAGGTGATCCCCTACCAGAGTCATGGGGAGGCTTGCCCAGCCGTTGAAGGTGCCGCGTACGTTGAGTTGCGGCAAGGTGCTGGCAAACCCCGAGGCCTCGCAACTGGCCACCGCCGTCGCGCTCACCGCCTGAGTGCTGGCGTTGATGCGGATCTGGTACGCCGTGTTGGCATTGACCCCGTAGTCGGCCGCCGGGTAGCTCTGCTGCCAGTTGCCGTACCTGTCTATCTTGAAGCGCGGTCCGCCGCTGGCATCCCCGCTCACGAAGCGCTGGCAGGTATCAAAATTGACGCCGTCCGTCGACGTCATGGCGGTCGCCGCCCATCCATTCGCGGTGCCCCGGAAGAACCACTCCGCCGCCGACGTCGGCGCCGTGATCAGGGTTCCCAACAATCCGGCCGCGAGTATCCATCTAGCCATTGATAGTCCTTTATTTTCATTGTTTTGTGTGTGATGCCGGTGTGCCCCGGCATTCCCCCATCCGCTACAGTCCCGCCTTCGGATGAGCCCGATCAGTCTAGAGTTCCCCATAACCAATTCATGGCGAATACGCGCAAAATGTGACCACCATCGACTTCGCTATTGGCTGTATGTGATTGATAGCGCTTTCATTTCCATGCAACACCGATTTGCAGGGAGGAGTGACCAACCTGATCCATTGACTCGGCGGACGAGGTGAAGTGGGGTAAGATGGCGACATTGTTTCTCTCCTCCGCCTTCGCTGGCGAGGAACCGTGCGCAGGAACCGCCTTGAACTATCGCAACGAATCCGGCCAAAACAGGCAACAGCAGGTCTTTACTGTCACCCGCCTCAACAGCGCCGTGCGCATGATCCTGGAGCAGGATCTGGGGCTGGTGTGGCTGACCGGCGAGCTCTCCAATCTGGCGATGCCAAGCTCCGGCCACTGGTATTTCTCGCTCAAGGACATGTCGGCGCAGGTGCGCTGCGCCATGTTCAAGGGCAACAACCGGCGGGTGGCGTTTCGCCCGCAGGATGGCATGCAGGTGCTGGTGCAGGCGCGGGTCTCCCTCTATGAGCCGCGCGGCGACTACCAGCTGATCATCGAATCAATGCAGCCGGCAGGCGACGGCGTGCTGGCGCTGCGCTTTGAAGAGCTCAAGCGCCGCCTCGGCGCCGAGGGGTTGTTTGACGAGAGTCGCAAGCGGCCGCTGCCCCGCGAACCGCGGGCGGTGGGCCTTATCACCTCCACCACCGGCGCGGCTTTGCACGATATGCTCACCGTGCTCAAGCGGCGTGCGCCGGATCTGCCGGTCTTTATCTACCCGACTCAGGTACAAGGCAGCGCTGCCATCAGCCAGATCGTCGCGGCGATCGCCAAAGCGAACCGGCGCGCCGAGGTGGATGTACTGATCGTTGGCCGTGGTGGCGGGTCGCTTGAAGATCTCTGGTGCTTTAACGAAGAGGCGGTGGCGCGTGCCATTGCCCACTCCGCCATACCTGTGGTGAGCGCGGTGGGCCACGAGGTGGATGTCACCATCAGCGACTTTGCCGCCGACTTGCGTGCCCCTACCCCGTCGGCTGCCGCCGAGCTGGTTGCGCCGGATCAGAGCGCCCGTGCCCAGCGTCTGGTTCACCTCAAGCAGCGGCTGCTGCAGGCGATGAGCCGCCAGCAGACCGCCGCCCGCCACGATTTCATCCTGCTGCAAAAGCGGCTCGACCATCAGGATCCGAAGCGGCGGCTGGAGCAGCAATCCCAGCGCCTCGACGAGCTCTCCACCCGTTTGCAGCAACTGCTGCGCCAGCGGTTGCATCAGGGGGAGCGGCGCCTTACCAACCTTGAGCTGCGCCTGCAGAGCAAGAGCCCGGAACGTTTGCTGGCCGTGGGCAAGCGCCGCCACCAGCTGGCCGAGGAGCGGCTCTATGCGCTGATTGCCAAACGCCAGGATCTGGCGAGCCACCGCCTCGCCATGCTCACCGCCCGCCTCGACGGGGTGAGCCCACTCGCGACGCTGGGGCGCGGTTACTCCATCACCCGTACTGCGCGTGGTGAAGTCATCAGCCGCGCCGATCAGGTCAACAGTGGCGATCAGCTCATCACCACCCTGGCACAAGGGAGCCTGCAGGTACGGGTCGAGGGAGTTATCAAAGACTCTGCGCAGTAGAACGGCTACATCAAACCACCAGCCAATCTGCCATTCAGCCCGGCAATCTGCCAAAAACAAAGGCCACCACCGCAAACACGGTGGTGGCCTTTTTAATCTCGGGTGCTTGCGCCTGCTCACCCCTTGGCGCGGCGAGCGACCAGGGTGAACTTGTAGTCATCGCTCTTGAAGAAGTTGCGACTGAACTCGAACACGGTGCCATCTTGCAAAAAACCGCGGGAGACCTTCTCGATAATGGGCTTGGCAGGGTCAATACCAAGCGCCTCCACCACCTGCGCCGAGGGGAGCACCGGAATGATCTCCTGCTCGCTGCGGTCAATCACCAACTGCTTCACCTCTTCGATGTAGTGGTACTTGGAGCCCTGCATCACCGCATAGCTGAGGTCGGGGAAGAGGGCGAGCGGCATCCAGGTCTCCTCCAGCGTCACTGCAATCTGGCGAATAAAGCGCACCCGCTTGACGTAGTAGACCAGCGCCCCCTCCAGCAGATTGAGCCGCTCGGCCAGCTCGCTGCTTGCCTTGATCACCTCGAAGGCGAGAATGTCGCTGTGGGTCTCGGCCGCCGGATCGGTCACCTTCTCATAGAGGCTGGTGAGCTGATAGATGTCGTAGTTCACCTTCTCCTGCCGCACATAGCTGCCGCTGCCCTGAATGCTCTCGATGACGTTGAGTTCGGTCAGCTGCTTGAGGGCCTGACGCACCGTCACCCGGCTCACCCCGAACTGCTCGCGCAGCTCGGCTTCGGTGGGCAGGGCATCGCCGGGGGCCAGCTCCCCTTGCGCAATCCACTGCTGGATGGTGTCGGCTATCTGGCGATACATGGGTTTTTTCGACACGAAAGGCCACCTCGTCGGCTCTGCGCCATGATAAATGGAAGAGGCGCCATTCTACCCCAGTTGCCCGGCAGACAAAACGGCTTGGCCCCATTTGACCTAACAAATCGCCTTGACCAAACAATACAAAAACAATACAAATAGCGAATTGTATGATACCACTCACAAAAATCAGTCGGCCGGTTTGTTAGCATCGCTGTCACTTTCACCATGACGGCTTGCTGGCAAGCCAACCTGACAGAGGATCATCATGAATCTGACCAGTCTTACCGGCCCCCATCTCATCACGCTGCAAACCCGGTTTGCCGATCGGGATGCGGCCATTCATGCCCTGGCTGATCGGCTCGATCAGGCCGGCAAGCTGCACGACAAGGCCGCCTTTCTGGCTGCGGTCATGGCCCGCGAGGCGCAGGGCCCCACCGCCCTTGGCGAAGGGCTGGCGGTACCCCACGGCAAGTGCGATGCGGTGCGTGAAGCAGCCTTTGCCGTCGCGACCCTGAGCGAGGAGCTGGGCTGGGAGGGGATCGACGGCCCCGAGCCGGTCAACCTGATCTTCATGCTGGCGATCCCAACCGATCAGGCGGGCTCCACCCATATGCAGCTGCTCACCACCCTCACCACTGCTCTGGTGGATGACGATACCCGCGAGGCGGTGCTGGCGGCTCAAAGTGCCGAGCAACTGATGGCGCTGCTTGATGGTGAAGGGGATAGCGGCAAGCAACCAGCAAAAGAATACAACCTAGATACAAATCAACCCACTGTGGTCTGTGTCACCGCCTGCCCGGCGGGGATCGCCCACACCTATATGGCTGCCGAGTATCTGGAAAAGGCGGGGCGCAAGCTGGGCATTCGGGTACTGGTCGAGAAGCAGGGTGCCAACGGCATCGAGGATCGCCTGCCGCAAGAAGCGCTCGATGCTGCCGTGGCCTGCATCTTCGCCGCAGAGGTGGCCATCAAGGAGCAGGAGCGTTTCGCTGGCATCCCCCGGATCGAGACGCCGGTGGCCGAGCCCATCCGCCATGCCGAGCGGATACTCAATGATGCGCTGGAAGCGGCCAAGGCCGGGCGCACCGCCCCGACGCCCAACCCCAGCCAGAGCGACGCGCAGACCGGCAAGAAGGTGAGCCTCAAGACCGAGCTCAAGCAGGCGCTGCTGAGCGGTATCTCCTTCGCCGTGCCGCTGATCGTGGCAGGCGGTACCGTGCTCGCCGTCTCTGTGCTGTTGGCCCAGATCTTCGGCCTGCAACATCTTTTTGATACCGAGAACTCCTGGCTCTGGATGTACCGTAAGCTGGGCGGCGGCATGCTGGGCACCCTGATGGTACCGGTGCTGGCGGCCTATACCGCCTATTCGCTGGCAGACAAACCGGCGCTGGGCCCGGGCTTTGCGGCGGGACTGGCCGCCAACATGATTGGCTCCGGCTTTCTCGGCGGCGTGGTCGGCGGCCTGATCGCCGGTTACCTGATGCGCTGGGTCAAGCAGCATGTGCGCCTGAGCCCCAACTTCAACGGCTTTCTTACCTTTTACCTCTATCCGGTGATCGGCACCCTGGTGGCGGGCAGCCTGATGCTGTTTGTCATCGGCCAGCCGGTAGCCTGGCTCAACAACAGCCTCACCGAGTGGCTCAACGGCCTCTCCGGCACCAATGCGCTGGTACTGGGCGCCCTGCTCGGCTTTATGTGCTCGTTTGACCTGGGTGGCCCGGTCAACAAGGCGGCCTACGCCTTCTGCCTCGGCGCCATGGCCAACGGGGTTTACGGCCCCTACGCCATCTTCGGCGCGGTCAAGATGGTCTCGGCCTTTACCGTCACTGCCTCCACCCTGCTGGCGCCACGCCTGTTCCAGACCTTCGAGATCGAGACCGGCAAGTCCACCTGGCTGCTGGGGCTGGCGGGGATCACCGAGGGCGCCATTCCGATGGCCATCGAAGATCCGATCCGGGTGATCGGCTCCTTCCTCGCAGGCTCGGTGGTCACCGGCGCCATGGTGGGAGCCATGGGGATTGGTCTCTCCACCCCGGGGGCTGGCATCTTCTCCCTCTTCCTGCTCCACGATGGCGGCCACGGTGCCCTGATGGCTGCCGCCGTCTGGCTCGGTGCAGCGCTGGTGGGCACCCTTATCTCCACTGTGGTGCTGATCGGCTGGCGCCGTCACGCCATGCAGCGCGGCACCTATCAGGTGGTCACCGCAGAGTAAGGCTCATCTTCACCACCACTTTTTCAACAGACTATTTTTCCGCACGGCAGGCAAAGGCCGCCGTGCGTCAGCAAAGGATCATTGTCATGACAGTTTCACGAGTTCACATCACGCCGCACATGCACTGGGATCGGGAGTGGTACTTCACCACCGAGGAGTCCCGCATCCTGCTGGTCAACAACATGGCGGAGATCCTGGCGCGGCTTGAATCCGACCCCGACTACAAGTTCTATGTGCTGGACGGCCAGACCGCAGTGCTGGAGGATTACTTCGCCATCCAGCCCGAGAACAAGGCCCGGGTGAAGGCGCTGGTGGAAGCGGGTAAGCTCATCATCGGCCCCTGGTACACCCAGACCGACACCATGCAGGTGAGCGGCGAGTCCATCCTGCGCAATCTGCTCTACGGGATGCGCGACTGCCTGAGCCTTGGCGAGCCGATGAAGATCGGTTATCTGCCCGACTCGTTCGGCATGTCCTCCCAACTGCCCCACATCTTCAACGGCTTCGGGATCGAGCGGGCCATGTTCTGGCGCGGCTGCTCCGAGCGCCACGGCACCGACAAGACCGAGTTCCTCTGGCAAAGCAACGATGGCAGCGAGGTGACCGCCCAGGTACTGCCGCTCGGCTACGCCATCGGCAAGTACCTGCCGGAAGACGAGGCGGGCCTGCGCAAGCGGCTCGAATCCTATTTCGAGGTGCTGGAGAAGGCCTCGGTGACCCAGGATATCCTGCTGCCCAACGGCCACGACCAGATGCCGCTGCAACAGAACATCTTCGCCATCATCGACAAGCTGCGTGAGATCTACCCCCAGCGTGAATTTCACATGAGCCGCTTCGAGCAGGTCTTCGAGCGCATCGAGGCGTGCCGCGATCAGCTGGCCACCCTCAAAGGGGAGTTCAACGACGGCAAATACATGCGGGTACACCGCACCATCTCCTCCACCCGGATGGACATCAAGCTGGCCCATGCCGCCATCGAGAACAAGATCGTCAACATCCTCGAGCCGCTGGCAAGCATCGCCTGGGCGCTCGGCTTTGAGTACCACCACGGGCTTTTGGAGAAGATGTGGAAGGAGATCATGAAGAACCACGCCCATGACAGCATCGGCTGCTGCTGCAGCGACAAGGTGCATCAGGAGGTGATGACCCGCTTCATTCTGGCCGACGACATGGCCGAGAACCTGATCCGCTTCTACATGCGCAAGATTGTCGACAACATGCCGGTGGCGTTGTGTGAAGACGGGGTACAGGTGGCCGACAAGCTCTGCCTGTTCAACCTGATGCCCTTCCCCCGTCAGGAGGTGATCAATACCAGCATCCGCATTCGCGCCCAATCCTTTGCCCTGAGCGATGAGGCGGGCCAGCCGGTCCCCTACTTCATCCGCGCCAGACGCGAGATTGACCCGGGACTGGTAGACAGACAGATCGTGCACTACGGCAACTACGACCCCTTTATGGAGTACGACATCCAGCTCTGCCATCCGCTGCCGGCCATGGGCTACTGCACCCTCCATATTGAGGGCAACCAGCCGGGAGTGGAGCAGCCGGTGACGGCCAGCGGCGAGCTGCTGGAGAACGATTTTTACCGCATCGCCCTCAACGACAACGGCACCTTGCAGATCCTGGACAAGCTGCGCGGCACTCGCTTTGATCAGGTGCTCACGCTGGAAGAGGGCTCCGATGATGGCGACGAATATGACTACTCGCCATCGCGGGACGAGTGGCTGCGTTACTCCACCGAGTTTGCGGTGACCCGTGAGGTCACCCATCAGGCGTGGCAGAGCATCGCCACCCTCAAGCTTCGCATGGCCTTGCCTGCCAACCTCGCCGAGCGGGCCAGCCGCCAGTGCAGCGGCCACCTTGATGTCACCTGCCGCATCACGCTTGCACATCAGAGTCCGCGCATCGACATCGAACTGGAGCTCGACAATCAGGTCGATGATCACCGGGTGCGGGTGCTGATCCCCACCCCCTTCCCGAGCGACACAGTGGTCTCCGACAACCAGTTTGGCTGCATTACCCGCCCCACCCGCGACAGCGCCATGGCGAACTGGGAGGCTGAAGGGTGGAAAGAGGCCCCCATTCCGGTCTGGCAGCTGATGAACTTCGTCGCCCTGCAAGATGGCAAGCAGGGGCTGGCGGTGCTGAGCGATGGCCTGCGCGAGTTTGAAGTGATCGGCGAACAGTGCGACACCCTGGCACTCACCCTGCTGCGCGGGGTCGGCGTACTCGGTAAAGAGGAGCTGTTGCTGCGCCCGGGTCGCCCCTCCGGCATCAAGCTGCCGACCCCGGACTCTCAGGTGCGCGGCAAGCTCAGCTGCCGTTTCAGCCTGCTGGCGTTTGCCGGCGATCACATCAGCGCCAACGTGATGCAGGCGGCACGCAGCTATCTCACTCCGGTGCGTTGCTACAACAAGATCCCGTTCGATGCCATGAAGCTCAACAAGGCAAGCTTCACCACCCCGCTCCACTTCAGCCTGCTCACCATGGACCCCTCCGGTCCGGTGCTGAGCGCCCTGAAAAAGGCAGAGGATGAAGAGGCGCTGGTGATCCGGGTCTACAACCCGAGCGAGCAGGCGCGGCTGGAGGGTGGCAAAGTGAGCTGCAAACACGCCCTGAACGACTGGCAAGCGGTGCGGATGGACGAGCAGCCCTTGCCCCTTGAACTGGCCGCTGGCGAATTTGGCGAGCTGGCGCCGTGCCACTCCCGCAGCGTACGCTTTCGGGTGGCTCGCGGCTAACCGCCGGTAACCCCCACAGCTAGCAACAGGCGGGGAAGAGTCATCCCCTCCCCGCCTGTTTATCCCTTCAAGCTGGCCTGCCCCGCTTGATAAAGGCATAAAAAAATCCCCGCCGATTGGCGGGGATTTTTTTATTGGGTTCTGCTTCATCCCGCGAGCGGGAGAGCACGCTTAGCTGGCCTTGCGCAGGATCTGCTCAAGGTAGTCGGCGAAGCGGTGACCGTGATGCTCCAGCAGTTTCGGGAACATGGAGATGGAGGTCATACCCGGGAAGGTATTGATTTCATTCAGCAGGATCTCCCCCTCCTCAGTCAGGAAGAAGTCGATGCGCGAGAGATGGGTCAGTTTCAGCTGACGGAACGCCTTGAGGGCATACTCGTGGATCGCATCGGCCTGCACCTGGGTCAACCCCTCGGCACGCAGTGCAGTCTCGGTATGGCTGGCGCTGCTGTACTTCTCTTCATAGGTGTAGAACTTGTCCTGCGGCACGCAGATCTCGCCCGGATAAGTCGCCACCAGCTCGTCACCATACTGGTAAACCGCCACTTCCAGCTCGCGCGGCTTGACCGCCTTCTCGATCAGAACCTGTTCGGAGTAACCGAAGGCGTCGGCAATGCCCTTTACCAGATCCGCTTCGTTGCTGGCGGAGTAGCAGCCAACGGAAGAACCCTGGGAGGCCGCCTTGATAAAGACCTTTCCCCACTTGGCCAGCGCAGCTTTGGCCTCGGCCAGCGCCGCCTCATTTTGCTCAGTCAGGAACAGGTACGGGGTGTTGGGAATGCCGATGGCGGAGAGCCACAGCTTGGTGCTGATCTTGTTGAAGCAGATCTTGCTCGCCTCGGCATCGCAACCGAGATAAGGCAATCCGGCCAGCTCGAGGAAGGATTGCAGATCGCCGGTCTCACCCGGGTAGCCGTGGATGCAGGGCACCACGTAATCCACCGGACGGGCCACGCTGTCAAACGAGAGCAGCTTGTCGAGCCCCAGCTTGCACTCGCGGCCATCGGCACTGAGCCAGCGATCGGCGAACATCTCGACGCGGGTCACTTCGACACCGGGCAGAAGGCCCAGTTGTTGCTCGAGGAAATTGGCGCTGCGCAGAGAAACCTCGTGCTCGGAGCCACCGCCGCCGCACAGCAGCAAGACATGCATGTTCTTCATTAGATGTGATCCCTTGGGAAAAGCGGCCTCGTCATGACCATTTGATAAGCCAACCACCATAAAAACCGGACGAAGCCAGATACGAACATAAGTGCGCGCCAGTGTAGCAAGGGAGATCAACCCTTGTCAGCTGATGGGAGACCCATGACCCCACTTCTTGCAGTGAAAAGTCTCCCCTGTGTCAAAATCGGGACACATTGCCCCTCAGCGCGGAGGATCGACCCTTCCCATGCCGTTGCCATTGACCCGAAACCAACCGGCAATGCTGTAGCGCTCGCGATTGGCAGGCAGCACCTCATGGGGAAACTCCTCGGAGAGAAACATGACCAGCCGCCCCCCCTTGGGGCTGACATCCATCAGAAACAGCTCCTTGTCGTCATACATGCGCAGCACTCCACCCGCTTCGGGCAGCCAGTCGTTGTTGAGGTAAAACACGGTGGTAAGACGGCGGTTGGAGCGACCGGCAAAGGCATCCCGATGGGTAGCGTAAAAATCCCCGCTGCGATAGCGGGCGAAGTGGGCCTCGTAGTCGAACAATCCCAGCATCAGCATCCGGTTGGCGGCAAGACGCAGGGACTCCATCCGGGCGAGGTAGTCAGCCACCGGCGCACCGAGGGAGGGCTCCAGCCAGTGGATCTGGTCACGGCGAATGTCGGGATTGCCCTGGTGCAGGGCGTCACGGCCGATCCCGGCCGGTTGCCATTCGCTTGGCAAACAGGCTTTGAGGGCATCCACCTCGGTGGCGGTCAAAAAATCATCCACTATCACCCATCCCCAGGTGTAAATGGCATCCATGGCAGCTTGATAGTCCAAGATTGGCTCACAATGAGTAGAAAGAGGGCGCTTTGTAGCGACTTACCGGCAAAGTCACAAACCGGTTTGCTTCTCTTGAGAAGTCCCAACATCAATACGCGAGTTGCTGACCGCCGCCCCGCATTTTTGTCGCCAGTTGTGATCCCGCGCTGCCATGGAGCGTATTGGCTGTCGAAACTGTGATGGCCCTTGCAATCAAGGGGACGGATCCTTGCTCTCACCTTGCCGTTAAAAGAGCCAACCGATACCGTAGCCACATCACCATCATGTCGTTAGGCTGGCGCTCATCGCCACAACCGACCTGACACCCCACGGATAACCACGAGAAGGATCTGCTTATGCCTCTGCCCGACCTTATTTTGCAACAACTGGATGGAAGCCCCTACCCGCTGACTCAACTGGCGGGCAAGGTGGTACTGGTGGTCAATGTGGCTAGCCGATGTGGCTTTACTCCTCAATACGAGGGGCTGGAAGCCCTCTATCGCGAGCTGGGGCCAGAGGGGTTGGTGATCCTGGGCTTCCCCTGCAACCAGTTCGGCAATCAGGAGCCGGGGGATGCGGACGAGATCGCTCGCTTCTGCTCTCTCGATTATCCGGTCAGCTTCCCCATCATGGCCAAGTGCGATGTCAACGGTGAACAGGCCCACCCCCTCTATCAATGGCTCAAGAAAGAGCAACCGGGGCTGCTGGGGCTCGAAAACGTCAAGTGGAACTTCACCAAGTTCCTGATCGACCGTGATGGCAAGGTGGTTGACCGCTTTGCTCCCACCACCAAGCCGGAGAGTCTGGTCACCCCCATCCGCGACCTACTCTGATTGCTTTTCGCGATACAAAAGAGCGGCCGGTACAACAGCTACTGCGCAGCGGCCGCTCTTTTGCTATATTACGCCCCCGTTATCATTTCCATATCGTGGCTGGCCCCAATACGCTGGCTGCCCGTTGAGCCAAAGGCTCATCTCAGGAGTTTCTCTCGAACATGTCATTCAACGAACTGGGTCTGTCCCCGCACATCCTGCGGGCCGTCAAGGAGCTGGGTTACGAACAGCCAACCCCCATCCAGCAGCAAGCCATTCCGGCTATTCTGGCTGGTCAGGATGTGCTCGGCGGTGCCCAGACAGGCACAGGCAAAACGGCCGGTTTCACCCTGCCGATGTTGCAGCGTCTGCTGGCCAACCATGGCCGCGGCCGACGTCAGGTGCGCGCCCTGGTGCTCACCCCGACCCGCGAACTGGCGGCACAGGTGGGCGAGAGCATCATAAAGTATGCCCACCACCTGCCGTTCAAGACTCTGATCGCCTATGGCGGTGTCAGCATCAAGCCCAATCTGGACGCCATCAAGCTGGGGGTGGACATTCTGGTCGCCACCCCGGGCCGTCTGCTGGATCTGCTGACCCAGGGCGCCCTGACCCTGAGCCAGCTGGAAGTGCTGGTGCTGGATGAAGCGGATCGCATGCTCGACATGGGATTTATCGTCGACATCCGCCGCATCATGAAGGCGCTGCCTGCAGAGCGGCAAACCCTGCTCTTCTCTGCCACCTTCTCAAACGACATCAAGGCGCTGGCGGATGACCTGCTGAACGACCCCACCCTGATCGAGGTGGACCCCAGCAATACTGCCGCCGAGCAGGTGACCCAGCGCATCATTCAGGTGGATCGGGAACGCCGCCGCGAGCTGCTCTCCCACATGATTGGCCGTGGCAACTGGCAGCGGGTGCTGGTGTTTGTTCGCACCAAGCAGATCGCCGACCGCCTCGCCCAGCAGATGCAAAAAGATGGCCTCAATACCGTGGCGATCCACGGTGACAAGAGCCAGGGTGCCCGCAACCGGGCGCTGGCCGATTTTCGCAGTGGCGAGGTGCGAGTGCTGGTAGCGACCGATATCGCCGCCCGCGGTCTCGATATCGATCAACTGCCCTACGTGATCAACTTTGAACTGCCCCAGATGGCGGAGGATTACATCCACCGTATCGGCCGTACCGGCCGCGCCGGTCGTGGCGGTGAGGCCATCTCGCTGGTCAGTCAGGACGAGCTGGGTCAGCTCAAGGCGATCGAAGCCCTGATCGGCCAATCCCTGTCCGTGGAGATCCTGGAAGGGTATGAGCCAAGTGGCAAGCCGAGTCGCCAGACTCTGCCGGGCAGCAAGCCGGTGCAGAACCCGCCTCGGGCTCGCGGTCATGCCAACGCCAAGAGCAGCAATGCCAAGGGCAAGCCAGCCGCGGGCAAGGGCAAAGCCAAAGGTGACGCCAGCCAAAATCCCGCCCAGTCTCCTCAAAACAAGTCCCGCAAGCGCGAAGTGGTGGGCGAGGATATCGGCTTTGCGCCGATGCGCCGCTTGCCCAAAGCAATGCGCGACAGCTATCAGGAGAGCAGCGACGAGTAAGCTCGCGCGACGCTGACTGCCAAGCCAAAAGAGGGAGCCTGCAAGGTTCCCTCTTTCGTTATGGATCGCTCGGAGCCATGCAAGTGCTCCGTGCAAATGCTCCGCTCGGGCTCAAACCAGCGAATGGCGTACCCCGGCAGTACCATGGCTGGGCGGCGCTGAACCATCGAGCGGATTGAGCTGCAGGAACTCGAACAAGCCAGCCTGCATATTGACGTTCCAGAAGCGTCCGGCGAGGGTGAGTTGCAACCGTGCGTTCTCGATCTCGGCCAGCCCGTGCTGCTGCCAGGCGGCAAAAAGCGGCATCAGATGGGTCAGCAAAGGCGTTGGCAGACGATCCAGCGCCAGCACGCCACTGTCGAGGGCGCCACGCAGCAGACCGTCCATCCTTGCATTGGGATTGCGCCCCATCACCATCCCGGGCGCCCGCTTGCCGCTGGCCAGCGCATCGTGCCAGGGGGCCAGATCCCGTCCATACATCAAGCCATGGCCAAGAATGTTGCCTCCTGCACCGGCGCCAAAGGGGAGGATCTCCGCACCGCGCTTGGCCATCTGGTTATAACGACTCTGCTCGGCCGGACTGCGCCGCCAGTGACTGCAAGAGAGGCGCTCCCAGCCGTGGGCTTCCAGTTGCGCCCCGCCATAGGCATACATGGCCGCCCGCTGCTGGCCATCGGCGAGCCAATCCAGGGTGCCCTTCTCCTGCGCCCGCTCCAGATTGGTGCCCTGCATGGCGATGAGCTGGTAGAGATCGACCCCGTGTACACCGCTCGCCATCACATCGCGGATATCCTGCTGCCACACGGCATCATCCTGACCGGGCAGACCAAAGATGAGATCCGCCACGATCACAGCCGCATCATCCCGGGTCAGCTCACCCAGACGGGTCAGCAAGGTCTCCCTGTCATCGAAACGGGCCGCCTGCTGACGCACCCGGGTATCAAAGCTCTGCACCCCGAATGAGAAGCGGTTGAAGCCCCCCGCCAGCGCCACCTGCCATTTCTCATCATCAAAGCCGTTGAGCCGCCCCTCCAGCGTCACCTCGGCATCCGCCGCCAGAGGAAAACGGCGGATCACGGCGGCCAGCATGGCCAGCTCGTCGGCGCTCATGTCGGTCGGCGTACCGCCCCCCACATAGACGGCTGAAAATGGCATGCTCTGCGCCAGCGGGGTGTCAGCCGCCTGCGCAAGGGAGGCGCACAAGGCGTTGACATAGCGGTTGATCCGCGCCGGATTGGCGCCATTTTCAAAGAAATTGCAGAAGCTGCAGCGCTTGCGGCAAAACGGAATATGGATGTAGAGGGCGCGCTCCTCAGCTTCACTCTCTCGCTGCCACCAGCTCTGCCAGCCAGCCTCATCCAGCGGGAAGGGGCGCATCCCTCCCCGACTGGCGTGGGCCGAGGTCTTGGCGCTAAAGGCAAACTTGAGGGGATCCGGCGAGGAGATACCGGTCATGGAAGGGGTCAGATTCATGGTGGTCACTATTTAGCAAATAATGACAATGATAACGATTATCGTTACTGGCATTTTGTTCTGGATCAACCCGCAGAGCCGTGCAGCTCGTCGAAGTCATTTTGGCAACCAGCATTACCGATCCGCTTAACAGATTATTTACTAAAGAGCGGTTATGGTGTGCCGATAGAGAACCATCATTCTTGCTCTCCTCGCCTACGCTCAGATGAAGCTGGAACAGATAAAACACAACAACGCATGGAACGCCCCGACTATGCATAACCTCTCCCTGAACTGGAAAATCTTTCTCCCTCTTGCGCTGGTCATCAGCACCACCTTTGGCCTCAGCTTCGAGCTCTCTGCCTGGCTGCAACGGGATCTCGCCATCCGGCTGGCAGAGGAGAAGGTTGAGAGCATGGCCAACACCTATATGGATCAGGTCAACGTGCTGATGATGACAGGTGGCATGGCCAACCGGCAGATAGTGCAGACCAAACTCAAGAGTGAAGCGGGCATTGTCGAGGCTCGTCTGATCCGCGCCCCGGCCGTCAGCAACCTGTTTGGCCCGGGTTTCCCGGACCAGAAAGCCCAGGACAGCTTCGACGAACGCGCCATCAATCAGGGGGAAACCATCCTGCAGCAACAGGGTAACCAGCTCACCCTGATCAAGCCATTCAAAGCCTACAAGGAGTATCGCGGTACCCAGTGCACCACCTGCCATCAAGTGCCTGAAGGCACTGTCATGGGAGCGGTGCGGATCAGTTACGATCTCAGCCATACCTTCGGCGAGATCCGCCACAACAACCTGATCCTGAGCGGCAGTCTGGCCCTTGTCTTCAGCCTCGGTTTCGGCCTGCTGTGGTGGGTATTGCAACGCTATGTAAAACACCCGCTGCGGCAACTGCAACGTACCATGCTCCAGATGGCCAAAGAGCGTAACCTCGCTATCCCCCTGCTCAACCAGAGTCAGGATGAGCTGGGCCAGATGACCCGTGCCGTCAATGAGATGGTGCAGGGCTTCAGGCACAGCCTGCAGGAAGTAGAAGGGGCGACCCATCAGCTCTATCAGGAGTCGAGCCAGATCCGTCAGGTGGCGACCCAGACAGAAAACTCGGCCCGTCAGCAAGAGTCGATGACCACTCAGGTTGCCGCCGCTGTAAGCGAGCTTGCGGCAAGCTCCCACGAAGTGCGCGAACATGCCCGCAAGAGCGCCGAGCTCTCCGCCCTCACCAATCAGGATGCCGCCAATACCAGCCGCCTCGCCCAGCACTCCATCATAGATATGGGCGAGATGTCGGCAGAAATTGATCGGGTGGATCAGGTGATCCAGCAACTCGATAGCCGCTGCCTCGCCGTTGACGGTGTGCTTGAGGTGATCAAGGGGATTGCCGATCAGACCAACCTGCTGGCCCTCAACGCCGCCATTGAAGCGGCCAGGGCCGGCGAGCAAGGCCGTGGCTTTGCGGTGGTAGCCGATGAAGTGCGGGCCCTCTCCAACCGTAGCCGTGCCGCCAGCGAGGAGATCTCCCAGATGATCGCCGCCCTGCAAAACGAGGCCCAAAGCGCCGTTGTGGTGATCGGGGATGCAAAAAGCAAAGCCGGTGAGAGCATCAGCAAGACAGAGGCGACCCTGGCGGCCATGCAAAACATCATTGGACGCATCGCCAGCATCAATGACCTCAACGCCCAGATGGCACAATCAGCAGAAGAGCAGGACAGGGTCTGCAGCGAAGTGGATCACGCGGTCAGCGACATTCGCAATACGTCCAATGACACTCTGGGTCAGGCCCATGCCGCCAACCTCGCCAGTATCCAGCTGGTCGAGCAGTGTCAAAAACTGGAGGCCTTGCTGAAAACCTACCGCTGGTAATCCAGCCAATGGCAACAAGCGCGCTCCCGAGTCGCGCTTGTTGCCGCAAACTACCCTTGATGGGCGGTGTCGAGCATTCATCAATCCTCTTCAGCACATAGCATGTGTGCTTCATCTCCCTTGGCAACATAGCCTCAACAGTCATCCCACCAGGGATCCAGCAAGGTGAGCTGCTGGCGGTCGAGATCGAGCGCTACCTCGATGCCCAGCGGCAGCGTCAGCATGGGGTGGGTATGGGCGCAGTCAAACTCCGCCAGAATGGAGAAGCTCGGCTCCCCCACCACCTCCAGCAGGATATCGAGGGGGCGCTTGCCGCTACCCTGATCGTTGAACAACTCGTGCTTGCCGAGGATAAGCGCGCCGATCCGATCAAACACCCCGCATAGCTTGAGGTGGGCAAAGGAGCGCTCCAGCGTCTCGGCAGATTTCAGGCTGTCCTCGAGCAGCAAAATGTCGCCGCACTCGATGGCTGGCATATAGGGAGAGCCCCAGATCCCCGCCATGGTGTTGAGGTTGCCGCCCATCAGCCGTCCCTCAACCCGGCCTGAGCCCACCGAGATCAGCCGATTGGGCTGGCACTGCTTGGCCCGGGTTTGGTTCTCCCAATCCAGCCGTTCATCGCTCCACTGCGCTGGCGTAGGCAGCGTGCAGGGGACGCCAGCTTCATCGGCCAATGCAATCTGCAAAAAACTGGCCAGCGTCTCATCCACCAGCGGCGGCAACTCGCCAAAGGAGGCCACCAGCGCCGGGCCATAAAAGGTAACCAGGCCAGTTTGAGCATGGATGCCGAGCAGCAGCGCCGTCACATCGGAGTAGCCGACGATGATCTTGGGGTCGCGCTTGAGCGCATCAAAATCGAGGTAAGGGAGCAGGGAGTTGGAGTTGCTGCCACCAATCACCGACATGATGCAGCGTACTTCTGGGTCGCGAATAAGGGCGTTGAGCTCCTCGGCCCGCGCGGCAATGGAGCCGGAGCGCCAGTGATCCTGCTGGCCGGTGAGGCTGCCCGCCTTGAGCCTAAAGCCCTGCCCCTCAAGAAAGGCTTTTGCGCGGGCAAAACGGTTGGGTGCCCAGGCGGTCGCCGCGCTGGAGGGGGAGTAAAAAGCGATGGTATCGCCACGTTGGAGCAGCGGGGGAACCAATAACGTCATGACACACTCATCCTTGCCAATATCCAGCCATCACAGAGTCGTTGAGACTCCTACACAATCCCTTTGATCACAACGGGTTTATCACCATCGTTTAGAAATACAAAACACTTGATTCATTATTAACAGATATTCTAAACACCATCCCCTTCCTAGAATGACCTCATTGCGATGGCCAACCCCGGTTGGTTGTCAGAATGGTCGGCCTGACAGCCCGGACATTCTCTTTCCCACTTTTTCTCTCTGACTTATCAATGAGGTGCCTGTCATGAACAAAAACGCATCCCCCAGCGCATTGGTTGTAGAAGGCGGTGCCATGCGCGGCATATTTGCCAGCGGCGTGCTGGATGCGTTTATCGAGCATGACTATCGCCCCTTTGACTTCGCCATCGGCGTCTCGGCGGGAGCTACCAACTTGCTGGCTTATCTCGCCAGCCAGCATGGCCGCAGCCACGAGATCCTGACCAAACTGGCGTGCAGCCAGCAGTTTATGGATCCCCTGCGCTTTGCCAAGGGGGGCAATCTGGTGGATATCCACTGGCTGTGGAACACCAGCTGTCGCAAGTATCCCCTCGACATTCACGCCTACCGGGAGACCGGCATCCCCTTCTATGCGGTGGTGACCAATACCCTGACCGGCAAGGCGGAGTACATCCGGGTAAAGCCGGAGAACATGAACGAGGTGCTGCCCGCCAGCTGCGCCATTCCCCTCGCCTCCCACGAATACCCGGAGGTACACGGGGTACCGATGACAGATGGGGGGGTGGCCGACTCCATCCCGGTGATCGAAGCCTACCGCCGCGGTGCCCGTCACCTGACGGTGATCCTCTCCGAGCCCCTTGGCTATCGGCTCAAGCCGATGCCTTTCCCCTGGATGATCCGTACCCTGCTCAAGACCCGCCCCGCGCTGGCACAGGCGCTGGAGCAGCGGGATCGCAGCTACAACGAGGCGCTCGATTTTATCGCCAATCCGCCGGAGGACTGCCAGATCGAGGTGATCGCCCCGGCTGACTACTTCCCCGTTTCCCGTTTTACCCGCGATATCAACAAGCTGGAGATGGGATACGTGATGGGCAAGTGCGCAGGCTATCAGGCCGCCCTGCTCAATTGATAAGGGTTTTACAGGCATGACCCGACCTGCCGCGACGCACGCGCCGCCAACACAATAACAATCGGGTCAGTTGAGCAACATGAGTCATAAAAACAGACCGTGGCGAGGCAAGCGCGGCCAGAACCGGTGCCAGACATCCTGACCGGCCCGCTCCTCATCCCTATGCCAGGGCATCTCACCCTCATACAAGGTGTTTATTTATGTCGTTTCTTCTCACCCATCCCGCGCTGGCGCAGCTGTTCGAGCGGCTGCTGCCCGATTACCGGATCATGGCGCCCGCGGCCGAATATCGGGGCGGCCGCTTCTCCGACACCGACAACGTCACCTACCACAGCATCCGCCATCCGGCCGAGCTGGTGTGGCAGGAGAAGTCCCACTTCTCCCCGAAAGAGGTGGTGCTCCCCATCACCCAGACCCTGTTCCACTTCGACAATCTGGAGCTGCGCGAATCAAAGGTGGAGGCCAAGCCCACCCTGCTGTTCTTGCGCAGCTGTGATATCCACGCTCTGCACAGGCTGGATCAGGTCTACCTGAAAAACGGCCAGAACAGCGACGTCTACTACGCCAGACTGTGCAGCAAGCTCAAGCTGGTACTGCTGGAGTGCCGCGAGAGCTTCGAGAACTGCTTCTGCGTCTCCATGGGCAGCAACGAGACCCAGGACTACGCCGCCGCCATTCGTCTGAGCGATGAGGGTGCCCGTATTGAGGTGAAGGATCCCGAGCTGCTCGGCTACTTTGCCGAACTGGGTGAATCCGATGACTTCACCCCGGAATTTGTCCAGAGCAACCCGGTCAAGGTACGCACCCCGGACAGCGTCTGTGACGACCCCCAGCGGATCCGCCAGATCCTCACAGCTCATCCGGTCTGGGCCGAGTACGACAGCCGCTGCATCGGCTGTGGCCGCTGCACCACCTCCTGCCCGACCTGCAGCTGCTATAGCGTGCACGACCTCACCTATGCGGAGAATCCCCAGCAGGGTGAGCGCCGTCGCCAATGGGCTAGCTGTATGGTGGATGGCTTCAGCGACATGGCCGGTGGCCACGGTTTTCGCGCCAAACATGGCGAGCGCCTGCGTTATCGCGCCCTGCACAAGGTCAACGACTACAAGGCCCGTCAGGGAGAGGAGCACATGTGCGTCGGCTGCGGCCGCTGCGACGATCGCTGCCCTCACTACATCTCCTTTAGCAACATCATCAACAAGATGGCCGATGTGGTCGAACAGACCATCGCAGCCGACAACGCGCAGGGGGCGAACTGATATGTGCCAGTGCCAGCAAACCGCAACAGCAGAACCGCAGCAGGACGTGGTCGAAAACCGCCTGCTGCCCAAGGCCTACACCATTCTGGCCATCGAGCGCCACACCGAGCTGGAGTGGAACTTTCGGGTCTCCCGCGACTTTGATGTCCACTACGGCCAGTTTGTGGAGATCTCCCTGCCCACCGTTGGCGAGGCGCCCATTTCGGTCTCCGACTATGGCGATGGCTATGTGGATCTGTTGATCCGCAAGGTCGGCAAGGTAACCGATGCGCTGTTTGCCCTCGATGTGGGCGACAAGGTGTGGATGCGCGGCGTCCACGGCAACGGCTATCCGCTGGAGACCTACCGCAACCAGCACCTCATCGTGGTGGCGGGCGGTACCGGCGTCGCCCCGGTCAAGGGGCTGCTGCGCCGCTTCAGCAAACATCCGGAAGAGGTGAAATCCCTCGACATGATCCTCGGCTTCAAGAACGAGCAGGCGGTGCTCTATCGCCACGAGATGCCGCTCTGGGCCGAGCAGCAGAACCTCATCGTCACCCTGGACGAGGGCAAGGAGAGCGAGCAGTTTCGCATTGGCCGGGTCACCGACTACATCGACCAGCTGGATCTCGCTGACAAGGAGGATATCCAGGTGATAGTGGTTGGCCCCCCCATCATGATCCGCTTCGTAGTGCTCGCCTTCCTCGAGCGGGGCATCCCCAAGGATCGCATCTGGGTCGACTACGAACGCCGCATGGCCTGCGCCGTGGGCAAATGCGGCCACTGCCGGATGGGCGACACCTATATCTGCGTGGATGGACCTGTCTTTCGTTTTGACCAGGCCCAGCATCTGATCGACTGAGGAAGAACACCATGAGTCTCGATATCGACATCATCAAGGCCCGCGCCAAGAACGAATACCGCCTCTCCAAGGTGCGCGGCGAAGCGATGATCAGCGTACGCATTCCCGGCGGGATCATGCCCGCCCACCTGCTGGCGGTGGCCCAGCAGATCGCTGAACAGTATGGCAACGGCCTGATCCACCTCACCACCCGCCAGAAGCTGGCGATGCCCGGCATCAAGTATCAGGACATGGACAAGGTCAACGCCGCCCTCGAACCCTTTATCAAGGAGATCGAGGTGGAGACCTGCGGCATCGAGGTAGAGGACACAACAGCCGGTTACCAGACCATCGGCGGACGCAACATCGTTGCCTGTCAGGGCAATACCATCTGCCAGAAGGGCAATATCGACTGCACCGGGCTGGCCCAGCGGATGGAGAAACACCTCTACCCCAACCCCTATCACCTCAAGATGGTGATCGCCGGCTGCCCCAACGACTGCGCCAAGGCCAACATGGCCGACTTCGGCATCCTCGGCATCGCCAAAATCCACTTCAATGCCGAGCGCTGCATCGGCTGCGGCGCATGCGTCAAGGCATGCAGCCACCACGCGGTGGATTGCCTCGCCATCAAGCATGGCAAGGCGGTCAAGGAGGAGAGCAAGTGCATCGGCTGTGGCGAGTGCGTGTTGGCCTGCCCGACCCTTGCCTGGCAGCGGGATCCCAAGCAGCTCTACATGGTCAAGCTGGGGGGACGCACCAGCAAGAAGACTCCCCGTACCGGCAAGCTTTTCCTCAACTGGGTCACCGAAGAGGTGCTGCACGCGGTGATCAAGAACCTTTTCGAGTTCGAGGCCGAGATGCTGGATGGCAAACCCATCTACCTGCACATGGGTCACCTTATCGACCGGGCCGGTTATCACAAGTTCAAGGAGCGGGTGCTGCGCGGCGTCACCCTCAACCCGGAAGCCATGGTCGCTGACCGCATCTTCTGGGCCGAAGATCAGTACGTCGCCAACATGCACGTCAAAGCGCTGCAATAGGAAAAACCTCGTTTGGGGAAGCGTGATCAAGTGGCCGACACCGGTGGGGATCTGTCGTTGGCCCGGGCGAAGATCACCCTTCCCCTTTTTTATTCCCGTCGGGGGATCTTTCCCCCAACCATCCGGGTACGTCACGGCGCACCCTGCTATCTCGCCCGGCGCGGCATTGCGAACGGGCCAGCATCCGGAGCCTGTTATGGACTTTCTCCCTCTCTTCTGTCAGCTGCAAAACAAGCCGGTCCTGATCGTCGGCGGCGGTGAGGTGGCGGTGCGCAAGGCGCGTCTGCTGCTCGATACCAAGGCGAAGATCACCATTAATGCCCCCCATCTGGAACCCCAGCTGATGAGCTGGGCCGAGCAGGGTCGCCTGACCGTCTGCGCCGCCGATTTTCATCCCGAACTGCTCGATGGCAAGTGGCTGGTGATCGCCGCCACCAACCAGCAAGAGGTCAACCAGCAAGTCTTCAACGAGGCGAACCTGCGCCAGATCTTCTGCAATGTGGTGGACTCTCCGGCCCACTGCAGCGCCATCATGCCCGCCATCATCGACCGCTCGCCGCTGATGGTGGCCATCTCCAGCGCAGGCGCGGCGCCGGTTCTAAGCCGCCAGCTGCGGGAAAAACTCGAAGCCATGCTGCCGCAACACCTCGGCCAACTCGCTACCCTGGCGGGCAAGCTGCGTGAGCGGGTCAAGGCCATTCCTGACAAACTGGCCCGCCGCCGTTTCTGGGAGCGGCTCTTTAGCCATGAGCGACTGGCATGCCAACTGGCCCGCGGCCAGCAGCAAGC
This sequence comes from Aeromonas sp. 603079, assembly GCF_049172135.1. Taxonomy (NCBI): domain Bacteria; kingdom Pseudomonadati; phylum Pseudomonadota; class Gammaproteobacteria; order Aeromonadales; family Aeromonadaceae; genus Aeromonas; species Aeromonas sp. 603079. The sequence goes on along the minus strand of NZ_JAAKPX010000017.1, from coordinate 91,735 downwards.
TGCCGAACAGAGCGTCGCCGAGCTACTCGATGAGCAACAGCAGAGCAAGGGAAGCGTAACCCTGGTGGGCGCAGGCCCCGGCGATGCGGGACTGCTTACCCTAAGCGGTCTGCAACAGTTGCAGCAGGCGGATGTGGTGGTCTATGACCGACTGGTCTCGCAGGAGGTATTGGCGCTTGTTCGCCGGGATGCCGAGCGGATCTTTGTTGGCAAGGAGGCGGGCCGCCACTGTGTGCCCCAGCAGGCGATCAACCAGCTGTTGCTGGAACAAGCGCAGCTGGGCAAACAGGTGGTGCGGCTCAAGGGGGGCGATCCCTTTATCTTTGGCCGGGGTGGCGAGGAGCTGGAAACCCTGGCCGAGGCGGGCATCCCCTTCTCGGTGGTACCGGGCATTACGGCAGCCTCAGGCTGCGCCGCCTACAGCGGCATTCCCCTCACCCACCGCGACCATGCCCAGCGGGTGCAGTTCATCACCGGCCACGACAAGGAGGGCAATATCGCCCAGGAGTGGTCAGCGCTGGCGGCCCCACGCCAGACCCTGGTGTTCTACATGGGGCTGGCCCACGCCACCCGCATTCAGGATGCGCTGCAAACCCACGGCATGCCCGGCCACACCCCGGTGGCGCTGGTGGAGCAAGGCACCCAGCTCAGTCAGCGGGTGGTGCGCGGCGAGCTGCAGCAATTGGCCGAACTGGCCCGTCAGGTGAAGAGCCCGAGTCTCATCATTATCGGCTCGGTGGTCACTCTGGCCGACCAGCTCGACTGGTATGGCAACGACAGAAATTGATCAATAAACGAGAAGGGCCGACAACCGGGTTGTCGGCCCTTGGGCAGCCAGCAGTTATCCACTTTATCCGTGACCCTGCCTGCGACGGCAGTTGTCGGCAACCCTTGCGTGGCGCATCACACCAGCACGGCAGTACCACTGATGCTGACCATCAGCATGCTGCCGTTTTGCCCCACCACTTCGTAGTCGATATCGATACCGACCACCGCATTGGCGCCAAGGGCGGCAGCGCGCTCTTTCAGCTCATCGAAGGCGATGTCGCGGGCACGGGCCAGCTCTTTTTCATAGGCGCCGGAGCGGCCGCCGATGATGTCGCGGATCCCGGCAAAGAGATCCTTGAAAATGTTGGCGCCGAGAATGGCTTCGCCAACCACGATGCCGCGGTATTCACGAATGGTTTTGCCTTCCAGCGTGGGGGTCGTCGAGAGGATCATCTTGAACTCCTGTGAGTAGCAGAAGGCCCCAGACTACCCCAACTGACAGCAAATCCCAACCGGGTGGTGGCCTGTACGACGCCGTCATTAAAAATCACGACGGTCAGATAAAAAACACCGCGCACGGGGCGCGGTGTTTGTTTCAGAGGGCCATTGCAAACGGCAACGCCATTACGGGTTGTAGGAGACCACCGAGCCACTGAGGCCGGTCATCTGGGAGATCCGTCCCTGCATCCCCTGCAGTTTGGCCTTGGAGACATCCGGCCCGATAAAGACACGGTTGAGCTGACCCTGCACCGGTGTGCGCGGCGAGGTGTGGGCAGAGTAGCCCGCCGCCCGCAGCTTGCTCACCAGCGCGTTGACGCTGTCGACGTTCTTGAAGGCGCCAAGCTGAAGGATCCAGCTGCCCTGCGCCGGTGCCGCAGCAGGCGCGGGAGTGGTCGGCTGGGTCATCTTGCTTTCAATCAGATCGTCGAGGGACTTGATCTGACCCGCCTGCGGTTTGGTCGGTGCGGGTGCCTTGGCCACTTCAACCGGTTTGGCTGGCGTCGGCTTGGGTGCTGGCTTTGGCGGTTCGACCGGTTTTTTGGCCACCACTTCCGGCTTGGGCTGTGGCTTGGGTTGGGCATTCTGTTGCGGCTGAACCGGTGCCGGTGCGGCAGGGGTTGTCGCCAGCTGCGCACCGTTGCCCTGACCGGCGAGGGTCATGGGGTCAGCCACCTCTTCCACTTGCCACTGCTGGGCCGCAGAGGCCTGTTGCTGGCTGGCCAGATGATCGGCGGGCAGGCTGCTGGCTGCCGAGACCTGCAGCGCAGGCTTGGCAGGCTCCAGCTCGGGGCGCAGCGGGATCTTGGCAAAGGCCTCCTCCTTTTGTGCCAGCTTGTGACCATCCAGCAAGTCCGGCAGGAAAATAACAACCAGGGCCACCAGGATGACGGTGCCCACCAGACGGTTTTGAAACTTCGAGGCCAAGTTGAATCCTACCTTTACGTAACTCAATATGCGATTTGGCTCCCCGCCAAAGGGCTGGGGAGCCGGGGTGTGGCCTAGACGGCGACACCCGCCAGAATGTCGGCGACAGTGTAAAACGAACCAAACACAATGACCATATCGTCCGGACTCGATGCGGCCAACGCTGCCTGATAAGCGGCGCTGACATCATCAAACTCCCTGGCAGGCCCCTTGCCCTCCCCCAGCGCCGCAGCCAGTTGCGCAGCGGTGGCGGCGCGCGGGCCGGTGAGGCTGGCCAGATACCACTCGCCGATCAGACCGTCGAGCTCAGCAAGTGACCCCGCCATGTCCTTGTCTTTGAGCATGCCGACCACGGCACGGCGCACACCCGTGCAGGGCATCTTACGCAATTGCGCGGCCAGATAGGCTGCCGAATGGGGATTGTGGGCCACATCGACGATCACCAGCGGCGCACTTTGCAACTGCTGCATCCGGCCAGCCAGCCGGGCATTGGCAAGCCCGTCACGAATGGCGGACTCCGGCAGCGGCAAGCCGAGGGATTCCAGCGCCGCCAGCACGGTCACCGCGTTCATCAGCGGCAGCGCCGGTTTTGGCAGATCCCGCCACTGGTTGAGGCCGTGATAATCCCAACCGCTCTCGTGCTCATCACCACGAAAATCGAGACCGACCTGACGCAGGTTGGCGCCAAGACGCTGGGCTTCGCTCGCGATAGTCGCAGGTGGATTGGGCTCACCGCTGATGGCGGGTTTGCCGGCGCGATAGACCCCAGCCTTCTCCACCGCCACGGCTTCACGGGTATCACCCAGCCAGTCGCAGTGATCGAGGGCAATGGAGGTGATCATCGCCACATCGGACTCCACCACATTGGTGGCGTCGAGCCGGCCACCCAACCCCACCTCCAGCAGCAGCACATCGGGCGCGGCGCGGCGAAACAGCCACAGCCCAGCCAGTGTCGCGAACTCGAAGAAAGTGAGGGCAATCTCGCCGCGAGCCGCTTCCACTTCGGCAAAGGCGGCGCAGTGATCGCTGTCGGCCAGTTCGGCCCCGTTGATCCGCACCCGCTCGGTAAAGCGCAGCAGATGGGGAGAGGAGTAGACGCCGACCTTATAGCCTGCGGCCATCAGAATGCTGGCCGCCATGGCACAGCTGGAGCCCTTGCCGTTGGTACCCGCCACCGTGATCACCTTGAACGGCAGTTGGGTCAGCCCCATACGCCGGGCAACGGCACCGACCCGATCCAGACCCATGTCGATATTGACCGGATGGATCTGCTCCAAATAAGAAAGCCAGTCGACAAGCGACCGGCTTTGGGATTGTTGCATGTTTGAACTCATCTTCACTCTTCGATGACGTGAGTATTCAGCATTTTGGCGAGCAGGCTGGCCAGACGGTTACGCATGTCGCGACGATCGATAATCAGGTCGATGGCCCCCTTCTCCAGCAGGAATTCGGAGCGCTGGAAGCCTTCCGGCAGTTTCTCGCGTACGGTCTGCTCGATAACGCGCGGGCCGGCAAAACCGATCAGCGCCTTGGGCTCGCCCACGTTGATGTCACCCAGCATCGCCAGACTGGCGGAGACCCCCCCCATGGTGGGGTCGGTCAGCACAGAGATAAAGGGCAGGCCAGCCTTGGAGAGTCGGTCTAGCGCCGCGCTGGTCTTGGCCATCTGCATCAGGGAGAAGAGGGCTTCCTGCATGCGGGCACCACCAGAAGTGGAGAAACAGACCAGACCGCGGCCCTCCTTGATGCACTCCTCGACAGCGCGCACGAAGCGGGCACCGACCACGGAGGACATGGAGCCACCGATAAAGGAGAACTCAAAGGAACAGGCGACAACCGGCACCCCTTTGAGGGTCCCTTTCATGACCACCAGCGCATCTTTTTCTCCTGTCGCTTTCTGGGCGGCAGACAAACGATCCTTGTAGCGCTTGGAATCCTTGAATTTCAGTACATCCTGCGGCTCCAGCTCGGCACCGATCTCGGTACGACCCTGCTCGTCGAGGAAACTCTCGAGACGGGCGCGAGCGCTGATGCGCATATGATGATCACACTTGGGGCACACTTCGAGGTTGCGCTCCAACTCTGCCCGGTAGAGCACCTGTTCACAAGCACTGCACTTGGTCCACACCCCTTCCGGAATGTTGTGACGACGGGGTGCAGTGATCTTGCTCTTGGGAAGAATCTTCTCAAGCCAGCTCATGGAATTCCTTAATGCTTTTGTGCCTGACAAAACGCATCGAGCCTAGATTGTTCAATGACTTAATAGCTCGATGGCAACAAATGACGGGTCATTAAACCACAATTTTTCGGGCGCAGTTACTAAAAACTGGTCGTACCCGGTGCCGAGTCCGGCAGCCACAGCGGGCCGAGCGGCAACTGCGGCAGAGCAAACTCGGCCGGGTAATCCACGTCGACCAGATAGAGGCCACCGGCCTTGGCGGTCGGCCCGGCCAGATTGCGATCCTTGGCAGCCAGCACCTCGGCAATCCACTCCACCGGTTTGAGCCCCTGCCCCACCAGCAGCAGGGAGCCGGTGATATTGCGCACCATGTGGTGCAGGAAGGCGTTGGCCTTGATGTCGAGCACGATGTAGGGGCCGGAGCGGCTGACGCACAGATGGGTCACATTGCGCCACGGGGTGTTGGATTGGCAGGCAACGGCACGGAAGGTGCTGAAGTCGTGCTCCCCCAGCAGGCTCTGGCCCGCCTGGTGCATCAACTCGGCATCGATGGTCTCGTGGTAGTGACTGACGCCACTGCCGAGGATCGCCGGACGGAAGTTGTGGTTGTAGATGACGTAGCGGTAGCGACGGGCGGTGGCGCTGAAGCGGGCGTGGAACGTTTCGTCCACCTCCTTGACCCAGCGCACGGCGATATCCGGCGGCAGGTTGGAGTTGAGCCCCAGGGTCCAGGCCCCTTCGGCACGGTTCGCCTCGGTATCGAAGTGGATCACCTGGCCGGTCGCATGGACGCCGGCATCGGTGCGCCCGGCACACTGGATGGAGACAGGGTGGTTGGCGATCCGGCTGATGGCCTTCTCCAACTCCTCCTGCACGCTGATCACTTCACGCTGACGCTGCCAACCGAAATACCGGCTGCCGTCATATTCAATACCTAGGGCAATTCGCATGGATAAACTTGTCTTGTTGTGAAACGCAGTGAAAGAAACGGGGCGGATTATACGCGCTCAACTCGAAAAGTCCCACAAACCGCCTGATTGGCTTGCATGGGCGGAGAATTCACCCTGTGCAAATTGCCATGAAGAAGGGGGCAGCCAATGGCTGCCCCCTTCTTGCTGATCCCGCAACAGGGACAATTTTACCCCAACCGCTTGAGCAGTTTTTCTGCCTCGGCACGCTGATGCTCGGTGCCCTGCTCTGCCGCTTCTTGCAGCAGCTCGCGGGCGCTATCCTTGTCGTCGATCTCGAGGTAGGCGCGGGCCAGATCCAGCTTGGCCCCCACACCGCCGTCATCGGCATCCACATCAAAGCCGGTGGATTCAGGCAACACCTCGGGGAAACCATCGAGCCCCACGTCCAGCGAGAGACCCTGATAGGGCTCCTGCTCCGGCGCGGTGGCATCCGCATCGGCCAGCAGCTTGTCGATCTCGACGTAACCGCTTGCCTGGGCCTGTTCCCTTGGCTGCAATTCTGCCGGATGAGACTCCACTTCGGTAAAGGCATCCTCGAAATCGGAGAGCGCCAGTTCGTTGGGATCCCACTCAAGATCGAGCTCGGTCTCCTTGCCTTTGGTTGGCTCAAGCCCCAACTCGGCCAACATATCATCAGCCGAACCATCCACGCTCAAGTCGATGGCATTATTGCCCTCGCCCGCAGCCGGTTTATCCAGCTCATTTTCAAAATCACCCAGATCAAAACTGGCCAGATCATCAGCAGCCGTACTCTTGCTGCTTGCACTCAACTCCGGTTCCAGATCAGCCGAAAGATCCGCATCCAGCTCGGCAAACAGGGCTGCCTGCAGCTCCTCTTCGCTCATGAGCTCATCAGCATCCCTGGACTTGGGATTGAACTCGCTGGCCAGATCCATGTCGGGTTCATTGGCCAACGCGACAGGCTCATCCAGCGAGAGATCGAGATCCGGCACCAGATCCGGGTCACGACTGGCTGACTGGGCAGCCATTCGCTCCGGCTCGAAACCTTGCAGATCGATCTCACCATCGTCGCTGAAAACCAGATCAACATCCGGCTTTTTAGCCGGTTCATCTGGCTCGACCGGCATAAAGCCATCAGGGGTATTGAGATCCGGCACCGGGCGTACCGGCTCGTTGTCGGTCACATCGACACTCAGCAGATCGTCAAACTCGCTCTGCTCCTGATCCATCATCATGGCGGTGGACTCGGAGAGGCTCTTCTCCTGCTCCTCCAGCTCGCGACGGGCACGGGCCCGCAGCCACAGGGTCACCAGCGCCAATACCAGCAGCACCGGCAGCAGGATGATCATGGCAAGGTTGAGCGGTGAGGAGAGCAGCTCCATCAGCCAGTGCTGCTTGGGTTCAGGCTCTGCCACCACGGGGGGGACAGGTCTGGCCTTCAGCTCGGCGAGCTCTTTTTGCAGCGCGGTCTGATCCTGCAACTGGGCCTTTAGGGTCTCGACCTCTTCGGTCAGGGATTGCAGACGCAGCTTGAGCCTGTGGTTCATCTCGGTCACCTGACCGAGCTGGGCATTGGCATCTTCCAGTGCCAGCGCCATCTCGGTGGCCGGTTTGCCCACCGGTTTTTCCAGATCGGAAGGCAGAGGTGCCGGTGTGGTGCTTGCTGCGGCGCTCGTCGCCGGGACTGGGGCCACCGCCTCTTTTGGCGCAGGCTCGCTCGCCTTGACAACATCTTTGGTTTCAGCAGACGGTTGCGGTGCTACGACAGGAGCAGGAATGGGTGCCGCTTTTGCCGCAGGCAAGGGAGCTGGCGCGGTTTTCACCGGTTCGGCTTTGGCAGTCTCAACCTTCACGGGCTTGGCCGCTGGTTTGGCGCCATGGGCATGCTTCTCGGCGAGATACTTGGGACTCAGCCCCTTCCAGCTGGCGTTGTCACTGCGGAATCTGGCTCGCGCCTGGGCATCGGTGATGACGCTCGCTTCAGCCACGGTCGGCAGCAGGATGCGTGACCCCACCAGAATGTGGTTGATATTGCCATCGGCAAAACTGCGGGGGTTTTTCTCGTAGATCGCCACCATGGTCTGGTAGACGCTGACACTACTGGAGGGACGATATTTGCTCGCCAGACTCCAGAGGGTATCGGTTGGACGAACAGGGCCATAACTACCGGCATTGGCCGTGACCTGACGTACCACAGGCTGGGCGGTTGCACGTACCGGTTGCGCCAGCGGCTGGGAATTGACGGCGGGAGGTGCGGGCTCGTCAGGGCCTTTTAGCTCGACAAAAAAAGGCTCCCGCGCAGCGTCTTCAGCCTGGACGGAGCCCAGCAGACCCAATGCGAGTAGCGTTGCCAATGTTATGCGGGAATGTCCCATATTCGTTCCTTCGTATGACGGCCCTATCACATTGAAAAATCTGGATAGTTACCCCAAAACAGTCGGTTCAATATAAATCAGGCTCGCGTCGCAAGCCAGTAGTCCGACACATTTAGCACCCGACTTGACTCTGAGTGTAGGAAAAAACTTAATCAGTTGATATCGCAACAGAATCTTGATGTAGCGGAGTGCGGCATGGGTCACACCCCCGATCTATCACAGTCCGGATGGGCAGCACTCCCTGCTGCCCATCTGTGGCAGATGTCTAGCCTTACAGATAGTCGCGAACCAGCAGCTCGGCAATCTGTACACTGTTGGTTGCCGCGCCCTTACGAACGTTATCGGCCACGATCCACATATTGATACCACTCGGGTGAGAAATATCCTGACGCACCCGACCCACCAGCACCTCATCCTTGCCGGTTGCGTCGCGCACCGGGGTCGGATAATCCCCTTCGTCATCAAACAGGGTCACGCCCGGCGCACTGCGCAGCAGATCCTTGACCTGTTCGGCATCGAGCGGCTGGTGCAGTTCGACGTGTACCGCCTCGGCGTGGCCGTAGAAAACCGGCACCCGCACGCAAGTCGGGTTCACGGCTATGCTGGCATCCCCCAGGATCTTCTGGGTTTCCCACACCATCTTCATCTCTTCACGGGTGTAGCCGTTGTCGGTGAAGCTGTCGATCTGCGGGATCAGGTTAAAGGCGATCTGCTGCGGATAGAGGGTGGGCTCTACCGGACGACCGTTGAGCAGATGAGCGGTCTGGCCTGCCAGCTCGCTGATCCCCTCTTTGCCGGAGCCTGACACGGATTGATAGGTAGCCACATTGATACGGGCAATGCCCACTTCATCGTGCAGCGGCTTCAACGCCACCAGCATCTGGATAGTGGAGCAGTTGGGGTTGGCGATGATGTTGCGATTGCGAAAATCGGCCAGCGCATTCGGGTTCACTTCCGGGATAACCAGCGGGATATCTTCGTCGTAACGGAAGCAGGAGGTGTTGTCGATGACGATGCAGCCGTGCTCGGCAGCAATTGGCGCCCACTTGGCAGAAACCTCGGCACCGGCGGAGAAGAGTGCGATCTGCACCTGGCTCCAGTCAAACTCCTCCACATCGAGGATCTCGAGGTTCTTGCCGCCAAAACGCACGGTATCACCGGCACTGCGGCTGGAGGCCAGCGGATAGAGGGTCGCCACCGGGAATTCACGCTCTTCCAGGATCTCGATCATCGCCTGACCCACGGCGCCACTGGCACCCAATACCGCTACGTTAAACTGCTGGCTCATTCTGTTCTCCTCTGATAATGCTGCAATGGCGCCGGCTGGCGCCATGGTCGACAGGCTCACGCGCTGCGAGATGACGCTGCCAGATATGGCTGAACCGCCGCAATAGCATCTGCGCCAGCTCAGTAAAAAAGGGGATTGGTGTGGCCAGCTCGGCTCACCCCTTCCGGTTATCTTCCAGCTCTTGATCCCCGATTCAGGGACGTGACCGCGCAAATCCCAACGCACCGAGATCCTGACTGGCAAACGCGCCCTCGATCTGCAGGGAGGATAGTTCACGGCGCTCGGGATAATGTTTGCGCTGCTCGTCAAAGCTGCCGGACAGGCCGAGTCGGGCCCGGAAACGGGCATCATCGCGACGCACGTCGTAAACCAGATGCACCAGCTGCTTGATCAGCGCCTGATCCGGTGCGCGGCCCGGCACCACCACCTGCACATCGGGGGCAGGCAACAGCCGACTCAAATCCTGACGAGGCTGGCGCCCCAGCTGCTGGCAGAGCGCCTGATAGAGCATCCAGGTACCGCGAGCCTTCCCCTCCAGGCTGTAACCGGCGATATGGGGGGTGGCAATCTCGGTATGGGGCACCAGCGCTGCCAGTGGCTCGGGCTCGTTCTCCCACACATCCATCACCAGTCGCAAAGGCGCATCGCCCAACTGACGCGCCAGCAGGGCCCGGTTATCCCACACCTCGCCACGGGATGCGTTGATCAGGATCTGCCCGGCAGGGCGCGCGGCAATCTGTTCGGCATCCAGCAGATGGTAGGTGGCATCCTGCCCTTCACGGGTAATGGGCACATGGAAGCTGACGATATCGGCGCCAAGAGCGGTCTGATAATCGACAAAGCCCGCATCGGGGGTATTACGCGCCTTGGGTGGATCGCAGCGCAGTACCCGCATGCCGAGCGCTTCGGCCTTGCCAGCCACACACTCGCCGGTATTGCCCGCGCCAATCACCGCCAAAGTCATGGCCGAGAGCTCGAGTTCGTAACGCTCCGCCAGCACCAGCAGGGCTGAGAGCACATAATCCCCCACCGAATACTTGTTGCAACCGGGGGCGCTGAAGAAGGGAATATTGCGGCTTGCCAGCAACGCCTTGTCCACATGGTCGGTGCCTATGGTGGCGGTGCCGACAAACCCGAGTTTGGGGCTGGTCGCCAGCAAATCGCCATTGACGCGGGTGACCGAACGCACCAGCAGCACATCGGCATCCAGCAGATCGCGGGCCTGCATCTGCCGTCCGGGCAAGGGGATCACCTCGCCAAATTCGGCAAACAGCTCCACGGCATGGGGCATATTCTCATCAACGACTATCTTCATCGGGCTCTCTTTGGTCACAACCGCCACGGGGGCGCCATTCTAGCGCAAAGCCGCCTGAGATTTCAGCCTGTGATGCAATCCGGCGCGAAACGGGACCACATTGCGCGGCAGCCGCTCCATCCGCCCGCTCAAACAGAGGATATCGCCACAAATGTGTAAGCAGAGGTAACAAACGTGCTGCTCGGCTTTGTCCGGGCATGTCACGGTGGCACAATGCCCCTCTTTTTTCGCGATCGCCCATACCCACCATGCCGCCACACGCTCCGCCGCTCCCAATGTCAACCGCCTCACTCACCCGCAGTCAGGTGCTTGGCTTCACAGCCCTGTTAATCCTGCCCCTGTTACTACTCGCCACATTGCCCTGGCAGCCTTTTCTGACCGGTTCACTTCAATCAGGCTGGCTATGGTGGTCATACGCCCTCACCCGCATGGTCGATATTCCCGGGATCGGGGTCAGTGGCGCCCTCTTGCTGTTGCTGACCCGCTACAAACTCAAACTGGAGCTGTCCCCCTTCATTGCACTGGGGTGTGCGCTGGCAGCCCTGCTCGCCAGCGACTGGGTGCTCAAGAGCCTGATCAAACACCTGACCGAAGAGCCCAGACCCTATCTGCTCTGGCTTGAGAGTCAGTCGCTGATCCCGGCCATCAAGCACTTCTACGCCAGTAGCATCAATGTGCGCAGTGAACAGGTTCATGCCGCCAGCCAGTTGCTGGCCCTTCCAGAATGGCTCGGCCACCACTGGCAAAAGGAGGTCAATTACGCCTTCCCCTCCGGCCACAGCATCGCCGCCATCAGTCTGGCCCAGTTCTTCGGCCTGATCTGGCTGGCCCGCGCCCCGGCTGGCGTCTGGCTGCTACCACTGTGGGCCTTGGGGGTTGGCCTGTCGCGCATGGTACTCGGCATGCACTGGCCGGTGGATGTGCTGGCCAGTGCCCTGCTTGGCACTGTCACAGCGCTGATTGCCGCTCGCTGGTGGCTGCACAGATACTGAAGCCTGCGCCATCCTGCAGCGGCTTCCTGTAATGGGATGGGAGGACAAGCCTGTGCTTTTTTGCCATAATGCCGCCTCATTTTATCCCGACCGAGATCCCATGACCGACGCAGTTCATACCCTCAAGGGCCGTTTTCGTGGTTTTTACCCCGTCGTCATCGATGTTGAAACAGCCGGGTTCAACGCCAAGACCGATGCCCTGCTCGAAATCGCGGCTTACACCCTGAAAATGGATGAGCAGGGCTGGCTCGTTCCCGATCACATATTCCACTTTCATGTCGAGCCCTTCGAAGGGGCCAACCTGGAAAAGGCCGCGCTGGAGTTCACCGGCATCGACCCCTACAACCCGTTGCGTGGCGCTGTCTCGGAAAAAGAGGCGCTGACCGAGATCTTCAAGGGGATCCGCAAGGGGATGAAGGAGCAGGATTGCGGCCGCGCCATCATAGTGGCCCACAACGCCACCTTTGATCACGGCTTCGTGATGGCTGCCGCCGAGCGCGCTGGCCTCAAGCGCAATCCGTTCCACCCGTTTGCCACCTTCGACACCGCTGCTCTCTCCGGATTGGCGCTGGGGCAGACCGTGCTGGCCAAAGCGTGCCAGAGCGCCCGCATCCCGTTTGACAATAAAGAGGCGCACTCTGCCCTCTATGACACCGAACGCACCACAGAGCTGTTCTGTCATATCGTTAACCGCTGGAAGAGCATGGGGGGTTGGCCGCCTGCGCATCCGGATGATGACACAACCGATGCCCCTACCGATGATGAGGGACAAGAATAAACGGATGAAGGCTGCCACTGGCAGCCTTCGCTTTTTGGGGAAGTGATTGATTGCACAGCGCACCGGAAATCGCTATCAAGGTCACTATCCACCGCTGCGCACGGGACACACGGAGTCAAGTAGGTCACAAACCCTCAGGTTGAGCAACCTTGTGCCACATGCTGCTGCAATATGAGGGGTTTGACTGATTTTTTTCTCGACATTTGTCACATTTTTCGCAAACTAACTCCCCTTCACATGACAGACAGCAATAACAAACTATAAGGAAATCAAATGAATCCAGTTGTTATCGCAGTCGGGCTGATGCTAGTGCTCAGTCTGCTGCGGATCAATGTGGTGGTCTCGCTGGCGCTGGGTGCCATTGCGGGCGGTCTGGTGGGCGGGTTGTCGTTGACAGATACCCTCACCACCTTCAGCGGTGGCCTGGGCGGTGGCGCCGAGATTGCCCTCTCCTACGCCATGCTGGGCGCCTTTGCAGTTGCCATCTCCCGCTCCGGGATCACCGACCTGCTGGCCCGCAAGGTGATCAGCCAGTTGGGCAAGGATGCCAGCTCGACCCGCATCATGTGGGTCAAAACCCTGCTGCTCTCTTCCGTGCTGGCCGTGGCTATCTCGTCCCAGAACCTGATCCCGGTTCACATCGCTTTTATTCCCATCCTGATCCCGCCGCTGCTGCATGTGATGGCGCAGATGCAGATCGACCGTCGTCAGGTGGCCTGTGTCATCACCTTTGGCCTGACCGCCACCTATATGGTGCTGCCGGTCGGCTTTGGTGGCATCTTCCTGAATAACATTCTGGCCAAGAACCTGATCGATAACGGCGTGCCCATCACCACCAGCCAGATCCCGCTGGCGATGGCCATTCCGGTTGCCGGTATGGTACTGGGCCTGCTGATTGCGGTATTCATCAGCTATCGCAAACCGCGCCAGTACGATCTGGCCAAGATCCTGGATGCCGAGCCCGAAGCGGTCGAGCTCAACCTCACCCACATCTGGGTGGCCCTGCTGGCCATTGGCGTAGCGCTGGGGCTGCAACTGATGACCAACAGCATCGTACTGGGTGCGCTAGCCGGTTTTGTCATCTTCACCTGCGGCGGCGTCATCAAGTTTCGCGAAAGCCAGGATGCCTTCACCCAGGGGGTGCGGATGATGTCGCTGATCGGCTTCATCATGATCTCCGCCGCCGGTTTTGCCGCTGTGATGAAGGCGACCCACGGGGTCGACTCTCTGGTTCAGGTGGTCGCCTCCGGCATCGGTCAGCACAAGGGGATCGCCGCCTTCCTGATGCTGCTGGTTGGCCTGCTCATCACCATGGGGATCGGCTCCTCCTTCTCCACCGTGCCCATCATCGCTACCATCTATGTGCCGCTCTGTCTGCAGCTCGGCTTCTCACCGATGGCGATCATCGCCCTGGTCGGTACCGCAGGCGCGCTGGGGGATGCGGGTTCACCTGCATCTGATTCAACTCTGGGCCCCACCTCCGGCCTCAACGCCGATGGCCAGCATGACCATATCTGGGACAGCGTGGTGCCCACCTTTATTCACTACAACATCCCGCTGGTGATCTTCGGCTGGATTGCCGCCATGGTGCTCTGATAGCCACTCTGGCATCGAACCATGCTCTGCAAAATACGAAACAAGAAGGCGACCTTATGGTCGCCTTCTTTATAAGCACGTTCACCTAATCACTAGGACATGGTCCCGAGAGGAGAAGCTCTTTATTGGGCGACATGGATTCCCGGATCTGGATGATTGCGCACTGCTTGTTTCGCTCCTTGCTCTTATGGGATCAGTCTCTAGCCACAGATGCCATAACAGCACTCAGCACCCCCAGCGTTGTGCGCCACACCCGTTGCCACATACCACGCCGATTAATTGCTCAGCGATTGGATATCATTTTGAAAAACTGATACTTAACTAGCTACACTAGCGATTATCACCATACAGGGACGTGTAAAAAATGAGCTTGATTGGCTTGGTGCTGGCGTTGATCGCCATCCTTGGCGGCAACATGATCGAGGGGGGGCACCCCAGTGCACTGCTCGATCTGCCCGCATTCCTCATTGTGATCGGTGGCACCATAGGTGCTGCGCTGACCCAGTTCCCTTTCTCCGTCGTCGGCAGCACCATGAAGCGTTTCAAATGGCTGCTCTCCCCCCTCAAGCTCGATATGCATGAACAGGCCCAGTTGCTGGAGACCCTGGCAGGCAACGCCCGCCGCAGCGGCATGCTGGCGCTGGAAGGGATGATCGACGAGATCAAGGATCCTTTCCTGAAGAAAGGGGTGCAGATGATGGTTGATGGTTACGAAAAGACCAAGATACACGAGGTGCTGGAGAACGAGATCGAGTTCGAGCAGGAAGATCTCGAACAGACGGTCAAATTCTACGAAGCCATGGGCGGCTACTGCCCGACCATGGGGATCGTCGGCGCGGTGTTTGGCCTGATCCACGCCATGGGTCTGCTGGATGCCCCCGACAAGCTGGGCGGCGCCATCGCCGTGGCCTTTATCGCCACTATCTACGGGGTATCCGCCGCCAACCTGATCTTCTTGCCGTTCGGCAACCGTTACAAAGGGTTTGCCCACCAGATCCGCCACTACAAGGAGATGACCCTGACCGGCATTCTCTGCATCGTGGATGGCGAGTCCCAGGCACGCCTGCAAGTTACCCTCGAACCTTATCTGGGAGGTCACGGTGGCGAAAAAGAAAAAGGCTGAAGCACCGGAGAACCATGAACGCTGGCTGGTCTCCTATGCCGATTTCATGACCCTGCTGTTCGCCCTGTTTGTGGTGCTCTACTCCTTTGCCATGGCCAAACAGTCCGAAACCCGGGTGCTTATCCAGGGCTTTATCGAGTCGCTGGGTAAAATCGGCCTCATCTCCCCGCCTGCCGGCTCCCCCTTGATGCAGGGGGGCACAGGGATTCTCGAGCCAGAATCAAAAACTACGCCGAGCAGCCCGAAAGAGGAGACAGTGCTGGAGAAAGATGCCCCCATGGCGGCATCGGACCCCTTCAACGAGACCATAGGTGCCTCGGAAAAACCGAGCGCCACCGAAGCCTGGCCCCACAAGACCCAGGAGCAGGAGTGGGTGCAGGTGACCAAGCAGAAGCTGGAGCAGCAGCTAAAGGCCCAGATTGAATCGAAGGATCTGGAGGTCGAGCAGCTTGGCAGTCAGCTGGTGATCCGCATCGGCGAGAAGGCGCTGTTTCCCGCCGATTCGGCGTTCCTGCAGCCCCAGTTCATCCCGCTGGTCAACAAGATCGCCGGCATTTTGGCCAACATCCCGGGGCAGGTAGTGGTCACCGGTCATACCGACAACTCCCAGGCGCCGGTGGAGCTCTATCGCAACAACTGGGAGCTCTCGGTGCTGCGGGCCTCTTCCATCGTGCAGACCATGCTGACCAACCCCCAGCTGGATGCCAGACGAGTCATCGCTCAGGGTGTTGCCGACACCCAACCCCGCTTTGCCAATGACACCCCCGAACATCGCCAGGCGAACCGCCGGGTCGATATCACCCTCTCCCAAGGCAAGGCAGCAGAAGAGTCGCTGCAACTGCTCAAGCCCTGATCCCCCCGCTCCCGCTTCGCGCGGGAGTTTCTTTTTAAAAACAAATAAATCAATAATATCAACACCATAAGATCTTAATGATAATGATTGCCATTTATTGTCAAGTGGTCAGGCCTCTGCAATAATGCCGCCCCTCAGGCTTAAATAAAAACAATTATCATTATGAACAAACTGCTTCAGGCATGGCCGGCACTCCTGTGTGCCTCCGCTGGCGCGGCCTATCTTCCCTCTGTGGAGAAGGCTCGCAGCGACGACACCATCATTGTCACCGGGCAACGGGTACAACAGAAACTCTCCGATGTTTCCGGCTCCATCACCGTCATCACCCAGGAAGAGCTGGACCGTCAGGTCGCCAGCGAGCTGACTCATGTGTTTCGCAAGATCCCCGGTGTCTCGGTCACCGGCTCTGCCGGGCGACCGCAAAACATCAGCGTGCGCGGCATCGGTGGCAACCGTATCCTGCTGATCAAGGATGGGGTGCGCGTCAGCGACGGCTTTGGCGCCGACAACATCAATGACAAGGTGGGTCGCTTCAACTTCGATCTCGATGACATCAAGCAGATTGAGGTGGCCAAGGGGGCCGGCTCCTCCCTGCATGGCTCCGATGCCATCGGCGGCACCGTGGTGATGAATACCAAGCAGCCGGAAGATTATCTGCAACAGCAAGATAGCTATCTGGCGGCCAAAACCCTCTACGGTGGCGACAGCAACAAGAAGAAGCTCAGCATGACCGGCGCGGTGCGGGCACTGGAGAGCGAACATCTGTTGCGCCTCTCCGGCTGGCGTGGCAACGAAACCGCCAACTTTGAGGAGAACCGCATTCCGGCGGATCTGGATGGCACGAGCGCCTCCACCAGCAGCCGCCTCCCCCTCAATGCCCATCACGCTCTGCGGCTGGAGCTGGACTACTACGAGGATCACGCCAAACGCCAGATGGGCCCAAAGGCGGTGCCCCAACCCGATGGCAGCTGGGACGTGATCGGTTTTCAGGAAGATGGCGATCAGCGCACCCAGGGCGGCAAGTTCAGCTGGGAAGCCAGCGATCTGGGCATGGTCGATACCCTCAACTGGAGCCTGTTTGGCAATCAGTCCCGCAACGAGGCCAACCAGCGCCAGTTGCTGCGCAACGATGCCCTGAGCGGCTATCCCAGATATCGCAGCCAGCGCACCCTCTCCACGTTCGAGGAGCTGCGCCTTGGCAGCGAGCTGGAGTTGCAGAGCAAGCTGAGCACCGGCTCGCTAGATCACACCTTCAGCTACGGTGTGGAGCTGGAGCAGGCCAACCACGAGCGGCCGGTCAGCAATCTGACCCTGGAAGATGGCATCACCACCCAGGGACAGAAAGCCCCCTTCAGCAAGGCCGAAACCCGCCGCGATGGCATCTGGCTGAGCGATGTGATCGATCTGGGCAGCTGGCAGTTTACCCCGACCCTGCGCTTTGACCGCCAGCGCCTGCGCGCACCGGACAGCAATCTGGCCGAGAACCACAGCGACCACATCTCCCCCAGTGTGGCGGCCAGTTACCGCTTCAACGAAACATGGCGCAGCTGGCTCAGCTATGCCAACGGCTTCCGCGCCCCCGCTTACGATCAGGTGTACGGCAACATTCCTCACTACTTTGCCATGCCGCCGTTCGAGATCATTGCCAACCCCAACCTCAAGGAGGAGACCAGCCACAGCCTGGAGTGGGGATTGAATGGCCAAAGCGACAACTGGAGCGTCAAACCGGCCGTTTTCTACAACCGCTACTACAACTTCATCGACTGGCGCCAGACCGGTTTTCGCCTCGATGACGGTGTCTTCCTGCGCCAATATCGCAACGTTGCCAAAGCAGAAACCTGGGGCGCCGAGCTGGCCGCCAGCCTCTGGCTGAGCGACGAGTGGGAGCTTTCGACCAATCTGGCCTGGATGGATGGCAAGGATCACCGCGGTGAGCCGCTGCGCACCCAGACACCGCTGGAAGGCAACACCACCCTGCGCTGGCAGCAACTCGACTGGGGGGTAGAGCTCAGTGGCAACTATGCCGCCGCCATGACCAAGGTGCCCCAGTGCGCCAATGCGCAGACTGGCTACAACGGTGCCTGCCAGAGCAGCGCAGGCTGGTTCAGCCTGGATCTCACCGGCGACTGGCAGATCACCGAGGCGCTCAAGGTCAATGCCACCATCGGCAACCTGCTCGATACCCGCTACGTCCGCTATCAGGATGTGGCCGGACTCCCAGCTGGCAGCGACACCTCCCTCTACAGCCAGAGCGGCCGCTACCTGTCAGCCAGCCTTAGCTACCGTTTCGTGGGGATGTGATGAAGCATCATGCAATCATGGCGGCCCTGTTGGCCGCCCCGTTGGCGTGGGCGCAAGAGGCCCTGCCACCGCCGATCCCGTCCCAATCGCACCTGATTTCAGGCAATCCCGTACGCCAGGATCCCTACTTCTGGTTGCGGGACGAGAGCCGCAGCAACCCGGCCATTCTCGCCCTGCTCAAGCAGCAAAATCGCTGGAGCGAGCAGCAGCTCGCCGCGCAGCAGCCGCTGGAAGCAACATTGCGCGCCGAATTTGCCCGCCATCCGGCGGGGGAACCCGTGCCAGAGAACTGGCTTGTCCGCGGCGATCAGGCATGGCAGCTGCGCCCGGATGGCTCACTCTGGCAACGCCACGGTGGCAAGGTGCAGCAACGGCTTCCCGCCAGAGCGGGTGAGGGCTATTACGAAGCGGGCGGCTGGGCTCTGAGCCCGGATAACCGCACGCTGGCCATCGCCGAAGACAGGCGCGGCGATCTCGACTATCAGGTCACCCTGCTCGATCTCCAAAGCGGCAAGGCGCTGGCCAGTTTGGCGCAGCGCAGCGCCGATCTCGCCTGGTCACAAGATGGTCGCACCCTCTACACCATCGCCAACGAGCGCTACACCCTGCGCCCCTGGCAGCTGCGCGGCTGGCAGGATGGCCAGGAGCAGACTCTCTATGAGGAGCAGGATCCCGCCTGGCTGCTCAGCCTCTATCGCACCACGGATGGCCAACATCTGGTGTTGCAGGGCAACAACCACGACAGTTCGGAGCAGTACCTGCTCGACTCGGGCAAGCCGCAGCGGGTCAAACCCCGCCAGCGCGGGGTGGAATACTATCTGGACAGCCAATCCGGCTGGGTGATCAAGAGCAACCGGGAGGGGACGTTTGCCCTCTATTCAGCCAGCACGCCGCTCGGTGAGTGGCAGCGCCTCTGGCCCAGCGCCGGGGAAGATCTCGGCGATCCCGAAAAGTGGCGACTGTTTGATCGCCATCTGGTGGTGCAGTTTCGCCAGCAGGGGGAGGATTGGCTCGCCCTGCTCGATCGCAACGGCCATGAACGCCAGCGCCTGCCGCTGGCCAGTGGTGCCGGTACCGGCTGGCTGCAAGGAGAACATGACCCGGCCAGCGACCGCATTCTGGTGCGCAGTCAGGGCTTGAGTCAGCCCCCCGGCCAGCGCTGGCTGGATTTAAACAGCGGCCAGTGGATCAACGACCAGCACACCGCAGGCAATAAAGCATTGCCCTATCAGAGCGAGCGGCGCTGGATCACCTCTGCCGATGGCATCCGGGTGCCTGTCTCGCTGGTGTGGCGCAAGGATCTGGCCCCTCGCGCCGTACTGCTCTACGGCTATGGCGCCTATGGCACGCCGATGCGCCCCTACTACCAGAAAGAGCTGCTGAGCCTGCTGGATCGGGGCTTTGTCTACGCCATCGCCCATGTGCGCGGCGGCGGTATGCTGGGGCAGCAGTGGACCCGCGACGGACGGGGCATCCACAAGCAGAACGGCATCAGCGACTTTATCGCAGCCGGTCACGCCCTGCGCCACTGGTCGCCCGACTCTGCTCCTCTGCCCCTGTTTGCCATGGGGGGCAGCGCGGGGGGCACGCTGGTTGCTGCGGCCCTCAACCAGCAACCGACACTCTTTAGCGGCGCCGTGTTGCAGGTTCCCTTCGTCGATATGCTCGGCACCATGAGCGATCCGGCCCTCCCCTTGACCCGTCAGGAGTACCAGGAGTGGGGCAATCCGGCCAAGCCCGCAGAGTATCAGGCGATGCGTCGCATCAGCCCCTACGACAACCTGCACCGCGCCCCCTACCCGCCCCTGCTGGTCACTACCGCCCTGCACGACAGCCAGGTGCCCTACTGGGAGCCAGTCAAGTGGCTGGCCCGCCTGCGGGAACACAGCACGGGCTCCGGCCCCTACCTGCTGCTGACCGAACTGGAGGGAGGCCACCGCGCCGGTGGTGGCGATCGGGCTCGTGAATTTGCCTTCTTGTTGCATCTGGCGGGGATCAATCAATGACCCTGCCGCTGATTGGGAGTACCACTATGAAACCCCTGTTGCCCGCCCTCTTGCTGGGGCTGGCTGGCTTTTCCACTCAGGCCGCCGAACTGCGTTTTGTCGAACAGGACGCCCCGGCCGATACCCGCCTCTGGCTCGAACAGCAGCTCGGCGTCACCCTGAGTGATGCCCCGGCCTATCAGCGCCAAGGCAAGCTGGGCCACTATCTGCATTATAGCCAGCAGCTCAATGGCGCACCGATCGCCGGCCTGATGGCCGCCGTCAGTCTCGATGAGCAGGGTCGCCCGTGGCGCCTTTATCACAATACCCGGCTGATGCAGGCACAGGCGGCTCCATGTGATGAAGCAAGCCGCGCCGGGGTGGATGCCTATACCGCCACGCTGGATGGTACGGTGTGGAAATTCGCTGGCAGTGACGAAGCCCAGCCCTGGTACTGGCAGGATGGCGACACACTGACTGCGGCCTGGCGCCTGCTGGCGGTGGAAAGCCAGCCGGGCAACAGCAAGAGCAGCCACTGGCAACTGTTTGTCACCTGCGATGGCAGCGCCCTGCTGGGGCGCACGCTGCAAGAGGCCAACACCCGTGCCGAAGCGATCCCGTTGGCAGGGGAAGCGGCCACGGTGCAGGCCCGCATCTTTGCCCTCGACCCACGCACCCAGCTGCAAGATGGCAACCTGCTGTGGCGCCACGATCTGGTGCTGGACAACGGGGCCTACCGCACCGTCCCGCTCACGGTACAAAAGGTGGATGACACCTACCAGCTAAATGGCCCACGCGCCCGGGTCGTGGATGGCACGGCGCCGGAAACTGCCCCCTTTAGCAGCCCTGATGCCGATGGCTTCCAGCTGGATCACCAGCAGCCCGCCTTCCTCGATATCAATGGCTACTACCATCTGGATCTGGCCCAGCGCCATGTGGAATCCCTTGGCTACCCGACGCTGATGGGCGGCCCCCTGGCCATCGATACCGATGCCGGGGAGCAGGACAACTCTCTCTATGACCCCTTCCTGCGCCGGTTGGAAATTGGCCGGATAGGGGTACCCGATGCGGAAGATCCCATGGTGATCTGGCACGAGTTTGGCCATGCGGTGCAGCACCATATCCTGCCCGACATGGGAGAAGAGGGTGACTGGGGCGCCATCGGCGAGGGCTTTAGCGACTATCTGGCCGCCAGCTGGCGCCAGCGTAGTCCAGAGGCTCGCCAGTTCGAGCCTTTCATGGTCTTCAACTGGGATGCCAGGATCAGCGGCCGGACGCCCCGTCAGCTCGATGATCTGCGGGCGCGCTATCATCCGGGCTTCCTCTATCCGGCTCACCTCACCATCAACGGCAGCAACGGCGACCAGCTGTGGGGCACTCCGCTCTTCACCGCGCTGCGCCAGGCCGTTGAACAGTATGGCGAGGTAGCCCGTGACGAGTTCGATACCCTGCTGATTGAATCCCACTTCGGCCTCGGCCCGCAGGTGCGGATGCCCCAGCTGGCGCGGGTCACCGTGGATACCGCCAACCGCCTCTATCCGGATCGCAGTTATGGCAAGCTGCTGGAGCAGGCCTTCCGCCACCACGCCCTGCTGCCCACTCCCATTGCGGCCCGCCTTGCCGATGACAGCTACCTGCTGCCCGGGGAGAAAAAGAGCCTCGCCATCGAATTGACCAACCAGAGCGGCCGCCCCCTGACCGTGGCTGACGCCAACCTGCTCCCGAGCAAGGGGCTCATGGGTGACGATCACTGGCAAGGAGAGCTCAACGCCGATGGCACCGCCCGCTGGACCCTGCCGCTGGAAGCGGCGAGCAACCTGACCTGTGGCGAGGCAGTCACCTTGCCGCTGCAGTTCCAGCTCACCCTGCCCAGCCCCACCGAGCGCCAGACCCGCCTTGACCTGCAACTGCCGATCGGTGAACCGCTCTGGCAGCGGGCCATCGGCCAGGGTGGCCAGATCAAGGATGCGGTGAGCGATGAACGGCACGGCCTTTCCCGCTTCACTCTCACCCTGCCCGAGAGCAAGGCCCGCATCGACAGCGGATTCGTGGTTGCCCTCGATCTGGAGCACAGCAAGCTGGAGCAGCTGGAGATCTGGCTCACCTCCCCTTACGGTACCCGGATCAGCCTGTGGAACAAGGGTTACGCCAGCCATACCCGGCTCAAGGGGGAGTTCCCCCGTGAACTGGTACCGTTCGAATCGCTGGATAAGCTGCACGGCGAACCGCTCGCTGGCCGCTGGCTGCTGGAGATCAACGACACCAGCGCCGGTGACACCGGTCAGTTGCGCAACTGGCGTGTAGCCCAGCAAGTCGGCGCCCGCTGCGACAAGGATGAAGCCCTGCCCAACACCGGCATCATTCCCCTTGAGCAGGATGAAGGGGGTGGCGGCACGACTTCCCCCCTGCTGCTGTTGCTGGCCCTCTGGCCCCGCCTCTGGCGCCGGAGCACCCCGCGCCGTTGAATCCTGTACCACGGGGGTTACCGCCCCCGTGAACCTGTGACCGAATCAAGGAATGTGAAGTGAAACCATCCGTACTGGTTATTGCAACCCTCTCAGCCCTGCTCAGCGCCTGTGGCGGCGGGGAAGATAACGCACCACTGGCGATCCCGGACTACCGGGTCGATGTCGCTCTGCCGACTGCCGGTACCCTGTGCGCCGATCTGGATCAGAACTGGCAATGTGATCCCGCCGATCCTGCCGTCAGCGGCGAAGGAGCTGTGGCCCTGGTCAGCCGTTCGGCCAACATCGTCAACTCGCCCCTGCTTTTCGTACCGAGGAGCGGAGGCCTGCTACTGGCACATCCGGCCGCCAAAGGGGATCCACAACGGCTGCAACCGACCCTGCTCAGTACCCTGTGGCAGAGCCGCATTGCCGAAGGGGTGGCCGCCGATCGCGCACTGGCGCAGCTGCTGGCCGATCTCGCGCCGCTGCAACCGGGCAGCGATCGCGCGGCCCTCGCGGGTCTCGGCCAGTTTGATCAGGCGCTGCAGCAGGTGGCGATCAGCTTGCAACAACAGGCCCGCACACGCCTTGCCACCGCCAAGGAGACCCAGTTGCTCACCACCAGCTATCGCGCCATCAGCCTGATGCTGGCGCAATTGGCTCAGGAGTGGCAGCGCAACGGCCAGTTTGCCGAAGAGACCCAAAGCGAGCTGCTGACCCTGCTGGTGCAGCAGCAGCCACGCAACCTGCTGACCGTCACCGGCGTCACCACCTTCAGCGATGGCAACGACCCGCTGCTGGAACAGGAACCCGCCGACTATCCGGGACAAGATGCCAGCTGGAATCGCACTCGTCCCCAGCTTGCCTATCGCAAACTCGATGATCGCGGTCAGGCGCTCCCTGACAACGCGCCGAGCTGGCAGTGCGTCAAGGATCTCAATACCGGTCTGGTGTGGGAGGTCAAATCGGACGATCCCTTGAGTCCGGCCTGGAAAAGCAGACCCTTTGCCTATGAGGATGAGCAGTTCAAGGCAACCGCAGGCGAGCAGCAAGCGGCCTACCAGCATATTCATAAGAGGATCGAACAGCTCACCGCCGAAGGAGATCTGGCGGCCCTCGCCCGGGCACAGGCGCTGACCACCATGCTGACCACCCGCGCGTATCAGCAGTGGCTCAATGGCGAGCAGCGCTGCGGCATCAGCCAGTGGCGGCTGCCCACCATGGGTGAGCTGATGTCACTGATGCACTACGGCAGCCTGGCCAAGGACCCGCTGGGTCAACGCATCATCGTGGATACCCGTTACTTCCCGGATATCGCCTCCTCGGAAGATGACACCTACCATGGCTACTACTGGAGCGCCACCAGCAACACCGCCCAGCGCTTCTCCGGTGGCCCCATCAGCAAACGCACAGTCCTGCTCCTGGGAGAAGATGCGGGCACCACCTATCCCGCGCTGGTGCAGCAAGATACCTATATCGAGCTGATGCAGGTACGACTGGTCGCCACTTCCCAATAATCCGAGGAATATCATGAGCCTTTATCGCTTTTCGTTCGCCATGCTGGCACTGCTGGCCCCCCTGGCCCACGGTGCTGCCATTTGTGATGACACCATGGATCGCACCGCCCCCTCTGCCCGTTTTCTTGACCATGGCAACGGCACCGTCACGGATCAACACACCGGCCTCACCTGGATGCGCTGCAAACTGGGGCAGACATGGAGTGGCAGCAGTTGCCTGGGGGAACCGACCGTTTACTACTGGCAGCAGGGGCTGCAAGTGGCGGAGCGGATCCGCAGTGACAGCAGCCATGCTCTCTATCACTTCGGCGGTATCAGCCAGTGGCGTCTGCCCGACATCAAGGAGCTGGCGACCCTGGTCGAGCATGCCTGCTACAAGCCCTCTCTCAATGAAGCCATTTTCCCGCGCGCCATGGCAGGGGACGGTAAAGAGGTCAATGAGGGTTATGTCTATCTGATGAGCAGCACGGTAACCTCCGCCAATGGTCAGCGGGCGTATCTGGATATCACCTCGGGAGATATCGGTCTTCGCTCCATTGGCGCCTACCCGGATCAGGTCTTGCTGGTCGCCAATAAACCCTGACCACCCCACGCTCGAAACCGGAACGCGATGACAGGAGAGGCTTGAAAGCCTCTCTTTTTATTGCTCTTGCCGCCCCCCTATCTCACCCGCCATCACGCTCTTCTCCCGCCTGTGCCCCCTGCCCGCGATACCGACCTGATCCGGCTTCGCCCGCGGCATTTACCCCTTTCAGGTGATAACGAGGAGCAGCTCTCTGCGCTTTCCAGGCCTTTCTCGCCCGCCATAACCAGCAAAAAAGTGCGCTTCTTAACAAAATTTAATTACCGGTTAACCGATTAATAATTAACCCGTAAAAATGACATGTAAATCAGTGCGAAAGTGTCATAATGCGTAACATTATTGTTAAGTCGCTTGATTAATTTGGTTAGGAAAAACCTCTATGTTTGCTGATATTTCTGCTCAACATTGGGCTTTTGCCATTTATGTCATCGGTGCCATCACCATCTGTCTGGTGATGATAGGCCTCGCCGCCCTGCTGGGAGGTCGCGCCTACGGCCGCACCAAGAACAAGCCATTTGAATCTGGTGTCGACTCGGTCGGCAGTGCCCGCCTGCGTTTTTCCGCCAAGTTCTATCTGGTCGCCATGTTCTTCGTCATCTTCGACGTCGAGGCGCTCTACCTGTTTGCCTGGTCTGTCTCCGTGCGGGAGAGTGGCTGGGTCGGCTTTATTGAAGCCACCATTTTCATCGGACTGCTGCTTATCGGCCTGATCTACCTCTGGCGCATCGGCGCACTGGACTGGTCACCGCGCAAACCGCAGCTGAACAACAAAAACAGTGATTGAACCACAGACCCTTTCCTTGAGGTTGCACCATGAAGTACACCCTGACCCGGATTGACCCGGATGCACCCGTTGAGCGCTACCCCCAGGAGCAGCGCCAGACCGTCGATGACCCACTGGCGCAAGAAGCGACGCGCGGCATCATGATGGGCCGCCTCGAGGAGGTGCTGCAAGACACAGTCAACTGGGGCCGCAAAAACTCCCTCTGGCCTTACAACTTCGGCATCTCCTGCTGCTACGTGGAGATGTGTACCGCCTTCACCTCCCCCCATGATGTGGCCCGCTTCGGCGCCGAAGTTATCCGCGCTTCGCCCCGTCAGGCCGATTTCATGGTGATTGCAGGGACTCCCTTCATCAAGATGGCGCCAGTCATCCAGCGCCTGTATGAACAGCTGCTCGAACCCAAGTGGGTGATCTCCATGGGGGCCTGTGCCAACTCAGGCGGCATGTATGACATCTATTCCGTGGTGCAGGGGGTGGACAAGTTCCTGCCGGTCGACGTCTACATTCCGGGTTGCCCGCCCCGTCCCGAAGCCTTTTTGCAAGCCCTGATGCTGCTGCAGGACTCCATCGGCAAAGAACGCCGCCCCCTCTCCTGGGTGGTGGGCGATCAGGGGATCTACCGTCCCCAGATGCAGGCCGAAAAAGAGCGCAAGCGCGGCGAACGGATCAATGTGACCAACCTGCGCACGCCGGATGAGATCTGACCATGAAACTGACTCGTGATTTTCCCAGCAATTACGCCATGGCCCAGTGGCAGCCCAGCGACCACAAGGATGCCAAAGTCATTGGCGAACTGTTTGCCCACTTCGGGGCCGAGCACTTCACCGTGCAGACCACGCGCACCGGCGTGCCGGTGGTCTGGCTTCCCCGCGAACTGCTTCAGGATGTGATGGGCTTTTTGCGCAAGGTGCCCTCCCCGTTTGTGATGCTGTTTGATCTCAGCGCCACCGATGAGCGGCTGCGCAGCCATCGCGACGGTCTGCCCCAGAGCGATTTCACCGTCTTCTATCACCTCATCTCCATCGACCGTAACGCCGATGTGATGTTGAAAGTGGCGCTGGCCGAAAGTGACCTGCATCTGCCCACCATCACCAACCACTTCCCCAATGCCAACTGGTACGAGCGTGAAGTGTGGGATCTGATGGGCATCACCTTCGATGGCCACCCCCATCTGACCCGCATCATGATGCCCAAGAGCTGGCAGGGTCACCCGCTGCGCAAGGATTACCCGGCGCGCGCCACCGAATTCGATCCCTTCATGCTCGATGCCGCCAAACAGGACATGGAGCAGGAGAACCTGCTGTTCAAACCGGAAGAGTGGGGCCTGGCCCGCGGCAACGAGAATGAGGACTACATGTTCCTCAACCTCGGCCCCAACCACCCCTCTGCCCACGGTGCCTTCCGGTTGGTGTTGCAGCTCGATGGCGAGGAGATCCGCAACTGCGTGCCTGATATCGGCTATCACCATCGTGGTGCCGAGAAGATGGGCGAGCGCCAATCCTGGCACAGCTACATCCCCTATACCGACCGGGTCGAGTATCTGGGCGGGGTGATGAACAACCTCCCCTATGTGCTGGCGGTCGAGAAGCTGGCCGGTATCAAGGTGCCACAGCGGGTCGACATGATCCGGGTGATGATGGCGGAGCTGTTTCGCATCCAGAGCCACCTCTTGTTCCTCGGGACCTATATCCAGGACGTGGGGGCCATGACCCCGGTCTTCTTCACCTTCACCGATCGGCAGAAGATCTACACCATCATCGAAGCGATCACCGGTGCCCGCATGCACCCGGCCTGGTTCCGCATCGGCGGTGTGGCCCACGACCTGCCGAAGGGATGGCAACGGCTGGTGCAGGACAACCTGCTGAGCTGGCTGCCCAAGCGGCTGATGGATTACGAAAAAGCGGCGATGCGCAACAGCATACTGCGGGGTCGAACCATAGGGGTATCGGCCTACACCACCGAGCAGGCGTTGTCCTGGGGTACCACGGGGGCCGGATTGCGCGCCACCGGCCTCAACTTCGACGTACGCAAATGGCGTCCCTACTCCGGTTACGATCAGTTCGACTTTGAAGTGCCGGTCGGCAGCAATGGCGATGCCTACGACAGAGCCACCGTGCGGATCGAGGAGATCCGCCAGAGCATGTCGATCATCGAGCAGTGCATGAAAAACATGCCGGAGGGTCCCTTCAAGGCGGATCACCCCCTCACCACGCCGCCGCCCAAAGAGCGCACGCTGCAACACATCGAGACCCTGATCAACCACTTCCTGCAAGTGTCGTGGGGCCCGGTGATGCCCGCAGCCGAGTCGTTCCAGATGATTGAGGCGACCAAGGGGATCAACAGTTATTACCTGACCAGCGACGGCTCCACCATGAGCTACCGGACCCGGATCCGCACCCCGAGCTTTGCTCACCTGCAGCAGATCCCCTCGGTGATCAAGGGCAGCATGGTGTCGGACCTCATCGTCTATCTGGGCAGTATCGATTTTGTTATGTCGGATGTGGACCGTTAAGTGATCCGCCCTCCCGGTCATGGCCGGGAATCGGGATCGCCGAACGAGCAGTAAAAGGACAAGCCACCAAAGGTCAAGTCATGAGCCAGCAATGTCAGTGTCACAATAATCAGACCCCACAGGGGCAAGGGGCATGCAGCAGCAAACAGGACGACTTCGTTCTGAGCCAGGCTGAACGCGATGCCATCGAACACGAGAAACACCATTACGAAGATCCCCGCGCCGCCAGCATCGAAGCGCTCAAGATCGTGCAGCAGGCTAGAGGCTGGGTCCCCGACGGCGCCATTCACGCCATCGCGGCCCAGCTCGGCATTCCCGCCAGCGATGTGGAGGGGGTTGCTACCTTCTATAGCCAGATCTTCCGCCAGCCGGTGGGGCGCCACATCATCCGCGTCTGCGACAGCATGGTCTGCTACATCAATGGCCATGAAGAGCTGATGGCCGGTCTCAAGGAGGTGATGAACCTCGGCCCCGGTCAAACCACCCCGGATGGCCGCTTCACCCTGCTGCCGGTCTGCTGTCTTGGCAACTGCGACAAGGGGCCAGCGATCATGATCGATGACGACACCTATGGCGGCCTCGATCCGGTGACCTTGCTGAAAACGCTGGAGGCTTACCCATGAGCCTGCCGCAGAACAAGATCCTCGCCTCTCTTGGCACCGCCAACCGCGCGGCACGCGCCGCCGAGACCCACCCGCTCACCTGGCGGCTGCGGGATGACGGCCAGCCGGTGTGGCTGGAGGAGTATCAGGCCAAACAGGGGTATGACGCCGCCCGCAAGGCGCTCGGCCAGATGAGCCCGGACGAGATTGTCAGTACCGTCAAGGATGCCGGTCTCAAGGGGCGCGGCGGTGCGGGCTTCCCCACTGGCGTGAAGTGGGGGCTGATGCCCAAAGACGAGAGCATGAACATCCGTTACCTGCTCTGCAACGCCGACGAGATGGAGCCCAACACCTGGAAAGATCGCCTGCTAATGGAGCAACTGCCCCATCTGCTGATCGAGGGGATGATTATCAGTGCCCGGGCGCTCAAGGCCTATCGCGGCTATATCTTCCTGCGCGGCGAGTATGTCGATGCTGCCATCCACCTGCGCCGTGCGGTGGAAGAGGCCAAGGCCGCCGGTCTGCTGGGCAAGAACATTCTGGGGTCCGGTTTTGACTTCGAGCTGTTCGTCCACACCGGCGCCGGCCGCTACATCTGTGGCGAAGAGACGGCCCTTATCAACTCGCTGGAAGGGCGCCGCGCCAACCCGCGCGCCAAGCCCCCCTTCCCCGCCGTTTCCGGCGTCTGGGGCAAACCCACCTGCGTCAACAACGTCGAAACCCTCTGCAACGTGCCTGCCATTATCGGCAACGGAGTCGCCTGGTATCACGGGCTGGCGCTGCCGGGCTCGGAAGATCACGGCACCAAGCTGATGGGCTTCTCTGGCAAGGTGAACAACCCGGGCGTCTGGGAGCTGCCGTTTGGCATCACCGCCCGCGAGCTGTTTGAAAATTACGCCGGCGGCATGAAGAGCGGCTATCGCCTGAAAGCGTGGCAACCGGGCGGTGCGGGCACCGGCTTCCTGCTGCCGGAGCACCTCGATGCCCAGATGTATACCGCCGGTATCGGCAAGGTAGGTACCCGGATGGGGACCGGCCTCGCCATGGCGGTGGATGACTCCATCAGCATGGTCTCCCTGCTGCGCAACATGGAGGAGTTCTTCGCCCGCGAGTCGTGTGGCTGGTGCACGCCCTGCCGCGACGGCCTGCCCTGGAGCGTTAAGCTGCTGCGGGCACTGGAGCGTGGCGAGGGGCAATCCGGCGATCTGGCGACCCTGGAGCAACTCTGCAGTTTCCTTGGCCCGGGCAAGACCTTCTGCGCCCACGCACCGGGCGCCGTCGAGCCGCTGGCCAGCGCCATCAAATATTTCCGCTCCGAATTCGAGGCCGGGATCAAAGGCAGCGGTGATAACCGCAAGCCGGTCAAAGGGATCCAGCCCAATCTGCTGGGCGAGCGCTGGTAACGACACCACAGATTTCACAAAACAGGTTTCAGGGAAGTTGTATGGCAACCATTTATGTAGACGGCAAAGAGTACGAGGTAGACGGAGCAGATAACCTGCTGCAAGCCTGTCTGTCGCTGGGTCTGGACGTCCCCTATTTCTGCTGGCATCCGGCGCTGGGTAGCGTTGGCGCCTGCCGCCAGTGTGCGGTGAAACAGTATCAGAATGCCGATGACAAACGCGGCCGTCTGGTCATGTCCTGCATGACCCCGGCCACCGATGGCAGCTACATCGCCATTGAGGATGAAGAGGCCAAAGAGTTTCGCAAGAGCGTGGTGGAGTGGCTGATGACCAACCACCCCCACGACTGCCCGGTGTGTGAAGAGGGCGGCGCCTGCCACCTGCAGGACATGACGGTGATGACCGGCCACAACAGCCGTCGCTACCGCTTCACCAAACGCACCCACCAGAATCAGGAGCTGGGCCCCTTCATCGGTCACGAGATGAACCGCTGCATCGCCTGCTACCGCTGCGTCCGTTACTACAAGGATTATGCCGGTGGCGAGGATCTCGGGGTCTACGGTGCCCACGACAACGTCTATTTCGGGCGGGTCGAGGATGGCACCCTGGAGAGCGAATTTTCCGGCAACCTGGTGGAGGTCTGCCCCACCGGCGTCTTCACCGACAAGACCCACTCCGAGCGCTACAACCGCAAGTGGGACATGCAATTTGCCCCCAGCATCTGCCAGCAATGTTCCGTGGGCTGCAACATCAGCCCGGGTGAGCGTTATGGCGAGCTGCGCCGCATCGAAAACCGCTTCCACGGCAGCGTCAACCACTACTTCCTCTGTGACCGTGGCCGCTTTGGCTATGGCTACGTCAATCTGGCGGACCGCCCGCGCCAACCGCTGCTCAAAGATGGCAACAACCAGCTGACCATCACGGTCGATGGCGCCCTCAACCGCGCCGCAGATGCCCTGCGCAGTGCCCGCGGCCTCATCGGCATCGGCTCGCCCCGCGCCTCGCTGGAGAGCAACTTTGCCCTGCGCGCGCTGGTGGGTGAAGCCAACTTCTACGCA
Source organism: Aeromonas sp. 603079 (assembly GCF_049172135.1). NCBI lineage: Bacteria > Pseudomonadati > Pseudomonadota > Gammaproteobacteria > Aeromonadales > Aeromonadaceae > Aeromonas > Aeromonas sp. 603079. Next base: position 60,919 of record NZ_JAAKPX010000017.1, on the reverse strand, counting down.
GGCGTCGAGCAGGCCGAATGGGCCTGTCAGCTGAAGATGCTGCAGATCCTGCAACAGGGCGGCGTGCCGACCCCGAGCCTGCGGGACATGGAAGAGGCTGACGCAGTGCTGGTACTGGGTGAAGATGTCACCATGAGCGCCGCTCGTATCGCGTTGGCGCTGCGCCAAGCCGTCAAGGGCAAGGCCCGCGATCTGGCCCGCAAGATGAAGGTCGATCTGTGGCAAGTCGCCGCCGTTCAGACCCTGGGTCAAAACGAGCGCTACCCGCTGCTCATCACCAGCCTCGACACCACCCGTCTGGACGATGTGGCGACCGACAAGCTGCACGCCCCCTATGCTGATCAGGCGCGCCTTGGCTTTGCCATCGCCAATCTGCTTGACCCGAGTGCACCGGCCGTGAGCGACCTCTGCCCCGAACAGCAGGCACTAGCGGCTCGCTGGGCCGAGCTGCTCGGCAACGCCAAGAAGCCGCTCATCATTGCAGGCTCCACCTCCCGCGATGTGGCGCTGCTTGAGGCGGCCAGCAACATTGCCCGCGCCCTGAAAGGCCGTGGACAGAATGCCAGCATCGCGCTGGTTGGCCAGGAGGCCAACTCACTGGGTCTGGCCATGCTGGGCGCCCAAACCTTGTCAGACAAGCCGCTCGAAGCCGCCCTTGCACGTATCGAGTCAGAAGAGGGGTTGGCGCTGGTCACCCTGGAGAACGATCTCTACCGCCGCGCGCCGCGCAACCGGGTGGATGCGGCGCTGGCACGGCTGCAGCACCTGCTGGTCATCGACCATCAGGCGACCCCGACCGCCAACAAGGCAGACCTGGTGCTGCCAGCGGCCAGTTTTGCCGAAGCCGATGGCACCCTGGTGAACATGGAAGGGCGCGCCCAGCGCTTCTTCCAGGTCTATGCGCCCGCCTTCTACAACGCCGATATTCAGGTGCGTGAAGGGTGGCGCTGGCTGGCGGCGCTGCAAGGGGCGATCGAACGCAAGCCGCTGCGCTGGCAGAACTTCGACCAGGTCAACCATGACTGTGCCACCAGCAATCCGCTGCTGGCTACCATGCTGGAAGCGGCGCCCAACGCAGGCTTGCGGATCCGTGGCATGCGACTGGCCCGTGAGCCACACCGCTACAGTGGTCGCACCTCCATGCTGGCGGATCAGAACGTCAGCGAGCCGCGGGTAGCGCAAGATCCCGACTCCCCCTTCAACTTCTCCATGGAAGGGTATGCCGGAGCCCGTCAGCCGCTGCCGCAAGTACCGTTCGCCTGGGCACCGGGCTGGAACTCTCCCTCCGCCTGGAACAAGTTCCAGGATGAAGTGGGTGGCAAACTGCGTGCTGGCGATCCGGGTCGCCGTCTGCTGGAAGCAACAGACCCGCAGGCAGAAGGCAAGGAGCTGCTCGGCTGGTTCACCACCATCCCCGCCCCCTTCAAGGCCGCAGAGGCGCTGCAAGTGGTCAATTATGCCCAGCTGTTTGGCGGCGAGGAGCTCTCCGCTCGCAGCCCGGTCATTCAGGCCCGGATGAACGAACCCGAGCTGGTGCTCAATCCCCTTGATGCGCAGCGTCTGGCTCTCCACGGGGGCAGTCAGGTCTCCTTCTCCTGGGGCGGTAGCCACTGGCAACTGCGTCTGCGGCTTAGCGAGCAGCTGAGCGCCGGTCTGGTGGGGCTCCCCCTTGGGGTGAACGGCCTGCCGACGGCCCTGCAACAATCCTCAATCACTAACCTGCAGGAGGTGATCGCATGAGCGAGTCGCTGATCGATCTGTTGCTGGAGGTGGGCAAGGCACTGATCGTGCTGGTGGGGATCGTGGGGGCTGGTGCCTTCATGAGCTTCATCGAGCGCCGTCTGCTGGCCCTGTGGCAGGATCGCTACGGCCCCAACCGGGTGGGGCCGTTTGGTCTGCTCCAGCTGGCCGCCGACATGATCAAGATGTTCTTCAAGGAGGACTGGATCCCGCCGTTCGCTGATCGGCGGATCTTTATCCTGGCCCCCATCATCGCCTTCACTGCCTTTATTCTGGCGTTTGCGGTGGTGCCCATCACCCCCACCTGGGGCGTGGCTGATCTCAATGTGGGGCTGCTCTACATCCTGGCCATCGCGGGGCTGGCGGTCTATGCGGTACTGTTCGCCGGCTGGTCGAGCAACAACAAATACTCATTGCTCGGCAGCTTGCGCGCCTCGGCCCAGACCCTCTCCTACGAGGTGTTTCTCGGGCTATCCCTGATGGGGATTGTGATCCAGACCGGCAGTTTCAACCTGCGGGATATCGTCGAGGCACAGGCAGACTTGTGGAACGTGGTGCCCCAGATTTTGGGCTTTGTCACCTTCCTGTTTGCCGGTGTCGCCGTCACCCACCGTCACCCGTTCGATCAGCCGGAAGCCGAGCAGGAGCTCGCCGACGGCTATCACATCGAGTATGCGGGGATGAAGTGGGGTCTCTTCTTCGTGGGCGAATATATCGGCATCGTGCTGATCTCCTCGCTCATCGTGACCCTCTTCTTCGGTGGCTGGCACGGCCCCTGGCTGCCCCCCTTCATCTGGTTTGCCCTGAAGACCGCCTGTTTCATGGTGTTCTTCATCCTGCTGCGGGCCTCCCTGCCTCGCCCGCGCTTTGACCAGGTGATGTCGTTTGGCTGGAAAGTCTGCTTGCCGCTGACTCTGATCAATATGCTGGTCACCGCGGCAGTTGTACTGATAAGTACGCAGTGAGGCACTCAATATGAAAATTGTAAGCATTATTCAGGGTGTCGGCACCCAGTTACGCAGTCTGGCCATGGTCTTCTCCCATGCCTGGCGGCCCCGTGAAACCCTCAACTATCCGGAGCAGGCAGTCTATGCCGCCCCCCGCTACCGCGGTCGCATCGTGCTGACCCGTGACCCCGACGGGGACGAGCGTTGCGTAGCCTGCAACCTCTGCGCAGTTGCCTGCCCGGTCGGCTGCATCTCGCTGCAAAAATCCGAGCGGGATGATGGCCGCTGGTATCCGGAGTTCTTTCGCATCAACTTCTCTCGCTGCATCTTCTGCGGCCTGTGTGAAGAGGCTTGCCCCACCACCGCCATCCAGCTGACACCGGATTTCGAGATGGGTGAGTATCGCCGCCAGGATCTGGTGTACGAGAAGGAAGATCTGCTGATCAGCGGGCCCGGCAAATACCCGGACTACAACTTCTATCGCATGAGCGGGATGGCCATCGACGGCAAGCCGAAAGGGGATGCCGAAAACGAAGCCAAGCCCATCGATGTCAAGAGCCTGCTGCCCTGAGGAGTCAATCATGGAACTGGCATTTTATGCCTCGGCCCTGGTGGCCATTTACAGCACGCTGCGGGTGATCAGCACCAGCAATCCCATGCATGCGCTGCTCAATCTCATCATCTCCCTCATCGCCGTGGCCATGATCTTCTTCTGCCTGGGTGCCGCCTTTGCGGGCGCCCTGCAGGTGATCGTCTACGCCGGCGCCATCATGGTGCTGTTCGTGTTCGTGGTGATGATGCTGAACCTGGGGAGTGCCCAGGCACAGGAGAAAAAGTGGCTCACCCCCATGACCTGGGGGGGCCCAGCCCTGCTCTCGCTGATCCTGCTGGGCTTTCTGGCCCACGGTATTCTCGGGGTGACCGGGGGCCTGCTCGGAGTGACCGAGGTGACCGCCAAGCAGGTGGGTGTCGAGCTCTTTGGCCCCTATGTGCTAGCGGTGGAGCTTGCCTCCATCCTGCTGCTGGCGGGTCTGGTAACCGCCTATCACCTGGGTCGGGAAGAGAAGAGCGGTGAAGTGCTCTCGGTCCCGCGCTCTGCTTCCCGCTCTGCACAAGAAGGAGGTCAGCAATGAATGGAATCCCTATGGAGCACGGCCTCCTGCTGGCCGCGGTGCTCTTCTGCATCGGCTTGTGCGGTCTGCTGATCCGCCGCAACCTGCTCTACATCTTGATGAGTATCGAGATCATGATGAATGCCTCGGCACTGGCGTTTGTGGTGGCGGGTAGCCGCTGGGCCCAGGCCGATGGCCAGATCATGTATATCCTGGTGATTTCTCTGGCGGCAGCGGAGGCCAGTATCGGCCTTGCCCTGTTACTGCTGCTCTATCGTCGTTACCACACCCTGAACGTGGACACTGTGAGCGAGATGCGCGGATGAGCCTCTTATATCTGACTTTTCTATTTCCGCTGCTGGGATGGCTGGTGCTGGCCTTCTCCCTCGGCCGGTTTGGCGAGCGTACCTCGGCGCTGATCGGGGTGGGCTCCATTGGCCTGTCGGCCCTCACTACCCTGTGGGTGGGCATCGACTTTCTGGGCAACCCGCCCGAGGGGGGCGTCTATGTCCAGCGCCTGTGGCAATGGATGGCGGTGGGCAACTTTACCCCGAGCTTCTCGCTGGCACTTGATGGCCTGTCGCTGACCATGCTGGGGGTGGTGACCGGGGTCGGTTTCTTTATCCACCTGTTCGCCTCCTGGTATATGCGTGGAGAAGAGGGTTACTCCCGCTTCTTCACCTACACCAACCTCTTTATCGCCAGCATGCTGTTTCTGGTGCTGGCCGATGACCTGCTGTTTGTCTACCTCGGCTGGGAAGGGGTAGGGCTGTGCAGCTATCTGCTGATCGGCTTCTACTACAAGGATCGCAACAATGGCGCGGCGGCCCTCAAGGCATTTGTCGTGACCCGTGTGGGCGATGTCTTCCTCGCCATCGGCCTGTTTATCCTCTATCGGGAACTGGGCACCCTCAATATCCACGAGCTGCTGGTGCGCGCACCGGTCCTGTTTGCCGAGGGCTCCCCTGCCCTGTCGCTGGCCTGCCTGATGCTCCTAGGTGGCGCGGTCGGCAAATCGGCCCAGCTGCCGCTGCAAACCTGGCTGGCGGACGCGATGGCAGGCCCGACCCCGGTCTCAGCGCTGATCCACGCCGCCACCATGGTGACCGCCGGTGTCTACCTGATTGCCCGTACCCACGGCCTGTTCCTGCTGGCGCCAGAGATCCTCCATCTGGTCGGGCTGGTTGGCGCCATCACCCTAGTGCTGGCAGGCTTTGCCGCGCTGGTTCAGACCGATATCAAGCGGATCCTTGCCTACTCCACCATGAGCCAGATTGGCTACATGTTTCTGGCTCTCGGTGTCGGCGCATGGGAAGGGGCCATCTTCCACCTGATGACCCACGCCTTCTTCAAGGCGCTGCTGTTCCTCTCCGCCGGTGCAGTTATCGTTGCCTGCCACCATGAGCAGAACATCTTCAAGATGGGTGGCCTGCGCAAGAGTTTGCCGCTGGTCTATGCCTGCTTCCTGGTGGGTGGCTCGGCGCTGGCGGCGTTGCCGCTGGTCACCTCCGGTTTCTACAGTAAGGACGCCATCCTGTGGCAAGTAGAGGCCTCTGGCCAAAGCGCGCTGCTGTGGGCCGGTCTGGCGGGGGCATTCCTCACCTCGCTCTATACCTTCCGGCTGATCTTTATCGCCTTCCATGGCAAAGAGCAGACCAAAGCCCATGCGGGCCACGGTCTGGCTCACCACCTGCCGCTTCAGGTGCTGCTGGTGCTCTCCACCGGCATAGGCGCGCTGATCACTCCACCGCTGGCAGGCGTACTGCCCGCAGGCCCGGGAGATCATATCGAAGAGGGGCGCCATGCACTGGAGGTTGCCTCCGGCATCATCGCCATTGCGGGCATCGCGCTGGCCGCGTTTCTGTTCCTTGGTGAGCGCCGTCTGGCCACCTCCATTGCCAACAGCGCGCCGGGCCGCCTGCTCAGCACCCTCTGGTTCAACGCCTGGGGCTTTGACTGGCTCTATGATCAGCTGTGGGTCAAGCCCTATCTGCTGGCGACCCGTCTGGTCGGGCAGGATCCGCTGGACTGGATGATGGGCCTGCCCGCCTGGCTTGCCCTGCGTGGCAACCAGCTGCTGGCCTGGACCGTGACCGGCAAGTTGCGCTGGTATGCCGCCTCCATGGGGATCGGCGCCGTGCTGGTGCTGGCGCTGTTGCTGCTGGGGTAACGCGATGAACAACCGGACGATCATACAGCCAGGCTGTTTGCTCTCACTGATGGAACAGGGAGCGCAATCTCATATGAACTTGAACGAGAGCTGATACCGTGACCTTACTCTGGATCTTGCTAATTCCTTTTATCGGCGGCTTGCTCTGCTGGCAGATGGAGCGTCTCGGCGGGCAGTTTGTCCGCTGGGTAGCCCTACTCTCCATGAGCGCCAGCCTGCTGTTCTCCTGTGCCATCTGGCTAAGTGGTGACTTCTCCCTTGCCACCACGGGTCTCGACAGCGCGGGCGTCACCGGTGCTGCCTCCGCCTGGGCCGCCGAGTGGCGCCTGCCGTGGATCCCCCGCTTCGGCATCTCTTTGCATCTGGCGGTGGATGGTTTGTCGCTCCTGATGGTGATCCTCACCTGCTTTATCGGGGTACTGGCCATTCTCTGTTCGTGGAAAGAGATCGTGCAACGCATCGGCTTCTTCCACCTCAACCTGCTCTGGATCCTGGGCGGCGTGCTCGGGGTCTTTATGGCGCTGGACCTGTTCCTCTTCTTCTTCTTCTGGGAGATGATGCTGGTCCCCATGTACTTCCTGATTGCGCTCTGGGGCCACTCGGTCACTGACGGCAAATCACGGATCAACGCCGCAACCAAGTTCTTCATCTACACCCAGGTGAGCGGCCTTATCATGCTGGTGGCCATCATCGGGCTGGTGCTGACCCACCAGCATGCCACCGGAGTCTTCACCTTCAACTATCTGGAGCTGCTCAATACCCCGATGAGCAAGGGCGTTCAGTGGCTGCTGATGCTGGGATTCTTTATCGCCTTCGCGGTCAAGATGCCACTGGTACCGCTGCACGGCTGGCTGCCGGATGCCCACAGTCAGGCGCCGACCGCAGGTTCGGTGGATCTCGCCGGTATTTTGCTCAAAACCGCCGCCTACGGTCTGCTGCGCTTTGCCCTGCCGCTCTTCCCGGAGGCCTCCGCCGAATTTGCTCCCTACGCTATGGTGCTGGGTCTTGTCGGCATCGTGTATGGCGCCATCGTGGCCTTTGCCCAGACCGACATCAAACGGCTGGTAGCCTACACCAGCATCTCCCACATGGGCTTTGTGATGATCGCCATCTACTCGGGGAGCGAGCTGGCCCTGCAGGGCGCCGTGGTGCAGATGATCGCCCACGGTCTCTCCGCTGCCGGCCTCTTTATCCTCTGCGGTCAGCTCTACGAGCGGTTACACACCCGGGATTTGCGCCAGATGGGCGGCCTGTGGGGACGCCTGCGCTATCTGCCCGGCGTTATGCTCTTCTTCTCGGTAGCGTCGCTTGGCATGCCGGGCACCGGCAACTTTGTCGGCGAGTTCCTGATCCTGGTCGGCAGCTTCCAGGTTGCCCCTGTCATCACGGCAGTCGCCACCTTCGGTCTGGTACTGGCCTCGGTCTACTCCCTCATCATGTTGCAGCGCGCCTGCTTTGGCCCCGCCAAGGATGAGAGCATGCTCAAGGGGCTGGATCGCCGCGAGCTGACCATGATGATGGTGATCGCAGGCCTGCTGGTTCTGCTTGGCCTCTATCCCCAACCCGTGATTGACACCGCCAGCAGCAGCCTTATCAACGTGCTGCACTGGTATCTGCTGCCGACTGCTGGAGCCCTGCAATGACTTTCTCCGCTTCCCAACTGCTGGCACTGCTTCCCCTGCTGTTGACCACCGGGGCCATGGCGGCCCTGATGCTGGCCATCGCCTGGCGCCGCTGTGTCACCACCGCCTTTACCGTGACCATTGTTGGCCTCAACCTTGCTCTGTTCTCGCTGCCCATCGTGATGGCGCAAGGGGATCAGGGGGTCACCCCGCTGCTGCAAGTGGACAGTTACGCCGTCTTCTACATGGGACTGGTGCTCATCGGCGCCCTGGCCACCTGCACCTTCGGTCAATCGTGGCTGAAAGCCTACCCGGACAACCGGGAGGAGTTCTTCCTGCTGCTGCTGATCGCCACTGCCGGTGGTCTGGTGCTGGCCTGCTCCCGTCACCTCGCCTCTCTCTTTATCGGGATCGAGATGCTGACCCTGCCGATGTTCGGTCTGGTGGGTTACGCCTACCGCGAGCGCCACTCGCTGGAAGCCGCGGTGAAATACATGGTGCTCTCTGCCGCCGCCACCGCCTTCCTGTTGTTTGGCATGGCGCTGCTCTACGCGCAGGCTGGCAGCCTGAGCTTTGCCGCCCTGGGGCAGACCCTGGCCGAGAGCCCGGCTCACCACCCGCTGCTGATGGGCGGTTTGGGGTTAATGCTGGTCGGCTTTGCCTTTAAACTCTCCCTGGCCCCCTTCCACCTCTGGACCCCGGATGTCTACGAAGGTGCCCCGGCACCGGTCGCCACCTTCCTCGCCACCGTCAGCAAGGTGGCGGTCTTTGCCGTGCTGCTGCGCTTCTATCTGGCGGTACCGGCGGCGAGCGATCCCATGATCCACTGGCTGCTGGCAGCCATGGCGGTCATCTCCATCCTGGTCGGCAACCTGCTGGCCCTGGTGCAGACCAACGTCAAACGGATGCTGGGTTACTCCTCCATCTCCCACTTCGGTTACCTGCTGGCGGTAATCGTGGCGAGCCGATTCGGCCAGATGCCGGTGGAAGCAGCCGGGGTCTACCTGCTGATGTATCTGTTCACCAGCCTCGGCGCCTTTGGCGTCGTCAGCATGATGTCGAGCCCCTATCGCGGCAAGGATGCCGACTCCCTGCACAGCTATCGCGGTCTGTTCTGGAAGCGTCCTTACCTCACAGCAGTGCTGACGGTGATGATGTTGTCACTCGCGGGCATCCCGATGACCCTCGGCTTTATCGGCAAGTTCTACCTCATCGGCGTCACCGTCGAGGCGCAGCTCTGGTGGCTCTCCGGTGCCATCGTGCTCGGCAGCGCACTGGGTCTCTACTACTACCTCAAGGTGATGGTGACCCTCTATCTGCGCGAACCGGGCATGCAGCAGCGCGATGCCAGCGCCGACTGGGCGCTCTCCTCCGGTGGTGTGGTGGTGCTGCTCTCTGCAGCGCTGGTGGTGTTGCTGGGGCTCTATCCCCAGCCGGTCATCAGTCTGGTACAAGGGTTCCAGCAGGTGGTGTTGCAGTAACCCGGCTCATTTCCCTTCAAAACCGGCCCATGTGGCCGGTTTCTTTTTTATGTGGATTGCCTGCTGGCAGAGACCCTTTTGTGTTGGCATCTCACACCCCGTGCAGCCGTTGGTCTCGTCCGGTATTCATCCAACCCCCTTGCTGATATATTGATGACTGGCAGGAATGGAGTTCCGAGCGATGATGCAGCCTACTTTTCATCAATTTGATGCGCATCCACTGGCCGATGCATTGCTTCCCTATGAGGGGCAACGACTCGATGTGTTGCTAGCCGAGCGGGATGCCGCACGCGTTGCCGATCTGCAGCAGCAGTGTCAGCGCCTCAACATTCAACTCTGCGGCGCCATCTTTCCACGCCTTGTCAGTCGGCACGGTTTCCACGAAAGGGGGGCTTGGCTGTTGCCCCGACCAGCATCCCACAATCCTCTGCTGCTCTCGCTCTCCCCTACAGCCAGTGCCGATACACTGGCCGATATCATCTGCGAGCAGTTGGCGTCCCGACTGGCAGAATGGCCGGACACCGAGAAGGTTCCCACCCTCTTTCTCACCTTTGACGCCATGCTCCCCAATATTGCAACCCTGCTCGAGGGGATCTATCTAAGGCTGGCGGACAGGGTCAACTATGCGGGTGTCAATGCAGGTAGCGGCCAGTTCACAGCCATGCCCTGCCTGTTTGACACCCAGAGATTGCTGGGGCATGGGGTCAGCTGTGCACTGCTCTCCCCCCACAGTCCCCCCTTGCTGGAGCACGGCTATCAACTCACTGCCCAGCCCATGCTCGCCACCAGCAGTGAAGGCAACAAGATCTCCTTTATCGACTGGGAGCCGGCTTTTAGCCGCTATCAATCCCTGATCCGGCAACAGTTCCAGCAAAACCTCACACCAGAGCAGTTCTATCGGTACGGTGTACATTTGCCCTTGGGGTTGCTGCGAGCCAATGGCGATGTGATCGTGCGGATCCCGGTCGCCGTTACCGACGACGGTGCCCTGCTCTGCGTCGGAGAGGTGCCTGACCACAGTATTCTCACACTGCTGAAAGCCCCGGAAAGCCCCACAGAGCACGCTGTCGAACTGGCCGAAAAGCTCGGCCGGCACGGTACACCCGAGCGCCTCGAGATCTATTACTGCGCCGGCCGTCAGCAGCACTTCTGCGAACAGAGCACCCTGGAGCTGGAGACCCTCTTTAGCCACAGCGGAGCCCACGAGCTGGTCGGGGCCCTCTCTCTTGGCGAGATAGGAAGTGTAAGGCCGGGGGATTACCCGCTCTTTCACAACGGTGCCATCCTCTGTCTCAGCGAGGGTTAGCAATGAATAACGATCACGCCATGGCCATTGTCTGCGATCTCGCCCTCTGCATCGGTCGGGAGGTCACACTCGATGCCCTGCTCACCAAAGTGTTGCAGCGCTTTATGTTTCACTGTGCCACACCGGTTGGTGTGGTATTGCAGCAGCAACGGGAAGGATATGAGCTGCTCAAGGTCATTGGTGATGATCAGCTATCCCGGCACAGTGGCTCGCTGCTCTCCTTGCCTGCCTGGATTGTTGAAGGTGACCAATGTGCGCTGCAAACGACCTTGCCTCTCCCCAGTGGCCGACCGTACCACTTTGCCTATCGGCTCAGGGTTGACGGGGGATATCTCATCTTGCTGCTGGCCCCCCAACCCCAGCAGCACACAGTGCCGGTCTGCCATCTGTTCAGCCCGGTGCTCGGTAATCTGGCGCGCGCCATCCAGTTGTGCAAGGACAGCGAACAGCTCGCCAGGCGCCAGCAGGCCGAGCTGGTCGACATGCAGCGCCTCAACGAATCCCTGCTCAAGGCCATTCCCATCCCGGTGTTCTACAAGGATGTCGAAGGGCGCTTTCTCAGCTGCAACCCGGCCTTTACCCAGGTCACCGGGATCAGCAAGGCCGAGCTGCAGGGGAAGCGGGTGGACGAAATCCTGCCCCCGGAGATGGCGGACGAATATACCCAAAGGGACATGGAGGTGCTGCGCAGCAGGCAGCCGCAATATTTTGAACACACGCTGTTTGATCGCAGCGGCCACCGCTACCAGGTGCTCAACTTCAAGGATCTCTTCTATGACCATCAGGGCGAGGTGGCCGGAATCATAGGGGCACTGGTCGACATCACCCATATCAAGGAAAGCGAGCAGCGCCAGCGCACCCTGCTGTTTCAGACCATCGCGGCCCTCTCCTCCGCGATTGCCCACAAAGATCCGGTCACGGCAGGACACGAACGGCGCGTGCATGATCTCGCGCTGGCTATAGGTCAACAGCTGCAACTGCCGCAAGAGCAGCTGGATGGATTGGGTCTTGCGGCCATGGTGCATAACATCGGCCTGCTGCAGATCCCGGCGGAGATCCTCACACGCCCGCGGGAACTGAGGCCGGTTGAGTTCGAACTGATCAAACAGCATCCGGACACTGGCCGCGAGATCCTGCAACAGATTGACTTCCCCTGGCCCATCACCACCATAGTGATGCAGCACCATGAAAATCTCGATGGTAGCGGCTACCCACAAGGGCTACAGGGGGATGCGATCTCGCTGGAGGCGAGGATTATACGGGTCGCCGACTCCCTGGCCGCCATGACGGCCCACCGTCCGTTCCGGCGCGCCCTCTCTCTCACCGATGCGTTCGCCGAGCTGACGCGCTATGCCGGTGTGCATTACGACGAACAGGTGGTCGATGCCTGTTTCGCCGTCTGGCAAGCGGGCTACCGCTTTACTACCACCTGACTCTGGTTGCACCAAGATGATGTTAAAAGATCTACCGCCATCCATTCAGCCACCGGGCGTCAGCTCTCACCCCACCGCAGCCCTGCTCCATCAGGTGATGGAACAGCTGCCCTATCGCGTCCTGTTGAAAGATACCCGTTCACACTTCATCGCCTGCAACCGACTGCTGGCCGACGATCTGGCCCTCACCCCGGCCGAACTGGTTGGCAAGTGCGATGCCGATTTTTTCCCGGCCGAGCTGGCCCAACGCTACCGGGATGACGATCTCCAGGTCATGGCCAGCGGCACAACCCGGCATCACGAAGAACCCTATCTGAAAGGGGGTGAAGACCGCTGGCTCAGTACCACCAAGTTTCCCCTGTACGATGAGCTGGGCAAGGTGATCGGTGTCGCTGTCTTTTTCGAAGATATCACCGACCAGAAACAGCAGCAGGAGCGTCTCCAGCAATATACCTGGACGCTGGAAGCAATAACCCGCGCCCACCATGCCATGCTCAAGCAGGGGGATGAACAGACACTACTGCAGGAGATCTGTGATGCCATCACTTTCGATGGCCGTTTTCCCCTGGTGACCGTACTGCAGACCGCTGATCAGAACAGAGTACAGATCCTGGCGCAGGCAGGTCAGGCCGTCTGGTTTGCCAGCGATAACTGGCTCACCCGGGACGCAGCCCTGATCAGTGCAATCAGTTCAGGAGAGATGCGCAACGAAGCACTTGGCACCGAACTGGTCCACCACTCCGCCACCTTGAGGGGACGGCTGCTGCTGCCATTGCAGTGGCAAGCCACTGTGCCAGGCGGACTGCTTATTCACAGCACGCAGGCCAGAGCCTTCACCGATGAGGAGGTGCATCTCTTCAACGGACTGGCCGACTACCTGACCTATGGCCTGCAGGCACGTCGAACCCAGCAGGCCTATCTTGCCGCCCAGCGTGAAAAAGCCATGCATGCCCGCCAACTGGAGCTGGCCCTAGAGGATGCGCTGGGAGCCATCGCTGCCGTGCTGGAACAACGCGATCCCTACACCGCCGGACACCAGAAGCATGTCGCTACCCTGGCGCTGGCCATCGGCCGAGAACTGGGGTTGGGTGATAAACCGCTACGCGGTCTCTATCTGGGCGCCATGGTGCACGATATCGGCAAAATCCAGGTCCCTGTCGAGATCCTCACCAAACCGGGCAAACTGACCCCCCAGGAGTTCAATCTGGTCAAGGAGCATCCGACAGCGGGTTATCTGGTGCTCAAGGATATCGCCCTGCCCTGGCCCATAGCCCGGATGATCCACCAGCACCACGAGTATCTCGACGGTTCCGGCTATCCATCAGGGTTAAAAGGCGAGCAGATCCTGCTGGAAGCGCGCATTCTCACGGTCGCCGATATAGTGGAGTCCATGTCATCGGATCGTCCCTACCGTGCTGCCCTGGGGATTGCGCAGGCCCGAACCCATATCATGGCCATGCGGGGAGTCCAGCTGGATGAAGCCGTGGTCGATGCCTGTCTGCGTATTCTGGATCGGGGAGAGTTTACCCCTCATGAACTTGGCCACGGCCAAACCTGATCGACAGAGCCCATATTGAAAAACCGGCCAAATTTGGCCGGTTTCTGTTTTTATGCGCTGGCGCAGTCGCGATTAACCCAGACGAACCCGGGCGTTGCGGAACATCCGCATCCAGGCGCCGTCCTCGCCCCAGTTGTCGGGGTGCCAGGAGTTGGCCACGGTGCGGAACACCCGCTCCGGGTGCGGCATCATGATGGTGGCGCGTCCATCGGTGGTGGTCACGGCGGTGATACCATCCGGCGAGCCATTCGGGTTGGCCGGGTACTGCTCGGTCACGCTACCACGGTTGTCGACAAAACGCAGCCCTACCAGACCGCTCTGCTGCAGTGCGCTCAGGTGAGCGGCATCGCGCACCTCGACACGCCCTTCCCCGTGGGAGACGGCAATGGGCATCACCGAGCCTGCCATGCCGGCGAAGAAGGCGGACGGGGACTCCTGCACTTCCACCAGGCTGAAGCGCGCCTCGAAGCGCTCGGAGCGGTTGCGCACAAAGCGCGGCCAGAGATTGGCACCCGGGATGAGATCCCGCAGGTTGGACATCATCTGGCAACCGTTGCAGACGCCCAGCGACAAGGTATCGCCGCGTTCGAAGAAGCGCTGGAACTGCTCGCGGGCGTTGTCGTTGAACAGGATGGACTTGGCCCAGCCTTCGCCCGCCCCCAGCACGTCACCGTAGGAGAAGCCGCCACAGGCCACCAGGGTCTGGAACTCCTCCAGCTTGATGCGACCGGAAAGAATGTCGCTCATATGGACATCGACCGCCGCGAAACCGGCACGATCGAACGCCGCCGCCATCTCCACATGGGAGTTGACACCCTGCTCGCGCAGCACGGCCAGACGGGGGGAGACCCCACGGGCAATGTAAGGTGCGGCCACATCTTCGGCCGGGTTGAAGCTGAGCTTGGCCTGCAAGCCCGGATCGGTGGCGTCCTGACGGGCCGCGTGCTCCTGATCTGCGCACTCGGGGTTGTCGCGCAGGCGCTGCATCTGCCAGCTGGTCTCGCCCCAGATGGTGCGAAGGGCGGTGCGGCTGGCGCGATAGACCTCCTGACCGCTCCGCTGCAGGGTGATGAGATCCCCTTCGCGCACGGTACCGAGCACATGGGAGCAAGCCGCCAGGCCGTGACCGGCCAGCAGGGTCATCACAGTCTCTTTGTCTTCACGACGCACCTGGATGACGGCGCCCAGCTCTTCATTGAACAGCGCCTGCAGCAGCTCGCCACCGATGCGATCAAGCTGGATGTCGAGGCCGCAGTGACCGGCAAACGCCATCTCGGTCAGGGTGACGAACAGGCCGCCGTCGGAGCGGTCGTGATAGGCGATCAGTTTGCGATCAGCCACCAGTGCCTGAATGGCGTTGAAGAAGCCTTTGAGCTGGACCGGATTGTCGAGATCCGGCGCCTTGTCACCCAGCTGGCGATAGACCTGCGCCAGTGCCGAGGCGCCGAGGCGCTGCTTGCCATTGCCAAGGTCGACGAGGATAAGGTCGGTTTCACCGAGATCGGTACGCAGCTGTGGCGTGACGGTGTTGCGCACATCCTCGACCCGGGCAAAGGCGGAGATGAGCAGGGAGAGCGGCGAGGTGACGCTGTGCTCCTTGCCATCCTGCTGCCAGCGGGTCTTCATGGACATGGAGTCCTTGCCCACAGGAATGGTGATGCCAAGGGCCGGACAGAGCTCCTCACCTACCGCTTTGACCGCCTCATAGAGACCGGCATCTTCCCCCGGGTGACCGGCAGCGGCCATCCAGTTGGCGGAGAGCTTGACCCGCTTCAGCGACCCGATATGAGCCGGCGCCAGGTTGGTGAGCGCTTCCGCCACCGCCATGCGGGCAGAGGCGGCGTGGGAGAGCAGCGCCACCGGGGTACGCTCGCCCATCGACATGGCTTCGCCGTGATAGCTGTCGTAGGTCGCAGCGGTGACGGCGCAATCGGCCACCGGGATCTGCCAGGGGCCAACCATCTGGTCGCGATTGACCAGACCGGTCACGCTGCGATCGCCGATGGTGATAAGGAAGGACTTCTCCGCCACGGTCGGCAGACGCAGAACCCGTTCGGCCGCGTCACTCAAAGTGATGCCATCGAGCTGGAGCGCTTTGCCTTGTGCAGGCAGAGTCACCACGTCGCGGTGCATCTTGGGCGCCTTGCCGAGCAGCACATCCAGCGGCAGATCGATGGGCTGGTTGTCAAAGTGGCTGTCAGAGAGGGTCAGATGCTTCTCTTCGGTCGCGGTGCCGATGACGGCATAGGGTGCGCGCTCGCGCTCGCACAGCGCCTTGAACAGCGGCAGCTTGTCCTGCGCTACCGCCAGCACGTAACGCTCCTGGGATTCGTTGCACCAGATCTCCAGCGGGCTCATGCCCGGCTCGTCGCTCTGGATGGCGCGCAGATCGAAACGACCGCCACGCTCACCGTCGTTGACCAGCTCCGGCATGGCGTTGGAGAGACCACCCGCCCCCACGTCGTGGATAAAGACGATAGGGTTGTCGTCACCCAGCTGCCAGCAGCGATCGATCACCTCCTGGCAACGGCGCTCCATCTCGGGGTTGTCACGCTGCACCGAGGCAAAGTCGAGATCTTCGGCTGACTGGCCGGAGGCCATGGAGGATGCGGCACCACCGCCCAGACCGATGTTCATCGCCGGGCCGCCCAGCACGATCAGCGCCGCGCCGACCGGGATATCCCCTTTCTGGACATGTTCGGTGCGGATGTTGCCGATGCCGCCTGCCAGCATGATGGGCTTGTGGTAGCCACGCACCTCGACGCCATTGTGGCTCGGCACCTCCTCTTCGAAGGTACGGAAGTAGCCGAGAATGGCCGGACGGCCGAACTCGTTGTTAAACGCGGCGCCGCCGAGCGGCCCCTCTTGCATGATGTCAAAGGCGCTGACAATGCGGCTCGGCTTGCCGAAATCCTGCTCCCAGGGCTGCTCGAAGCCGGGAATGCGCAGGTTGGAGACGGAGAAACCGACCAGACCCGCCTTGGGCTTGGCACCGCGACCGGTGGCTCCCTCGTCGCGGATTTCGCCGCCGGAGCCGGTGGCTGCCCCCGGGAACGGGGAGATGGCGGTCGGGTGGTTGTGGGTCTCCACCTTCATCAGGATGTCGACCTGTTCCTGGTGATACTGGTATTCGCCGTTGGCCGGGCTCGGGAAGAAGCGGCCACCCTGGCTCCCTTCCATCACGGCAGCGTTGTCTTTATAGGCAGAGAGGACATGATCCGGCGTCTGCTCGAAGGTGTTTTTGATCATCTTGAACAGCGACTTGGGCTGCTGTTCGCCATCGATGGTCCAGTCGGCATTGAAGATCTTGTGACGGCAGTGTTCGGAGTTCGCCTGGGCGAACATGTAGAGCTCGATGTCGTTGGGGTTGCGACCCAACTTGGTGAAGTTCTCCACCAGATAGTCGATTTCGTCGTCGGCCAGCGCCAGACCGAGCGCCACGTTGGCTTCGGCCAAGGCTGCACGACCACCGCCCAGCACATCCACCTGGGTGAAGGGGCGCGGCTCGTGGTGAGCAAACAGGGCGGCAGCTTCGCTCATCTCGGCAAACACCACTTCCATCATCCGATCATGGAGCACGGCGGCAATGGCGCTGCGCTGGGCGGCACTCAACTCACCCTGCCCCTTGATGGTCAGGTAATAGGCAATACCACGCTCCAGCCGCTTGACCTGTTTCAGGCCGCAATTGTGGGCGATGTCGGTTGCTTTGGAAGACCAGGGGGAGATAGTGCCGGGGCGGGGGGTAACAAGAAACAGCTGACCGCTGGGGGTGTGTTCGGGGATGGTCGGGCCGTAGCGCAAGAGCTGGCCCAAGGTCGCTCGCTCGGGGGGAGAGAGGGGGCTTGTCAGCTCGGCAAAGTGCACGTATTCGGCATAGACATCCTCTATCTCTACTCCGCTCTCTACTCCACTCTCGTTTCTCATCTGTGCGAAGCGTTGCAGCAGTTTTTGGACACGAAAATCAGACAGTGCTGGGGCACCACGCAAGATATCCATATGACCTTTCTCACCAAGTTTTAAAGTGGGGGGGAATTGAGACGCGCGTATTATAGGGATCTGGCTCACAGCGGACAAACGTTTTTCTCACTTCGTGCAGTGTGACTCTGCGCACACTCTCTGGTATAAAGGTGCCTCTTTTTTGACAAATGCCGATTTTTTCAACAAAGGTACTCACCTACTTGCGCTGCATTTTTCGACTGTTTATCGGGCTGTTGTTGACGCTGACGCTGGTTGGCTGCGACTTCTATAGCCCCTCCAGCCAGCTGGAGCAGATCCGCCAGCGAGGCGAGATCCGGGTTGGCACCATCTATGGTCCCACCTCCTATTACCAGCGTGACGACCTCGCCCAGGGGTTCGATTACGAGCTGGCGCAAAATTATGCCGACTGGTTGGGGGTGAAACTCACCATCATCCCGGTCGACACCACTGACCAACTGGTCACCCTGCTGAAAAAGGGCAAACTCGATCTGGCGGCTGCCGCCATCATGGTCACCCCCGAACGGCGCGAGCTGTTTCGCTTCGGCCCGGGCTTCTACCAGGTCTCCCCCAAACTGGTCTACCGCAACGGCAAACCCAAGCCGGCCTCATTGAACGATATCAAGGGCAAGCTGGTGGTGGCCGCCGGCTCCACCGGTGAAGATCTGCTCAAAGAGATGAGCAAAGAGAATCCGAAACTAGCCTGGAGCACCAGCGACAACGCCGATGTGGAGGAGCTGCTCAAGCAGGTGGTGGATGGCAAGATTGACTACACGGTGGTGCAGGATACCGTGCTGGCCCGTACCCAGCGCTACTACCCGGAGCTCACCGAGGGGCTGACCCTGGCCCAGAAGCAGACCGTTGCCTGGGCCATGAGCAAGCTGCCCGATGACAGCCTCTATGCCAGCGTGATCGACTTCTTCGGTCAGCGCTTTATGGATGGTGCCATCGCCAAGCTGGACGAGAAGTACTTCGGCCACGTGCAGAACTTCGACTTTGTCGATACCCGTACCTTCCTCAAGCGCGCCAAGAGCCTGCTGCCCAAGTACCAGCCGCTGTTCCAGACTCACGCCAAGAATATCGACTGGCGTCTGCTCGCCGCCATCAGCTATCAGGAGTCCCACTGGGACCCGCAGGCCCGCTCTTACACCGGCGTGCGCGGCATGATGATGCTGACCGAGCCCACCGCCAAGGCGATGGGAGTCAACGACCGGCTTCATCCGGAAGAGAGCATCAAAGGTGGCTCCCTCTATCTGCAACAGATGATGGAGAAGGTGCCGGATTCGGTGCCCGATGACGAGAAGGTGTGGTTTGCCCTCACCGCCTACAACATAGGTTACGGCCACATGATGGACGCCCGCCGCCTGACCAAAGAGCTCGGCAAGAATCCTGACGCCTGGAGCGACGTGAAAGAGGTGCTGCCGCTGCTACAGCAAGCGCGCTGGCACCGCAAGGTACGTTACGGCTATGCCCGTGGCAGCGAGGCGCGCAACTATGTCAACAACGTGCGCCAGTATTACCAGAGTCTGCTCTGGCTCGACAACGAGCAGCAGAAGGCACATCAGCGGGAGAGTCTCGACAACGACAGCGAGCCCGAGCTGGCCGAGCGCCCCACCGCCATCGCCGAAGTGGTCAATCAGATCACCATGCGCTAACCAGCCATTATTCGGCTGTTTTCACGCAAACTTCTCTGTTACCATCGATTCACATCGGAGCCTATCCGAAATCGCATTGTTTTCATTATGTTGAGAGATTAAATAACAGCAATTTCGGATGGGCTCCATCAATGACCCAAGGCCGGGATGGCCAACTGAGTTGGGAGGAGACCAAGATGCAAAAACGTAGAAAAATCAGTCTGGTCAGAAAAGCGAAGTGCAGCTGGAGCCCCAGACGCAAACTCAAGCTTAATGACATCAAGCGCAACCTGTGGCGCAGAAATCGATCCTATACCCTGCTTATTGCAGAGCACACAGCATAAACCCGGCATTCGCCGGGTTTTTTATCTTCTTTCTCACCTGAATACTGTCTTACACCAGCGCCGCCTTGAACTGTACCGACCGCTTGGAGATCAGCGAGTTGCAGTGGTTGCAGAAGTAATCCACCGCGCCGCACGCCTTGAGACGCTCCAGCTCCTGCTGGCAGGTGGGGCAGATGGCAGTAACCCGAACAGGGGCCTGGCACTGGCCACAGGTTTGCTCCTTGCTGCGGGTATCCAGTTCAGCCTGGCATGACGGGCAAAGCAGGGCTTCCATAATCAACTCCTCGAAAAGTGGATCTGCCATGGTCTTGTTCCATGGCAGATCCCCCTCCCCTTATTCCTCACCTTAACATGGCGAGGATAACAAAGCGGCTGCCAGTGAGGGCAGCCGCAAGGACTTATTTCTTCTTCATCTTCAGCAGGCGTTTGCGCTGACGTTCCTGACTCAAGGTCATGGTGTTCTTCTTGCCTTCAAACGGGTTGACCGACTCCTGGAACTCGACCCGGATCGGCGAGCCCATGATCTTGAGGGACTTGCGGAAGTAGTTGATCAGATACCGCTTGTAGGAGTCCGGTAAGTCGTTCAGCTGGTTGCCGTGGATCACGATGCGCGGCGGGTTGTAGCCACCGGCGTGGGCATACTTGAGCTTGACGCGGCGACCGTTGACCATCGGCGGCTGGTGATCTTCCTGCGCCATCTGCATGATGCGGGTCAGCATGGCCGTGCTGGTACGACGGGTGGCGGACTGGTAAGCCTCCTGAATGGATTCAAACAGATGGCCGACACCACTGCCGTGCAGGGCGGAGATGAAGTGGACGCGAGCGAAGTCGATGAAGCCCAAGCGACGATCCAGCTCGTTCTTCACATCCTCTTTCACCTTCTGATCCAGACCATCCCACTTGTTCACCACCAGCACCACGGAGCGACCGGCGTGGAGCACATAGCCAAGGATGCTCAAGTCCTGATCGGTGATGGTCTCCTGGGCGTCGATCACCAGCAGGCAGACGTTGGCATCTTCGATGGCTTTCAGGGTCTTGATAACGGAGAACTTCTCCACCGTCTCGTGCACCTTGCCACGACGACGTACACCGGCGGTGTCGATAACCACATACTTCTGCTCGTCACGCTCCATCGGAATGTAAACGGAGTCACGGGTGGTGCCGGGCATGTCATAGACGATGACCCGATCTTCACCCAGCATACGGTTGGTCAGGGTAGATTTACCGACGTTGGGACGACCAACGATGGCGAACTTGATGGGCAGGTCGGCAAACGGGGTCTCCTTGGTGTCCTCTTTGGTATCGAGTTCACCGGCAGCCACCATGCGCAGCAGGGCTTCTTCGTCGAAGTCCTCCTCTTCCTCATCCTGCGCATCTTCATCGGTAGCGGCGTCGACCAGGGTCTCCAGATGGGGAGCCAGGGCCAGTTCCAGCAGGCTCAGCACGCCACGACCGTGGGCGGCCGCGATCTGGTAGACCTCGCCCAGCGCCAGACCGTAGAACTCGGAGACCGCGGAATCACCGTCGATACCGTCGGTCTTGTTGGCCACCAGAAATACCTTCTTGTGGGCCTTGCGCAAGTGCTCGGCGATGGCTTGATCCGCCGCGGTCAGACCGGCACGGGCATCCACCATGAACAGCACGACGTCCGCTTCTTCGATGGCCAGCAGGGATTGCTCGGCCATCTTCAGCTCGATCCCCTCTTCGGTGCCATCGATACCGCCGGTATCGACCACGATAAATTCCAGCTCGCCCAACTTCGCCTGACCGTATTTACGGTCCCGGGTCAGACCGGGAAAATCGGCAACCAGGGCATCCCGAGTACGGGTCAAGCGGTTAAACAGGGTGGATTTCCCCACGTTGGGGCGGCCCACCAGGGCTACTACAGGAGTCATAAAAGCCTCATTCTCAAGACGACAAAGGCTCCGGGTCCGAAGACCAGGAGCCGGATATTCACATTATCGGACGATCAAGGACGCTTGAGGGCGTACAACTTGCCGTCACGGCTCTGCACATACAGGGTCTCGCCATCCACCAGCGGGGCGGCATAGAGACCACTGCTATCGAGCTGCTGCATCGCCTTGATGGTACCGTCGGTACGATCAAGCCAATACAGGTATCCTTCCACATCACCCACCACCACATAGTCACCGAAGATGACTGGTGCAGTGACGGTACGATTTTCCAGCTGGGTGTTGGACCACAGCTCCAGACCGTTGCGACGGTCGATGGCAAACAGATGGCTGCGGCTGTCGGTCAGCACGATGGCATTGCCAGTCATCGCCAGATCGCGATAGCCGGAATACTTGCGCTTCCACACTTCATCGCCGGTCATCAGTTTGCGCGCCATCAGCTGACCGTTGTAGGCGATGGCGTAGAGCTCATCACCGGCAATCAGCGGGCTGGCATCGACGTCAACCATACGGTCCAGCTCGGTGGCACCGCGCGGATCAGCCACCTTGGACTGGCGCACCGGCTGGCCGTTGCTCAGCAGGGCGATGCCCACCTTGCCATCGGCACGACCGTAAATCACGGCGCCGTTGGTGATCACCGGTGCACCGGCACTGCGCAGGGTCAGCGGCGGCTGCTCTTCGGAGAGCGACCACTGCATCTTGCCTTCATCAGTGTCGAGGGCGATCAGGCGACCGGAGGTGGTCAACACCACCACGCGGCCATCTTCCACTGCGGGGCTTGCCACCACTTCGCCGGGCACATTGGTCTGCCACAGCACTTCGCCATTCTCTTCGTTCAGGGCGTAGACCACCCCGTTCTCGGAGCCGAGGAACAGCTTGCCGTAACGGGAAACCAGGCCGCCGGAGAGGCGGGCGCTGCGCTTGTCGGCGTTGACCGGCAGGTCGGCCAGATCGACGGTCCAGAGGCGATCACCACTGGCACGGTCAAAGGCGCTGACATCGCCGTCGCGGGCCGCCGCGTAGATGCGATCCTCTTCCACCACCGGATTGAGCTGGGAGTAGAAGTCACCGATGCCATCACCCACATTAGATGACCATGCGGTGTCGGCTGTGAAGGCAGATTCAACCTTGGGCAGCGGCGCCATCGGGTTGAGATCCTCTTCGGAACTGAACAGGGAGCACCCCTGCAGAGCGAAGGAGACCGCAGCCCCCAGCGCCACCATCTTGAATAGATTACGCATCCGGTGCCTCACCAGTCGCAACGGCCGGCAGGGCCAGATCGTCCATTTTTAGCTTGAGCTCGGCGCTACCCTGCAGGCCGCCGGCATCCGCCGCCGCCTGATAGGCATCACGAGCCTCTTCGGTCTTGCCCTGCTTCTGCAGCACATCACCACGGGCTTCGGCTACCTGCGCCTTGAAGGCCTCATTCTGGATGGTCGCCAGCTTGGCCAGTGCTTCATCTGCCTTGCCCTGATCATTCAGCACACGGGCCAGACGCAGCGCCGCGATGGGACGAATGCTCTCGTCACCCGTGGTCGCCACCAGCTCCAGCTGCTCGGCAGCCAGATCCAGCTTGCCCGCCTTGACGGCAGCGGCAGCCAGTTGCAACGCGGCCAGTTCACCGTAGGAGTCACCCTTGTTGGCGGTGACAAACTGCTGTGCCTGCTCGAAACCGGCGGCATCGCCCTTGGCCAGCTGCTCAATCACCTGGTTGTAAGAGTGGGAGGAGGCCTCCATGGTCTCTTGCTGGTGCTGGTTGTAATAGCGCCAGCCGAACAGACCGACCAGACCGATCACGGTACCGGCAATCACCGAGGTTCCGTTCTCTTTCCACCACTCCTTGATAACCTCAACCTGTTGTTCTTCGGTGGTATAGACTTCCACAGCTTACTCTCCTTTGGCTGCCAGCAGGGCAATGGCGGCGTCAACCTTGACGGTCTGTTGCTCGGCCTGACCACGCAGATATTTGATAGTGATCTCCCCGTTTTGCACCTCGGTTTCACCAAGGATCAGGGCGATTGCCGCGCCGCTCTTGTCGGCACGTTTGAGTTGTTTCTTGAAGTTGCCACCACCGCAGTGGCTCATGAGGCGCAGGTCCGGCAGAGCATCACGCAGACGCTCGGCCAGCTGGAAGCCAGCCTGCTCGGTCCCCTCGCCCACCATCGCCAGATAGACATCCACCGCCGGGCGGATATCGGCGTTGAGCTCGAGGGTTTCCAGCATCAGCACCAGACGCTCCATGCCCATGGCAAAGCCCACGGCCGGGGTCGGTTGACCGCCCAGCTGCTCCACCAGACCATCGTAGCGGCCACCGGCACAGACGGTACCCTGGGCACCCAGACTGCTGGTGACCCACTCGAACACGGTCAGGTTGTAGTAGTCAAGACCACGTACCAGACGCTCGTTCACTTCGTATTTGATACCGGCAGACTCGAGCAGGCGCTTGAGCCCCTCGAAGTGGGCCAGGCTCTCTTCGCCCAGATGGTCGAACAGACGCGGGGCCCCCGCCAGAATGGCCTGTACCTTTTCATCCTTGGAGTCGAGCACCCGCAGCGGGTTGCTGTACATGCGGCGCTGGCTCTCTTCGTCCAGCTGATCCTTGTACTGCTCCAGATAGGCCACCAGCGCATCGCGGTAAGCGGCACGCTCAGCGCTCTGGCCCAGGGTGTTGAGCTGCAGGGTGACATGCTCGCTGATGCCAAACAGACGCCACAGGCGGTGGGTCAGCATGATCAGCTCGGCGTCAATGTCCGGCCCGTTGATGCCAAACAGCTCGACACCGAACTGATGGAACTGGCGGTAACGGCCCTTCTGGGGACGCTCGTGACGGAACATGGGGCCCATGTACCACATCCGGCGTTCCTGGTTATAGAGCAGACCGTGCTCGATACCGGCACGGACGCAGCTGGCGGTCCCTTCCGGACGCAGGCTCAAGCTGTCGCCGTTACGGTCTTCAAAGGTGTACATCTCTTTTTCGACCACGTCGGTCACTTCACCGATGGCGCGCTTGAACAGATGAGTCTGCTCGACAATCGGCATGCGCACTTCGCTGTAGCCATAGCTGGCAACGACCTGGCGCAGGATCTGTTCAACCTTCTGCCATACCGGGCTCTGCTCCGGCAGGCAATCATTCATACCGCGAATAGCTTGGATCTGTTTTGCCACGTTGATACTCGAGAAAAAGAGGTAAAATTTGGCCGCATTATAGGGATTTTCCCCCCCAAGGTAAAATCAGGGAATCCGGATGCGGGATTTAAAATCAGTCACCTGGAAAAAGGGCCACCCAATGTGGCCCTGTTTCGCTTACTCCTTGTCCATCGGGATCCGGTTGGCGGGATCCAGCATGGCGGCGCGGGCGCGAATGCGGCGCTCCAGAGTTGGAATGAGATCCTTGTTGTCGAGCCGATCGACCCGCAGGCCCCCTTCATAGAAGGCACTCTTGTTGGCGGCACCCGCCAGACCAAGGTCGGAGACCAGTGCTTCGCCCGGGCCATTCACCACACAGCCGATGATGGAAACATCCATCGGGGTGATGATGTCTTCGAGCCGCTCTTCCAGCGCATTGACGGTAGCGATCACATCGAACTCCTGCCGTGAGCAGGATGGGCAAGCGATAAAGTTGATGCCACGGGAGCGAATACGCAGAGATTTGAGGATATCGAAACCGACCTTTACCTCCTCCACCGGATCCGCCGCCAGCGAGATACGCAGGGTATCGCCGATGCCGTCGGTGAGCAGCATGCCCAGACCAATGGCAGACTTCACCGCGCCGGCACGGAAACCGCCCGCTTCGGTGATGCCAAGGTGCAGCGGCTGCTCGATCTGCTTGGCCAGCAGGCGATAGGCACCGACGGCCAGGAACACATCGGAGGCCTTGACACTCACCTTGAAGTCCTGAAAGTCGAGGCGATCGAGGTAGTCCACGTGACGCATGGCGGACTCTACCAGCGCTTCGGGGGTCGGCTCGCCGTACTTCTCCTGGATATCTTTCTCCAGCGACCCGCCATTGACCCCGATACGGATCGGGATATTGAGGTCGCGCGCGCAATCGACCACAGATCGCACCCGCTGCTCGTTGCCGATGTTGCCCGGGTTGATACGCAGGCAGTCGGCACCGTACTCGGCCACTTTCAGGGCGATGCGATAGTCGAAGTGGATATCGGCAACGATGGGGATGCGGGTCTGCTGTTTGATCAGCCGGAAGGCTTCCGCCGCTTCCATGGTGGGCACGGAGACACGGACGATATCGGCACCGACCCGCTCGATCCGCTGGATCTGCTCGATGGTGGCGGCGACATCTGTGGTCTTGGTGTTGGTCATGGTCTGCACGGTAATGGGGGCATCGCCCCCAACCGGTACATTACCAACCATGATCTGTCTGGATTTACGACGAATGATGGGTGATTCGTGAGAAGACATGGGAAACAGATTACTCCTGCGGCAGTGAGAAGCGGGCTGTACGACCGTTGTTGTAACGGCTCATATCAAACGACTGACCCTTGTAGTCAAGCTTGACGGCCATGGGCGCGCCAATGATGAACTTCAGGGGCTCGGCGCCTTCCAGCACCAGCTCGTCGTTGGCCTTCTTCAGACCACTGAACAGGGTCTTGCCGTTGGCATCCTTCACATCCAGCCAGCAATCGGCGGTGAAGCTCATCTTCAGTTGCGGCGCAGTCGCCGGATCAACGACAGCCTCTTCAGATTCGGTGCCATTGGCGCCGGATACCGCAGCATCGGTCGCAGTGCCGACAGCCGCGCTGACATCGGTCGGGGCAACAGCCGCAGAAGCAGGCGCCAGGGTAGCAGTCGCATCGGAGACCACCGCGGGGGCAGTCACGTCAGTGGCGGCAGGTGCGATGGCAGCGCCTTCCACCGGAGCTGTGTTGATCGCATCGGGCGGCGTGATTGCAGGTTCAGCCGGAGTCGAACTGGTCGCACTCATCTCGGTGGCTGCCAGCGCTTCATCACCGGCGGAGCGGCGTGAAGTACTCTGCCACCACCAGGCGACCGAGAGCGCAATCAGCACCAGAATAACCAGCCAGGTGACTACCTTGAGCCGACTGTCGTTGACTTGCTGGCGAGAGCGACGGGAGAAGCTCTGCATGTCGATATTGTCGGGAGGAGTCAGACCCAGCTTGTCGTAAGCGGCCAGAATGGTCTCTTCCGGGATCCCGACCAACTTGGCATAGGTACGCAGATAGCCCCGAATAAAGGTATGGGACGTATGTTTGTCGTAGGTATCCGATTCGATGGCGGCGATCAGGGTCAGACGAAGGTGAATGCGGGACGCAACCTGTTCTCGTGTCCAGCCAAGCTGTTCACGGGCATTGCGCAGCAGCTGGCCTGGACCTGCTGCCTGGGAGTCGTCTTGTTGGAAATCGTGTGGCTGTTCAATAGTCATTGGCTAAATAACGCTTGGCTTGTTGCGAAGTGGGATATTGCCTTACCAGCTCAGTCCCGAATTGGTGAAGTAATGCCGGCTTGTCCATTGCCTGTGCCAATCTGAGTCTCAACCAGAGACTCTCCTCATTCTCGTCTGACACATCGGCAAAACGGGCGAGGTAGGACTGCACATCAGGCAGCTTGCCATCTTTCATGGAAAGCTCAGCCAAGTCCAGCAATAACCTTGGATTGCCAGGATTATACCCCAAGGCCAGGAGATAGTACTCGGTTGCTTTATCATTTCTGCGATTTTGCAGGGCACAAAGTGCCGCATTTTCATAGGTATCGGCAATCTTCACATAGCCTGGTTGAATAACAGCCTGGTTGAATGCCTTGTCTGCCTCATCATAACGGCCACGATCACAGAGGAAGGCGCCATAGTTGTTCATTGCGTCAGCATTGGACGGATCCATGGTAAGGGCGTTCTTGTAATGCTCTTCAGCCGCCTTGAAATCCCCCACCCTCTGGTAGAAGTAGGCAAAACCGATCTGCACCTGAGGATTGGAGGGGTCATACTGGAGGGCGCGATCAAGATTGAACTTGGCCTGCTCGGCATTGCCCTGACGCAGGTACTGGATACCCAGGTCGAGGCGGGTTTGGGCAGCCGCCTTGAGGTCAGGACCCACTTCACGCTGGGTCGAGTTCTGGCCAGCGTAAGTGGTCTCGGTCACACAGCCTGGCAGCGCGCAGAGCGCTGCCACTACGATCAATGTACGTGTATCCATTCCCTGTCTATACAATGGCTTAGCATTTAAACCATTTTGACGGAAATCCCATCCTGTTGCATCCGATTTTTGATAGTTCGCTTGGTACGGTCAATCACGTCACCCACCAGCTGACCACAGGCGGCATCAATGTCATCACCACGGGTCTTGCGGACAATCACGGTGAAACCGTACTCCATCAGCACCTTGGAGAAGCGATCGATACGGCTATTGCTCGGCTTGCCATAAGGGTTGCCCGGGAAGGGGTTGAACGGGATCAGGTTGATCTTGCTCGGAGTATCCTTGAGCACCTTGGCCAGCTCGTGAGCATGCTGCATATCGTCATTGATATGATCGAGCAGCACATATTCGACGGTCACCCGACCACCGTTGGCATTGGATTTGGCCAGGTAACGACGGACACCGGCGAGGAACTCCTCGATGTTGTACTTGTCGTTGATCGGCATGATCTCTGAACGCAACTTGTCGTTCGGGGCGTGCAGGGAGATAGCCAGCGCCACGTCGATCTGGTCACCCAGCTTGTCCAGCGCAGGTACCACGCCAGAGGTGGAGATGGTCACCCGGCGCTTGGAGATGCCAAAGCCGTAGTCATCCATCATCAGACGCATGGCGGGCACCACGTTGGCGAGATTGAGCAGCGGCTCGCCCATCCCCATCATCACCACGTTGGTGATGGGACGCTTGCCACCGACCACGCGGGCCGCACGCCACACCTGACCGATGATCTCGGAGACTTTCAGATTGCGGTTGAAGCCTTGTTGAGCCGTGGAGCAGAACTTGCACTCCAGCGCACAGCCAACTTGAGAGGAGACGCAGAGGGTCGCGCGGTCATCTTCCGGGATGTAGACGGTCTCTACCTCCTGATCGCCCACCTGCAGAGCCCACTTGATGGTGCCATCGGCAGAGCGCTGCTCGCGGCTGATCTCGGGCGCCTTGATCTCGGCGATCGCCTTGAGGCGCTCTTTGAGCACCTTGTTGACGTTGGTCATCTGATCGAAATCATCACACCCAAAGTGATAGATCCACTTCATGACCTGATCTGCCCGGAATGGCTTCTCGCCCAGTTCGACGAAAAAGGCACGCATGGCATCCCGATCAAGATCCAGCAGGTTGATTTTTGTTTCGCTCATCAATGGCCTCAGTTCAAACACTTCATCAATTATTGGCTGACGACGTCAGGGGGCGGCATTGTACAAATAATGGGTCTGGCTTTCCACCTGGAGAATAGAGGGATATTGCGTAAACGGCGAAAACAACAAAGGGAGCCGAGGCTCCCTTGGGTCATCATCCACAAAAATCAGCCGCGCGGGCAGATCTCGTTGTCAGAGAAGAAGTAGGCAATTTCGCGGGCAGCGGATGCAGGTGCATCGGAGCCATGCACTGCGTTGCGATCGATGCTCTCGGCATAACAGGCACGCAAGGTACCAGCCAGCGCCTCTTTCGGGTTGGTAGCGCCCATGATCTCGCGATTGCGACGGATGGCGTCTTCCCCTTCCAGCACCTGCACCATGACAGGGCCAGAGGTCATGAAGCTGACCAGATTGTCATAAAAAGGCTTGCCCTGATGCTCGGCATAGAAACCGGCAGCCTGTTCACTGCTCATGTGAAGCATTTTGGATGCCACCACTTTCAAGCCTGCACTTTCGAAACGGCTATAGATGGCACCGATCAGGTTCTTGCTGACAGCATCCGGTTTGACGATAGAGAAGGTACGTTCGATGGCCATTGATATCTTTCCTTAACTACAGAGTTTTATTGTTAGAATCCATGTTCGCTGGCGATTATACGTAAACAAAAACCGGAAAAACACACAAACAAGCAACTTTTTATTAAACATCACTCCCTTGCAATCAACATCCACACTCATCTTGACCGAGCAGAGCCGGAAAATATGTGCGCTTGCGCACGATAGTTACCTTAAGCCGCCAAAACCCCATCTTTTGTTCACAATTCGAACAGCATGAAAAAGGCACCCGAAGGTGCCTTGTCTCGCCTATTTGGCTTCCGCCAGCAAGGCCCGCGCTATGGTGCGCATCCCCAGGGTATTGGCCCCCGGCGCCCAGAGGGCATCGCCGTTGTCACTGAAGCAGGCGGCCAGATCGATATGCAACCAGCCCATCCCTTCGTTGGCAACGAAACGGGAGAGGAAACCCGCCGCGTTGGAGGCGCCACCCGGCCCGCCCCCCTTCACCGGACGGCTGTTGGCCGTGTCGGCGTAATGGGAAGGGCACTGCTGGCGGTGCCAGGGCTCCAGCGGCAGCGGCCAGGCTGGCTCATGCTCGGCATCGGCATAGGTCATGGCCCGGCTTACCAGCCCTTTATCGAGGCCAAACAGGGCATTGTAGAGCCCGCGCAGCATAGCCAGCGCCAGCGCACCGGTGACAATCGCCGCACCACCCATGTCGCACTTCATGGTGAGCATCCCCTCGGAGCTCTTCATGGAGTAGCCGCCGGAGTCAAAGGTGATCCCCTTGCCCACCAGCGCTGCCGCTACCGGCGCCTTGGGGTCACGCCCCGGGTTGAAGTCGAGCTCCAGCAATACCGGTTCGCGCGCACTGCCGCGGCCCACCTGATAGAGGCCGACCCAGCCCGCCTGTTGCAGCGCTTCGCCTTTCAAAATGCGATGACTCACCTTGTCCGGCGCCAGCTCGGTAATAAAGGAGGCAGCTTCCACCGCCAGCTCCAGCGGGCCCAACTGCTCCGGGGTGGCATTGGTCATCTCGCGCACCCAGCGGCCGCAGAGCCAACGCGCTTCCAGCTCCTCTCTGTCCTCTTCCGAGGACATGGCCCACTGCAGTTGCACCTCCGCCTTGGGGGTTTGCAGCCCTTGGGCAAAAGCCCACTGCTGTTCACGCTCCCAGTGACCAGCCAGGGTCACTTTCTGGATCCCCTGCTGGCAGAGGCGACGGGCCGCCTGCTGGATATCGAGCAGCGGATTGGCCGTCACCAGATGGATCACCATGCCGTCGGCACGGTGAGAGAGCAGCGCCCCCTCCCCCCACTCGGCCGGTGCAAATTCACGACTTAACCAGACATTCATGCGGTCACCTCCTGCAGCCAGCGTGCGATGGTGCGCAGACCGTGCCCCTTGGCACCGGTCGCCCAGAGATCGTTGCCCGATTTCTGATAGGAGGCCGCCAGATCCAGGTGCACCCAACCCTTACCCTCATCACGTACGAAACGGGAAAGGAACGCAGCAGCCGTGGTGGCACCGGCCGTGCCTTCTGCCGAGGCGACGTTGCCCAGATCGGCAAAGGCCGAGGTGAGCTGGCTGGCATGCCAGGGCTCCAGCGGCAGCGCCCACGCCTGTTCATTTTCCACCTTGGCGGCGGCCAGCGCACGCTGCTGTTCGGTCTCATCGAGGGCAAACACCGCATTGTAGTCGCGCCCCAGCGCCATCTTGGCGGCGCCGGTCAGGGTGGCTGCGTCAAGGATATAAGGCGCACCGCTGTCGGAGGCCGCCATCAGGCCATCGGCCAGCACCAGACGACCTTCCGCATCGGTATTCTGGATCTCGACCGAGATGCCGTTCTTGTAGGTGAGGATGTCGCCTAGCTTGAAGGCGTGGCCGGAGACTAGGTTCTCGGCGCAGCAGAGAATGAGCTTCACCCGCTGGTTCAGACCGCGGCTGATAGCCAACGCCAGCGCGCCGGTCACCATGGCCGCGCCGCCCATATCGGACTTCATCGGCAGCATGTTGTCAGAGGACTTCATGGAGTAGCCACCGGAATCAAAAGTGATCCCCTTGCCCACCAGCGCCGCCACCACGGGTGCATTGCGATCACCGGTCGGGTTGTAGTCGAGCTCCAGCAGCACAGGCTCGCGCTCGCTGCCACGGCCAACCGACCAGATCCCGATATGGCCGGACTCGCGCAGCGCTTCACCGGCGGTGATGCGGGCAGTAACCTGATCCCCGGCCAGACCACGAATGAGCAACAGGGCCGATTCCGCCAGACTCATGGGGTAGATCTCTTCCGGACAGCCATTGGTGATGTCACGTACCCAGCGAGCCGCCTTGAGCAGCGCATCCAGTTCACGGGCTTCCGCGTCTCTCTGCTGGCCAAAATCCAGTTCACGCGATCCCTTGGCGGCGTAGAACCCCTGGGCGAACGCGTAGCGACGCTCCAGATCCCAGCCTTCACCGACCAGCGTCACCCGCTTGATCCCGCTCGATTCGAGGCGACGGGCGGCGCGCTGAACGGTGCGCAGAACATCCTTCTGCTGACCGGCGGCACCAAGATGGATCAGTGCCTCGTCGCCATTGAAACTGAGCTGGGCGCCCTCGCCCCAATAGGCGGCCGCAGCCTGGGTGGATAACACTACCTTCATCATGTCAGCCATCGTGTTTGCTTCCTTTTTACTGGCACTATGTATAAGCACTCTTTATAGGAAAGAGCTTATTGGCAAAGAGAGAATAACGAATACAAAAAAGGCCGTGCCCCCGAGGGTCACGGCCTTCCACCATATCACTGAAGCACCACAGGATGCTGCACGTGCAATTCACTCATGTGTAATTAATGGCGTTCAGAGGCAAGGTTCAGGGTGTACTTGGGCAGTTCCACCACCAGATCCTCGTCCGCCAGTTTTGCCTGGCAACTGAGACGGGATTCCGGCTCCAGCCCCCACGCCTTGTCCAGCATGTCGTCTTCCAGCTCGTCGCTTGGCTCGAGCGAGTCAAAGCCCTCGCGCACCACGCAGTGGCAGGTAGTGCAGGCACAGGATTTCTCGCAAGCGTGCTCGATTTCGATACCGTTGCGCAGCGCCACATCCAGAATGGTCTCGCCGCTTTGCCCCTCGAGGGCGGCGCCATCCGGACAGAGTACGGGATGAGGAAGAATGATCAGTTTTGGCATATTACACCTTGTTGACGTTTTGTCCGGTCAGCACCTTGCGGATGGAGGCGTCCATCCGGCGGGCTGCAAACTCGCTACTGACAGCATCGGCTGCCTCAATGGCTTCTTTGATTTGATGGGTTGCGCCGCTGTTGCGCATGGTCAGCAGATGGGCGATGGCGGCATCAATCTCGGCACGCTCGGCAGCATTGAGCAGGGCATCGCCATCGGCGGCCAGCGCCGCATTGAGACTCTCGACCACCCGGTCGGCTTCAACCTGCTGCTCGGCCAGCATGCGGGCATCCATATCCTGCTGGGCATTCTCGATGGAGGCACTCAGCATGTTGAGGATATCCTGCTCCGCCAGCCCGTAAGAGGGCTTGACCTGGATCTCGGCCTGCACGCCGGAGGATTTCTCCATGGCGCTGACCGAGAGCAGACCATCCGCATCCACCTGGAAGGTGACGCGAATATGGGCGGCGCCGGCTGCCATCGGCGGAATACCGGTCAGGGTAAAGCGGGCCAGGGAGCGGCAATCGGCCACCAACTCGCGTTCCCCCTGTACCACGTGAATGGCCATGGCGCTCTGACCATCCTTGAAGGTGGTGAACTCCTGGGCGCGGGCAACCGGGATGGTAGTGTTGCGCGGGATCACCTTCTCGGCGAGGCCACCCATGGTCTCCAGACCCAGCGACAAGGGGATAACGTCCAGCAGCAGCATCTCGGCATCGGGCTTGTTGCCCACCAGAATATCGGCCTGGATGGCTGCGCCAATGGCGACCACCTTGTCCGGATCGATGCTGGTCAGCGGCGTACGCTGGAAGAACTCGCCCACCAGTTCACGCACCAGCGGCACCCGGGTGGAGCCACCGACCATCACCACTTCCAGCACTTCCACCTGCTCGAGACCGGCATCGCGCAGGGCGCGGCGACAAGCCAGCAAGGTCCGTTTCACCAGCGGGGTGATGAGTTCATCAAACTGGCTACGGCTCACTGAACCCTGCCAGCTAGCAAAGGTGCACGCCACCTGCTCGGCATCGGTCAGGCCGTGTTTGACGGCAGCGGCCACATCCAGCAGCTCGCGCTGCAGATGGGCATCCAGCTCACCGGAGAGGCCCGCTTGCTCCTTGATCCAGTCCGCCAGCAGGTGATCAAAATCATCACCGCCGAGGGCCGAATCGCCGCCGGTCGCCATCACTTCGAACACACCGCGGTGCAGACGCAGGATAGAGATATCGAAAGTACCGCCCCCCAGATCGTAAACCGCGATCACCCCTTCCTGACCGGAGTCAAGGCCATAGGCAATCGCGGCCGCGGTCGGCTCGTTGAGCAAACGCAGCACGTGCAGACCGGCCAGACGGGCCGCATCCTTGGTGCCCTGACGCTGGGCATCATCGAAATAGGCGGGCACGGTAATGACCACGCCATCGAGATCGCCCCCGAGTGTCTGGGCGCCACGCTCGGCCAGCTTTTTGAGAATTTCGGCCGAGACCTGTACCGGATTGACCAGCCCCTGACGGGTTTGCAGTTGCGGCATGCCATTGTCGGCAGCGATGAACTGGTAGGGCTGCTGGCGGGTATCGATATCGGCCAGCGCCTTGCCCATCATCCGTTTGACCGAGACGATGGTGTTGTGAGGATCGAGCGCCGCTTCGCGCTTGGCATCAATCCCCACTCGAATGGCCTCGCTTTGATAGTGCACCACTGACGGGAGCAGGTCGCGCCCTTGCTCATCGCAAAGGGTATCAGCGTGACCACTGCGAACCGCAGCGACGAGAGAGTTGGTGGTGCCGAGATCGATGCCGACGGCACGTTTGTGCTGATGAGGAACAGCGCTCTGGCCGGGTTCGGCGATTTGCAGTAATGCCATGGGTAATGAAACTTCCAGCGTTAAAGGATCAAGACTCGAGAAGCGAGTCTTCGAATCGTTCCAGCTCTTCAAGGAGCTTGTCGACAAACTTGAGTTTGCGAACGCAATCAGCGGCAACGAGATCTCTGCCGGCGGCAAGAGACTCGGTCAGCTGCTGCATCAACATCTGGTGATCATGCCTGATCTCGCAGCGAAAATCCTTGATGGTGCGCTCAGGGTCGGCGTCATCTTTCAGATCGGCCAGACGCTCGCGCCACTCCAGCTGCTGCATCAGAAACGCGGTATCTTGCAGAGTCTGCTGTTCACCACGGATATCGGTGCCACGCAGGGAGAGCAGATATTCGGCACGGCGCAGCGGCGCCTTGAGGGTGGTGAATGCTTCGTTGATCTGGGCGGCACGTTGCACCGCAGCCAGCTGCTCCCGTTCGGGGGCGGTGGCAAAACGATCAGGATGGAATTGGGTTTGCAGCTGGCGGTAGGTATCAGCCAACTGACGGGTATCGAGCTCGAAGCCTTCAACCAGCCCAAACAGCTCGAAATGATTCATGCAAACCTCTTGGAAACGTTCGCCACAACCTCACTCGCCCCTGGCAAATGAGATGTGGTTGAACGGGTCATGGGCAACCCGCTCAACCACAGACGAAGGATCATTGACGTCAAACAGCTCAGACACTGAAGCTTTCGCCGCAACTACACTCGCCTTTGGCGCATGAGAAGGTATTGTTGAACTACGCATATCTGACCCGTTCAACAACAGACGAAAGATCATTCACGTCAAACATCTCAGACACTGAAGCTTTCGCCACAACCACACTCGCCTTTGGCATTGGGATTGTTGAACTGGAAGCCCTCGTTGAGGCCCTCCTTGACGAAATCCAGCTCGGTGCCATCCAGATGGATCAGGCTCTTGGCATCGACAATAATCTTGACGCCCTGCTGCTCGAACACCTGATCCTCATCGGTCAGTTCGTCAACGAACTCAAGCACGTAGGCCAGACCGGAGCAGCCGGTGGTTTTGACGCCGAGGCGCAGGCCAATGCCCTTGCCCCGGTTAGCCAGAAAAGAGGAAACCCGTGCCGCGGCGGCATCTGTCATGGTAATAGCCATACTGCTCTCCGGCGCTTAGAGACCTTTCTTCTGCTTGTAATCGGCGATGGCGGCCTTGATGGCGTCCTCGGCCAGAATGGAGCAGTGGATCTTCACCGGTGGCAGGGCCAGCTCTTCGGCGATATCGGTGTTCTTGATGCCAGCCGCTTCATCCAGGGTCTTGCCCTTGACCCATTCGGTCACCAAGGAGCTGGAGGCGATGGCAGAACCGCAGCCGTAGGTCTTGAACTTGGCATCTTCGATGATGCCTTCGTCGCTGATCTTCAGTTGCAGCTTCATCACGTCGCCACAGGCGGGTGCACCGACCATGCCGGTTGCAACGCTGGGATCATTCTTGTCAAAACCACCGACGTTGCGAGGATTCTCGTAGTGGTCGATTACTTTTTCACTGTAAGCCATATCTCACTCCTGCTAATTCTGTTGCTCACTGACCAGATAGATCAGTGATGAGCCCATTCGACCGTGTTCAGATCGACGCCGTCTTTGTACATCTCCCACAGGGGGGACATCTCGCGCAGACGACCGATGGAGTCACGAATAAGCTTGACCGCGTAGTCAATCTCTTCCTCGGTGGTGAAGCGACCCATGCTGAAACGGATGGAGCTGTGTGCCAGCTCGTCGTTCAGACCCAGTGCGCGCAGCACATAGGAAGGTTCCAGGCTGGCGGAGGTACAGGCCGAACCGGAAGAGACCGCCAAATCTTTCAGCGCCATGATGAGGGATTCCCCTTCCACATAGGCAAAGCTGACGTTGAGGTTACCCGGAACACGTTGCTCCAGATCGCCATTGATGTAGACGGCTTCAATATCCTTGATGCCATTCCACAGACGCTGGCGCAGAGCCAAGATGCGCTCGCCTTCACTCACCATCTCTTCTTTGGCGATGCGGAAAGCTTCGCCCATCCCGACGATCTGGTGGGTCGGCAGAGTACCGGAACGCATGCCGCGCTCATGGCCGCCACCGTGCATCTGGGCTTCCAGACGAACGCGGGGTTTACGGCGAACAAACAGTGCACCGATCCCTTTCGGACCATACACCTTGTGCGCAGAGACGGAGAGCAGGTCCACTTTCAGTGCTTCCACATCTACCGGGATCTTGCCCACACTCTGAACGGCATCCACGTGCAGCAGGATCTTGCGGGAACGGCACAACTCGCCGATGGCAGCAATGTTCTGAACCACGCCGATTTCGTTGTTCACATGCATGATGCTGACCAGGATGGTGTCATCACGCATGGCATTCTCGATCATCTCGATAGTGAACAGGCCGTTGGGCATCGGCTCAAGATAGGTCACCTCGAACCCTTCACGCTCCAGCTGGCGACAGGTATCGAGCACCGCCTTGTGTTCGGTCTTGGAGGTGATGATGTGCTTGCCCTTGCTGGCATAGAAGTGGGCAACACCCTTGATGGCCAGGTTATTGGATTCGGTCGCACCGGAAGTGAAGACGATCTCGCGGGGATCGGCACCGATCAGATCTGCCACTTGATTACGGGCCAGATCCACCGCCTCTTCGGCTTGCCAGCCAAAGCGGTGAGAACGGGAAGCCGGATTGCCGAACAGGCCATCCATGGTGAGACACTGCATCATTTTTTCTGCGACACGCGGGTCCACCGGACAGGTTGCCGAATAATCAAGGTAAATAGGCAGTTTCATGTTTTTCTCCGTCACAGTCCGGGTCATACAGAGTCCCGCTGTGGAAAGCACGTTTATAGTTGGACTTTCAAGCTCACATCGCCGTGTTCTGCCCGATCAACCAGGGACAACACGGTCTTCATTTGTTCATCTTGCTTGCCGGCAATGCGGCGCACATCGGCCTGGCGTACCAGCTCGGCCAGCGTGATATCCCCGAGGAAACTGGAGATCCGCTCACTCAGATCACGCCACAGGGAGTGCGTCAGACACTGGGTACCGCCGTGGCAGCCGCCCTTGCCGAGACACTTGGTGGCATCGACCGACTCATCGACCGCGGTGATCACCTGACCAACCGAAATCTCGCCTGGGGCCAACCCGAGGCGATAACCACCACCCGGGCCACGCACGCTGCTCACCAGACCATGTTTGCGCAGGCGGGCAAAGAGCTGCTCGAGATAGGACAACGAGATGCCCTGGCGCTCGGAAATATCGGCAAGGGGGACGGGCCCCTGCTCTGCATGCAGCGCCACGTCGAGCATGGCGGTTACAGCGTAACGTCCTTTTGAAGTCAGTCTCATGTGCCTTACCGTCTTGCGAAGCAATTTAATGGGGCACATGGTCACATACCCGACCAAATCAGTCAAGTATATGGTTGAGTAAATCAGTCGGATTAATCCGGTACGCGCGCTTTCTGCACCGAGGTCAGAATACCGCGCAGAATGTTGAGCTCCGCCGCTTCCGGCCGAGCCCGATTGAACAGGCGACGCAGCTTGCTCATTACATGACCCGGATGGTCATCGGCAATAAAACCGGTCTTCATCAGGGTTTGTTCCAGGTGCTGATAGAACCCTTCCAGCTGGGCGGCACTCGGATAGGCCATCTCATCTTCAGGCTCGGCGGCCTGCCCCTGCAGCCAGCGCATCCGCACTTCGTAACAGAGGGTCTGCACCGCCATGGCCAGATTGAGAGAGCTGTAATCAGGATTGGCCGGAATGGCCACGTGGTAGTGGCACTTTTGCAATTCGTCGTTGGTGAGACCGGTGCGTTCACGGCCAAACACCAGCGCGACCGGGTGCTGCATCCCCTCAACCACCGACTTTTCGCCGGCCTCACGGGGATCGAGCATGGGCCAGCTCAGGGTTCGAGAACGGGCGCTGGTGCCAATCACCAGACCACAATCGGCGATCGCGTCATCCAGAGTCGGGACGATACGGGCATTGGCAAGCACATCGCTGGCACCAGCCGCCAGGGCGAAGGCATTGTCATCCGGCAAGGCTTGCGGATCAACCAATACCAGCTGGGCCAACCCCATGGTCTTCATGGCGCGTGCCGCAGACCCCATGTTGCCGGTATGAGAGGTGTTTACCAAAACGATACGAATCTGATCCAACATGCCCAGTCATTCTTCAGTCAAAAATGGCGCGCAATTGTAACATAAGAGAACACCATGTTGGCACCGTAAAAGCCGAGCCATTTCAGAACAAAACCACCTGTTTGTATAACAAACCAGCATGAGGGAAGCGAGAGGGGGGGACTAAACTTGATGGATATCCGATAAACGGCACAGGAGACACAACGCCATGCTTCCTCCCTTTATCTATGAGAGATTGCCCAGCCTCTACCTGCTGGCAGCCATTGCCATTATTACGTTGAGTGAACAGCCCCTGCTCTGGTTTGCTGGCGCCTTGCTGTTTATCGCCGGAGCGGTGACCTGGATGATGCGCTCCAGCTACCGACGTACCGATCTGATTATCTTTCCGAGCAAACGCTGGCTACAGCCGGAGTGGCTGTATGAAGCGCAACCCTTTATCTGGCTGGCTGCGGGGCTGGCCATGTCACAGCTGCCCGCCCCTGCGGCACTCATCGCCTTGGTGCCCTGTCTGTGGGCCTGTCGTTGCCTCTGGGCACGGCACCATTATCGTCGCCATGCCCATGGGGTGATTGTCCACTTAAGACGGGATCCCGCCCGGCGCCGTCCGCACCGGAGCCTGCGCTGACTCGGTACGGGCGCGTTCGATAAACGTCGCCAGATCCATCAGGGGATACTTCATCAGGCTTGGCAAGCCATCGAGATCCAGACTGTCCATCAAGTTTTTCACCTCAAGACCCAGTTCGGTATCCCCTTCTATCTTCAGCTTGCGCTGGAAAAAAAGCGAATCCGGATCCTCTTTGCGACCAGCGATGAGGATCAGGTCGTTGGCGGTACCGCTGAAGCAGACATCGGCCTTGTCACACTCGCGAGCTACCACCAGCTGGCCATTCTGCTCACTGATAAACCAGCACAGCTCCAGATCAGAGACTTCGACTTTCAGCCACTTGTCTGCCAGAAACTCGAAATCGCCATCTTCGATAGCCTCTTTGAATACCCGGGCCAGCAAACTCTCCATCAGCTGCTTTTGCAGATTGAAGGGAACCAGCTTGAGGGGATGGCGCAAGAAGCGCGGAGCCTGTTCGACCAGGCGGCGTTGCAGTTGTTGAAACACGATAGACTCCCTTTTTTTGCGCATTCAAACACAGGGAGAGTGGCAAGATCCTGTTGGAAATCAAACTTGTGCAGGGTTACCTCAAGAAGGGTAAAGCCACATAAAGCTGCCTCAGGTCAAAAAGCGGGAGTGCATGGCTGCATACAATCAGGGCTCGTTTGCCCTTCATATGCACTCTCGGAGCGTACCAATGGAATTACTCTGTCCGGCAGGCAGTTTGCCGGCACTGAAAACCGCCGTGGATAACGGGGCCGATGCCGTTTATATCGGTTTCAAGGATGACACCAATGCACGCCACTTTGCCGGTCTCAACTTTACCGACAGCAAACTGGAGAAGGCGGTAGATTATGTGCATCAACATGGTCGCAAGCTGCATATTGCCATCAATACCTTTGCCCATCCCGGGGCCGATACTCGATGGAAACAGGCGGTTGATCGCGGGGTGGCCCTCGGCGCCGATGCGTTAATCATCGCCGATCTCGCCGTGCTGGAATATGCCAGCCGCCACTACCCCAAGATGGAACTCCATGTCTCGGTGCAGGCCAGCGCCACCAATGCCGCCGCCATTCGCTTCTATCAGCAGCAATTCAATGTCACACGGGTGGTGCTGCCCCGGGTGCTCTCCATGCATCAGGTCAAGCAGCTGGCCCGCGAGACCGATGTTGGCCTTGAGGTATTCGCCTTTGGCAGCCTCTGCATCATGGCCGAGGGGCGCTGCTATCTCTCTTCCTACATGACTGGCGAGAGCCCCAACACCGTCGGCGCCTGCTCACCGGCCAAGTTCGTCCGTTGGGAAGAGACCCCGAATGGCCTCGAGTCGCGACTCAACGAAGTGCTGATCGACCGCTATGGCCCGGGCGAAAATGCTGGTTACCCGACCCTGTGCAAGGGGCGTTTCGACGTGGATGGCCAGACCTACCACGCGCTGGAAGAGCCCACCAGTCTCAACACTCTGGGTCTCTTGCCCGAGCTGTTCAAGACCGGGATCCAGTCGGTCAAGATTGAAGGGCGCCAACGCAGCCCTGCTTATGTGGAGCAAGTGACCCGGGTCTGGCGTGCGGCCATCGATGCCTATCAGGCCAATCCCGAAGCCTATCAGGTCAAAGCCGAGTGGGATGCCCAGCTCGCACGCGTCTCCGAAGGTAGCCAGACTACCCTCGGCGCCTACCATCGTCAGTGGCAATAAGGAGTCCACCCATGCAATTTTCTCTCGGGCCCCTGCTCTTCTACTGGCCCAAGGCCGATACCGAAGCCTTTTACCATGCCGCCGCCGACAGTCAGGCCGACATCATCTATCTTGGGGAGACCGTTTGCAGCAAGCGGCGCGAACTCAAAGTCGATGACTGGATTGCACTGGCCCGTCAGGTGGCCAACTCCGGCAAGCAGGTGGTGCTCTCGACCCTCGCCCTTATCTCCGCCCCTTCCGAGCTCAAGGAGGTGAAGCGGCTGGTCGACAATGGCGATCTTATGGTCGAAGCCAACGATCTCGGTACGGTGCAACTCGCCAGGGAGGCAGGGATCCCCTTCGTCTGTGGTCCCGCCATCAACGCCTATAACGCCGATGTGCTGCGCATGTTGCTCAAACAGGGGATGAAACGCTGGGTCATGCCGGTGGAGCTCTCCCGTGACTGGCTGATCCAGCTCAATCAGGATCTGGGTCCCCTGCGCGACCAATTTGAGGTGGAGGTGTTTGCCTACGGCCATCTGCCGCTCGCCTATTCGGCGCGCTGCTTCACCGCCCGCTCCCTCGACAAGCCCAAGGACAACTGCGAGCTCGCCTGCATCAACTACCCCACCGGACGACTGGCCAACAGCCGCGAGGGGGAGCGGGTGTTCAATCTCAACGGGATCCAGACCCAGTCCGGCTACTGCTACAACCTGGGTAACGAGCTGGCTGGTATGGAAGGTCTGGTAGATGTGGTCAGGCTTTCGCCGCAAGGGATGGAGACGCTGGAGATGCTGGCCCGCTTCAAAGCCAACCGGCAGGGCCAGGCTCCCCTCTCCTTGCAGCAAGGAAGCGATTGCAACGGCTACTGGCGCCAGATCCCCGGTATGAGCCTGGTGGAATAAGCCCAAGGGCAAAACATAAGATAATAGCGATCAAAAGGGGGCCATTAGGCCCCCCTTTCTAATCACTCATGTCGATAGTGACTTACTTGGCGCCATGCTGCTCCGCCAGATAGAGCCAGGTATCGACCACTGTATCGGGGTTGAGCGACACCGAGTCAATCCCCTGCTCCACCAGCCAGGCGGCAAAGTCAGGGTGATCGGATGGCCCCTGACCGCAGATCCCCACGTACTTGCCCGCCTTGCGCGCGGCCTGAATCGCCATCGACAGCAGTGCCTTGACCGCCTCGTTGCGCTCGTCGAACAGGTGGGCAATCAGCCCCGAGTCCCGATCCAGCCCAAGGGTGAGCTGGGTCATGTCATTGGAGCCGATGGAGAAGCCATCCACGTGCTCGAGGAACTTGTTTGCCAAGAGGGCATTGCTCGGGATCTCGCACATCATGATCACCTTGAGCCCCCGCTCGCCGCGGCGCAGACCGTTCTCGGCCAGGATGTCGATCACCTGCTCCGCCTCGCCCACGGTGCGCACGAAGGGGATCATCACCTCGACGTTGGTCAACCCCATCACATCGCGCACCCGCTTGATCGCCTCGCACTCGAGGGCAAAGCAGGGGCGGAAGCTATCGGCGATGTAGCGGGATGCGCCACGAAAACCGATCATCGGGTTCTCCTCGTGGGGCTCGTAGCCACGACCGCCCACCAGATTGGCGTACTCGTTGGACTTGAAGTCCGACATCCGCACGATCACCCGCTCCGGCCAGAACGCAGCGCCCAGAGTGGCGATCCCCTCGGTCAACTTGGCCACGTAGAACTCACGCGGGCTGTCGTAACCGGCGATCATCTTGCCGATGGTGGCCTTGAGCTCTGGGGTTTGCTGGTCAAACTCCAGCAGTGCCTTGGGGTGCACCCCGATCATCCGGTTGATGATGAATTCAAGGCGTGCCAGCCCCACCCCGGCGTTGGGCAACTGGGCAAAGTCGAAAGCGCGGTCCGGGTTGCCGACGTTCATCATGATCTTGATGGGCAGGCGCGGCATATTGCCCACCTCGGTCACCGCCACATCGAAGTCCAGCTCGCCGTCATAGATAAAACCGGTATCCCCTTCCGCGCAGGAGACGGTGATAAGCTGGCCAGCCTCGATGCTATCGGTGGCATTGCCACAGCCTACTACCGCCGGAATGCCCAGCTCGCGGGCGATGATGGCGGCGTGACAGGTACGGCCGCCCCGGTTGGTGACGATGGCGGAGGCCCGCTTCATGATGGGCTCCCAGTCCGGGTCGGTCATGTCGGTGACCAGCACGTCGCCGGGCTGTACTTCGTCCATCTGACTGATGGAGGAGATGACCCGCGCCGGGCCCGCGCCAATCTTGTGACCGATGGCCCGCCCCTCGATCAGCACCTTGCCCGCTTGCTTGAGGGCAAAACGCTCGAGGGTGTTGGCCTCCTGGCGGCTGCGCACGGTTTCCGGGCGTGCCTGCACGATGTAGAGCTGGCCATCCTGCCCATCCTTGGCCCACTCGATGTCCATCGGGCGGCCATAGTGCTGCTCGATGATAAGGGCCTGTTTCGCCAGCGCCATCACCTCCT
The DNA here is from genome assembly GCF_049172135.1 of Aeromonas sp. 603079. Lineage (NCBI taxonomy): Bacteria > Pseudomonadati > Pseudomonadota > Gammaproteobacteria > Aeromonadales > Aeromonadaceae > Aeromonas > Aeromonas sp. 603079. Next base: position 17,937 of record NZ_JAAKPX010000017.1, on the reverse strand, counting down.
CATCGCTGATGCAGAAGCGGCTGCGCTCGGCCTCATTGGTGTCGACAATCTTCACCTGACGGCCGTGACCGGCATCGTCAGAGTAGGTCATCTTGATAAGCTTGGAGCCGAGGGTCTTGCGCACCACCGCCGGGCGGCCCCCCTTGAGAGTCGGCTTGTGCACATAGAATTCATCCGGGTTGACCGCCCCCTGCACCACCATCTCGCCAAGACCATGGGCGCCGGTGATAAAGACCACGTCGTTGAAGCCGGACTCGGTATCCAGAGTAAACATGACGCCGGAGGCGGCGAGATCCGAGCGCACCATCCGCTGCACCCCTGCCGAGAGGGCAACACCCTTGTGGTCGTAGCCCTGATGCACCCGATAGGAGATGGCGCGATCGTTGAACAGGGAAGCAAACACATGCTTGACCGCCGTCATGACGGCATCGATGCCACGTACGTTGAGGAAGGTCTCCTGCTGACCGGCAAAGGAGGCGTCCGGCATATCCTCGGCGGTGGCGGAGGAGCGCACCGCAAACGAGGCCTCGACACCGGCACTCAACTTTTCATAGGCAACCCGGATAGCCTGCTCCAGCTCGGGCTGGAACGGGGCTTCGATCACCCAATCGCGGATCTGCTGACCGGCCCGGTTGAGGGCGGCGATATCGTCCACGTCGAGATTGTCGAGCAGATGGTGGATCTTGCCGTTGAGGCCGCTTGACTCCAGAAACTCGTTAAACGCAAAGGCGGTGGTGGCAAAGCCCCCCGGCACGGATACACCGGCGCCAGAGAGGTTGCTGATCATCTCGCCAAGGGATGCGTTCTTGCCGCCAACTCGTTCTACGTCCTGCATTCCGAGTTGTTCGTACCAGAGCACGTACTGTTGCACTTGGATGTCTCCAGGTTGGTGGGCACCGGTGCCATAGCACCTCGTGCGCCCGATTTAATCGATGAGGTTATGGGTAAGTCAGGTGCGTTATTGTCTGTTTCTTTTGTTGCCAACGACCATGAAAACGTTTTCCACTGATTTTCAAAAAAATCCCCGAGCAAGAGTTGGGGATGGTCGAATGACCGGAACATTCTACAATGGCGACACAAAAAGATAACGATTCAGGTTTGCAAGCCACTTCACAACTTGGGCACAGCAGACCGGTTGACAAAACTGGTATGGTTTCGGGAGATACTTCTCACCCCTTACCCCATGCGACCCCACCCGCGGTATCACAGGAGCCCTACGTGCACACCGTATTTTATGTTTCAGACGGCACCGCCATCACCGCCGAAGTGTTCGGCCACGCGGTACTGAGCCAGTTTCCGCTGGCCTTCGAGCAGATCACTATCCCCTTTGTGGAGACACTGGAGAAAGCCCGTCAGGTACGGATGCGGATCGACGAGCAGTTTCGCCAGACCGGGGTACGCCCCATTCTGTTTCACACCATCGTCGACCCGCTGGTACGGGAAGAGGTACTGAAATCGGAGGCGTGCGGCCACGACTTTCTCAATACCTTCGTCAGCCCGCTGGAGCAGGAGCTGGGGGTCAAAGCCGAGCCCCGCCTCCACCGCACCCACGGCATGGAGAACCGCAAGCTCTATGACGATCGCATCGAGGCGGTCAACTTCGCACTTGCCAACGACGATGGCATCACCACCAGGGAGTACGATGAGGCGGACATCATCCTGATCGGGGTCTCCCGCTGCGGCAAGACCCCCACCAGCCTCTATCTGGCGCTGCAGTTCGGCATTCGTGCCGCCAACTACCCCTTTATCGAGCAGGACATGGGCATGCTGGAGCTGCCCGCCCCCCTCAAGGCCAACCGTCACAAGCTGTTTGGCCTCACTATAGCGCCGCAGCGGCTGCACGAGATCCGTAACCAGCGCCGTGCCAACAGCCGCTACTCCTCCATCGAACAGTGCGAGCAGGAGCTGGCCTGCGTGGAGCGACTGTTTCGCCAGGAGGCGATCCGCTTCCTCGATACCAGCTCCCACTCGGTGGAGGAGATCAGCGCCAAGGTCCTCGAGGCAACCGGTCTGCGCCGCCAGCTCTGTTAAGCCAGCTTGACAGCTATCGGCATCAACAAAAGATAAAAATTACAGTGTCGCGGCGAAAGTCAGCTGTGGCGAACTGCAATTCACATAGATGACAGTGAAAAGCGTGGATAAAAAAGGGATAAGCACCACAAATGCTTATCCCTCTTCTTGTCGACCTTGGCGTTGTGCCCTTGTCACCTGCTGCCAGTTAGCCGCTATTCGATTCCGTTCTGCTGCGCTCGGCAAACACCCAGCGTTAACTAACGATTGAGCTCAGGGTTGTTCATCAACCGGGCATAGAAGGCCAGCAAACCGTGGCGCAGGCGAACCCGCTCCGCCAGCCAGCCGCCAACGAGCGCCCCCGTTACCCCACCCACCAGCAACAGCGACTGCCAGTAGTGCAGCAACTCCTGATCACCGAGTAACAGCCAACCCAGCAACATAATCGCGGCCACCAGCAACAACAGCGGACTGGCGGCAATCCCTAACCAGAGCGCCACCAGTACACCCTGGGCAACCCCTTGTTGCAGCACGCTTTCGCGCTCTCTGTACTCCAACTCCCTGCACTCTTCCCTGTACTCTCGCTTGTTTGGCATCATTTGCATCCATTTGTGGCCTGGCACCACAAAAGCACACCAACAATACAAAATGTCAATAAAACAGAATTCGATTGCGCAAACATCAACCAGAAACTGCCAAGAAGCCTCTTCAGATCATGAAAAAGCTGCCTTTGGTACAAAACACGGCCATTAGAGATGGAAAACAGGTGCATTCATGGCGGACTATCACTATTCTGCTTCGGTTGCCAGCCAACACTAAAAATTGAAAATGGCATGTCGTAACGAAATAAATACAGCTTTCGTCAGGTTTTGGCTACGCACTGCGGCCTGCTCAGGATGAGCCCAACACCGACCAGAGACAACAGAGACGTAAGGACAGACCCATGGATTTGAAACAAGACGGTGAGGATCTGAAGCGCGGCCTTAAAAACCGCCACATTCAGTTGATTGCTTTGGGCGGTGCCATCGGCACCGGCCTCTTTCTGGGCATTGCCCAAACCATCAAGATGGCAGGCCCCTCAGTCCTGCTGGGGTATGCCATCGGCGGCTTTATCGCCTTCCTGATCATGCGCCAGCTCGGTGAAATGGTGGTTGAAGAGCCGGTAGCTGGCTCCTTCAGCCACTTTGCCTACAAATACTGGGGCGAGTTTGCCGGTTTTGCGTCCGGCTGGAACTACTGGGTGCTCTACGTGCTGGTGAGCATGGCCGAGCTGACCGCAGTGGGCATCTATGTCCAGTACTGGTGGCCCGAGATCCCGACCTGGATGTCGGCAGCCTTCTTCTTCGTGCTGATCAACGCCATCAACCTCTCCAACGTCAAAGCGTTTGGCGAGATGGAGTTCTGGTTCGCCATCATCAAGGTGGTCGCCATCATCGGCATGATTGGCTTTGGTGGCTATCTGCTCCTCTCCGGTGCCGGCGGACCCGAGGCAAGCGTCACCAACCTGTGGGCACAAGGGGGCTTCTTCCCCAACGGCATCAGCGGTCTGGTGATGGCGATGGCGGTGATCATGTTCTCCTTCGGCGGTCTGGAGCTGGTGGGTATTACCGCCGCCGAAGCGGACAACCCCGAGAAGAGCATTCCCAAGGCCACCAATCAGGTGATCTACCGCATCCTCATCTTCTACATCGGCGCCCTGGCTATCCTGATGTCCCTCTATCCGTGGGGTAAAGTGGTGGAAGGCGGCAGCCCGTTCGTGATGATTTTCCACGCTCTGGACAGCAATCTGGTCGCCACCGTACTCAACATCGTGGTACTGACGGCGGCACTGTCGGTCTACAACAGCTGCGTCTACTGCAACAGCCGGATGCTGTTCGGTCTGGCCAAGCAGGGCAACGGCCCGAAAGCCCTGCTCAAGACCAACAAGAGCGGCGTGCCACTGGTTGCCCTCTCGGTCTCGGCCATCGCCACCCTGCTCTGCGTGCTGATCAACTACCTGATGCCGGGCAAGGCGTTCGGCCTGCTGATGGCGCTGGTGGTCTCCGCACTGGTGATCAACTGGGCGATGATCAGCCTCGCGCACCTCAATTTCCGCAAGGCCAAGGTCGCAGAGGGTGTCCAGCCCAAGTTCAAGGCGTTCTGGTACCCCTTCGGCAACTATCTCTGCCTCGCGTTCATGGCCGGTATTCTGGTGATCATGTATATGACCCCGGATTTTCGCATCTCGGTCGAACTGATCCCCGCCTGGCTGGTGGTACTGGGTATTGGCTTTGTCATCAAGCGCAAGGGACAGGCACAAAGCAAGGTTGCAGCCAATCTGGGTTAATGCCCGCAGCTGAGAAAAACAATGCAAAACGCCGATCGCATGATCGGCGTTTTTTTATTGCGCACAGCGCAACTGACAGCACGACTAGCAGCCGTAGCCCTCAGGAAGGCAGATCTTGCCGATGCTCTGGGCTGTTGACGCAACACTCATCGCGGAAAAAGGCGATGATCTCCTCCAGCACCGCGTATTGAGAGACGCAAAGCAGGGTGCGACTCTCCCGGTTTTGCTTCACCAGCCCCACCGAGACCAGCGCCGCGATATGGTGGCTGAGGGTGGAAGCGGGGATCACCAGCTGCTTTTGCAGCTCACCCACCGGCAGCCCCTGCTCTCCCGCCTTGACCAGATGCTTGAAGATAAACAGCCGGGTCGGATGACCCAGCTCTTTCAATGCCTTGGCGACCTCTTCCAGTTGCATCTCTGCGCCCTCCACGAATTTGATATTTCGATAATACCAGAAATATCTTGACCGACCATTTATTTCGATTATTTTGGAAATATAGAAACCAAGTGAGGGTACGACAATGAATGAGTGGTTAACCATGCTGACCGATGCAGCCCAGATGTTCCTGTTTCTGGCTGTCGAGCTGTCGGTGCTGTTTCTGGTCATTAGCGCCGGGGTCAGCCTGATCCGTCAGAAGATCCCCGACGGGAAGATCCAGCGGATGCTGGGGGCGAGACATGGCAAGGGCTATCTGCTCTCGGCCCTGCTCGGTGCCGTCACCCCCTTTTGCAGCTGCTCCACCATCCCCATGCTGAGAGGGCTGCTCTCGGCCAAGGCTGGCTTTGGCCCCACTCTCACCTTCCTGTTTATCTCGCCACTGCTGAACCCCATCATCGTCGGCTTGATGTGGGCCACCTTTGGCTGGAAAGTGACCCTGCTCTACGCCGTGATCGCCGCCAGCGTCTCCGTCATGGCGAGTATGCTGCTCGACAGATTGGGGTTCGAGCGCCATGTCATCGACCCCAAAGAGGCCACCCCCTCTTGCGGTAGCGGCTGTGGCCCGGCGACCCGCGCCACCACTCAAGCACATTGCAGTGACAACCAACGCAGTGCCATTCGCGCAATCAAACCCCTCAACGGGGCAGCGTGCTGCCCGACACCGCAACCAGAGATAGCAGAACAGTCCACCCTCTCCTGCTGCGGCGATGGCACGGCAGCCCTGACCAGAGCACCACAGCTCCCCACCGCCTTGGTCAAAGCTCGCATTGATGCCTGGCAGCAGTTCAATGCGGTATTACCCTTCCTGCTGCTGGGAGTGCTTATCGGCTCGTTTATTTACGGTTTTATTCCAGCCGAGTGGATCGCCGCCCATGCTGGCGCCGACAACCCGCTGGCCATCCCCTTCAGCGCCATCGTCGGGATCCCGCTCTACATCCGTGCCGAGGCCGTGATCCCGCTGGCGTCGGTACTGCTGGGCAAAGGGATGGGGATGGGCGCCGTCATGGCGCTGATCATCGGCAGTGCCGGCGCCAGCCTGACCGAGGTGATCCTGCTCAAATCCATGTTCAGAACCCCGATGATTGCGTCCTTCCTTACCGTGATCCTCGGCATGGCGATCCTGATGGGCTACCTGACGCAACTGCTGTTTTAAACCACCCATTTTTAAGCAGGCAGAGTGTTAAGCCAGCTGAGTGTGAAACCATCAGGCTTCACATAGACAAAACGCCGATCAACAGATCGGCGTTTTGCATGTTCTGTATGACAATCTGCAACCGGCGTTACAGATATTGCCCGACGATGGGGAGCAGACCCTCGACGTCACGGACGATATGGTCGGGTTGGTGTTCCCAGCGCTCCGGGGTCGCGCGGCTCTGCTCGCCAAGCGCCCCTTGCAAATGACGGGCAAACTGCACATCCGCTTCATGGTCACCGATATAGATCAGCGACTCGCACCAGGCTGGGCCGAAGATAGACTCCAGACATTTGAGGTCACCGAAAGGATGAGGTTTTTGCTGCACTCCGGGCACGTCATCATAGCCGACCACAGCCTTGAACCGGCTGTTCACGCCATGCAGTTCAAGCACCCGGAGAAGGTTTTTTAGGCGTTTTTCGAACAAATGCCATGGGAAATGGCAGAGAAATGGTCAATCACCGCCTCCAGCCCCGCAAAAAACCGCACCTCGGTCCGGTTCATCTCCTGATGCTTGGCCCACAGACTGCCAGCCAGCACCATCTCGTCCCGCGACAAACCGTAGTAATCCCTATAGAGATCCTGCCAGTTCTTGGCGGCGTGATTGGCATGGTGATACTCCGCTTCGCTGCGCAGATAACGAGGTAACTGATCGCCGGTCAGATGGGGGGCGACTTCAGCCAGGATCTGCTTGGCGATATCGATATTCTGCGGCACCGAATTGACCAGGGTGCCGTCATAATTCCATAAAATCGCCCCCAACTTAATTGCCTTACCTGTATCGCTGCGTGGCTATAAGTCATGCGATGTTACTTGGCTTGCGTCCCCCGCCAAACCGTTGCGATGGAAGATGTGTAGATGCCCCTGCTAGGCGCAGAACAGTTAATGAGCAACAACACAATAAAATGAGCAGCCTCTGCCATACTCAGACGATGTATTCCGTTATGGTAAAACCGGAGCCTGATCATGGTAACCAACACACCTCACACTAGAGATACCGAAGTTGAATTTACCGACAACGTCCAGTTGGTATCGACCACCGATCTCAAAGGGGACATCACCTACGCCAATCCGGCGTTTTGTCAGGTGGCAGGCTATAGCCTTGAAGAGATGCTGGGACAACATCACAACCTGGTACGCCACCCAGACATGCCCAAGGCGGCATTCGCCGATCTCTGGGCCCATCTAAAAGCGGGCAAGCCGTGGCGGGGCATAGTCAAAAACCGCTGCAAGGATGGTAGCTATTACTGGGTTGATGCCTATGTCACCCCGATCTATGAAGATGGCAAGATGGTGGGTTACCAATCCGTTCGTTGCCGACCCTCCGTAGAGCACAAAGCGCGTGCCAACAAGATGTACAAAACCCTTAAGGCACGCGAAACCGGCTCCGCCATTCACATGGGGCAGCGCCTGCTCACTCCGGCCATCATGACCATACCCCTGCTGCTGCTCAGCGTGATCAGCGCGCTCTGGCTGCTCACACCACTGCAGGCGCTCTGGATCATCATTCCCCTATTGGCCACCCTCTGGTTCAACCGTAATGCGCTCTTCCTCACACCGCGATTCTTGCAACAGCTTGAGCAGGACTACGACAGCATCAGCCGCCTGATCTTCTCGGGGGATGCCCCCCACAGCATTGCCGATTTCCATATCAAGCTCTGGCAAGCCAGAATCCGTACCGTGCTGGGAAGAGTCGATGACACCACACTCTCGCTCAATGCCATGGCCAACAATTTGAGTGGTTCGGCCGCACTGGCCAGCAGGGATATCTCCTCACAGGATATGCAAATTCAGCAAGTCGCCACCGCAGTTACCCAGATGGCATCAGCTGCCGAAGAGATCAGCCGCAATATTCAGGACAGCAACCAGCAGATCGAAGAGGCGCGCAACCATTGCATCACCACCAGCAATCAGCTTTCCGATGCGGGAGAAGAGATGTCGGCACTGGCTACCCAGGCAGAGCAGGCCTTCCAGTCAGCCGTCGAGCTGGCGAGCGAGTCCGAACGGATCGGCAGCATCATGAGTGAAATTCGCGGGATTGCGGATCAAACCAACCTGCTGGCACTCAATGCCTCCATTGAAGCAGCGCGGGCGGGCGATCAGGGACGCGGCTTTGCAGTGGTGGCTGACGAGGTACGCAGCCTGTCGACCAGAACCCATAGAGCAACAGAGCAGATCCAGAGCAGCATTGGTCATATCCAGCAAACCCTCGGGGGATGGAAAGAGATGATGCATCTCAATGTGACCAGAACCAATGATTGCCTCGCAACCACTCGGGCAAGCACCGGCAACCTGAATCAGGTCGTGATCGAAATAGACAAGGTCTCTGATTTTTCCAATCAAGTTTCCGCTGCAGCGACCCAGCAGCAAGCGGTGATCGAGGAGATCTGTCGTAATATCAATCAGATATCCTCACTTTCTCACGATAACAGCCTCAAAATCGATCAGGTCAGTAAAACCAGTGCCAACTTGCAGAGCAAAGCGAGCCAGCTCAAGGACCTAAGCCGGACATTCGGATAGCAGCATGCAGATAAAGTCCATGTAAACGAAGGGCCACCCGTCTGGGTGGCCCTGTTGTTTATACGGCTTAACTGTTGCTCCTGGACGCTACTTACTTGGCGTAATCCTCGGTCGGAATGCAGGAGCAGAACAGGTTGCGATCGCCGTAGACGTCGTCGATACGGTTGACCGACGGCCAAAGCTTGGCGGCGCGCACGGCCTCCGACGGGAACACCGCCTCGGCGCGGCTGTAGCCACGGGACCACTCAGCGTCCATCACGTCATCCTGGGTGTGCGGGGCATGGACCAGCGGGTTGTCGGTGAGACTCCACTGCCCGTCCTGCACCTTGGCAATCTCGGCGCGGATGGAAGTCATCGCCTCGACGAAACGGTCCAGCTCGCGCTTGGACTCTGACTCGGTCGGCTCGACCATCAGGGTACCCGCTACCGGGAAGCTCATGGTCGGCGCGTGGAAGCCGTAGTCCATCAACCGCTTGGCCACGTCCATCTCGCTGATGCCAGAGGCTTCTTTGAGCGGGCGGATATCCAGGATGCACTCGTGAGCCACCCGACCGTTGCGCCCGGAGTAGAGCACGGGGAAGGATTCACCCAGCTTCTTGGCCAGGTAGTTGGCGTTGAGGATGGCCACCTGAGTGGATTTCTTCAGCCCCTCGTCCCCCAGCATGGCGATGTACATCCAGCTGATGGGCAGGATGCTGGCCGAGCCGAACGGTGCCGCCGACACGGCGCCGTTGTTGCGGCTCTCCTTGTCGGTCTTGACCACGGCGTGACCGGCCACGAACGGCGCCAGGTGTTTCTTCACGCCGATGGGGCCCATGCCCGGGCCGCCACCGCCGTGAGGAATGGCGAAGGTCTTGTGCAGGTTGAGGTGGGATACGTCCGCCCCGATAAAGCCCGGAGCAGTGAGGCCCACCTGGGCGTTCATGTTGGCGCCGTCCAGATAGACCTGACCACCGTGCTGGTGAACGATGTCGCACACCTCCTTGATGGTCTCCTCGTACACCCCGTGGGTGGAGGGGTAGGTCACCATCAGACAGGAGAGCTGATCACCCGCCTCGGCGGCCTTGGCGCGCAAGTCGTCCAGATCCACGTTGCCCGACTTGTCACAGGCGGTGACGATGACCCGCAGGCCCGCCATCTGGGCGGAGGCCGGGTTGGTACCGTGCGCGGACGCCGGAATGAGGCAGATGTCGCGATGCCCCTCGCCGCGGGACTCGTGGTACTTCTTGATGGCGAGCAGGCCGGCGTATTCGCCCTGGGCACCGGAGTTGGGCTGCATGCAGACCGCATCGTAACCGGTCACCTTCACCAGCCAGTTTTCAAGGTCGGCCAGCAGCAGCTGATAGCCTTTGGCCTGGGCCAGCGGGGCGAACGGGTGCAGCTTGCCAAACTCGGGCCAGGTCACCGGGATCATCTCGGCGGTGGCGTTGAGCTTCATGGTGCAGGAGCCCAGGGAGATCATGGCGTAGTTGAGGGCCAGATCCTTGGCTTCGAGACGGTGGATGTAGCGCAGCATCTCGGTCTCGGAGTGGTACTTGTTGAACACCTCGTGGGTCAGCACGGCGTCGGTGCGCAGCAGATCCTGCGGGATGGCGTGATGGGCCTGGGCCGCCTGGTCGAGGGCCTCGATGTCCAGGCCGTGGCCTGTGCCCAGGAACAGTTCAAACAGCTCGGCCACATCGCCACGGGTGGTGGTTTCAGAGAGGGACACGCCCACCGCGCCGTCCAGATCCGCACGCAGGTTGATGCCGAGCCCCTCGGCCTTGGCGATCAACGCAGCCTTGTCGGCAGTCTGCACGGTCAGGGTATCGAACCAACTGGCATGCTTGAGGGACACGCCCTTGGCCTTGAGGCCGAGCGCCAGAATGGTGGTCAGACGGTGCACGCGGGAGGCGATGGTTTTCAGTCCCACCGGGCCGTGGTAGACGGCGTAGAAGCTCGCCATGTTGGCCAGCAGCACCTGAGCGGTACAGATGTTGGAGTTGGCCTTCTCGCGGCGGATATGCTGCTCACGGGTCTGCATCGCCATGCGCAGCGCGGCCTTGCCGCGGGCATCCTTGGAGACACCGATGATGCGGCCCGGCATGGAGCGCTTGTAGGCATCGCGAGTGGCGAAGAAGGCGGCGTGCGGGCCACCGTAGCCCATGGGTACGCCGAAGCGCTGGGCCGAGCCCAGCACCACGTCGGCACCCAGCTCGCCCGGGGATTTGAGCAGCAGCAGGGAGAGCAGGTCGGCGCTGACACAGGCCAGCCCTTTCTGGGCTTGTACGGCAGCAATCAGGGCCCGCAAGTCTTTCACTTCACCCGTGGTGGTGGGGTACTGGAACAGGGCGCCGAACACCTCTTCGGCGCAGGCCTGTGCGGCCGGGCCGACGGCCACGTCAAAACCGAAGTGAACCGCTCGCTCCTTGACCACGTCGATCACCTGCGGGTGCACGTCGTCGGCCACGAAGAAGAGGTTGGCTTTGGACTTGGCCATCCGCTTGGCCAGCGCCATCGCCTCGGCGGCGGCGGTTGCCTCATCCAGCAGGGAGGCACTGGCCAGATCCATGCCGGTCAAGTCCAGGGTCAGCTGCTGGAAGTTGAGTAGGGCTTCGAGACGGCCCTGCGCCAGCTCGGGCTGGTACGGGGTGTAGGCGGTATACCAGCCCGGGTTTTCCAGCACGTTGCGCAAGATGACGTGGGGCACGTGGGTATCGTGATAGCCCATGCCGATGTAGCTCTTGGCGACCTTGTTCTGAGCCGCATAGCCCTTGAGCTTGGCCAGCGCTTCCACCTCGGTCATGGAGGCGCCAATGCCGAGCGGACCCGGCCGGCGAATGGCGGCGGGGACAGTCTGCTCAATCAGATCATCCAGGCTCTCGGCGCCCACCACGGCCAGCAGGGCGCGCAGATCTTCCTCACCCGGCCCGATGTGACGGCGGATGAAATCGGTTTTTTGCTCGAGTTCAAACAGTGACTGGGTCATTTCCCTATTTCCTGATAAATAAGTCCTGGCATGACATCCTGATAACCAAGACCTGATGTTCCTGATCGTCGGTTGATACCGACTCCACTCATGTTCTGGGTCCCGCAGACAGGGGGCGGCACCGGATGCTGCGGCAGCATCGAGAGGGGATCGCCTAGTTGCGAACCGGCCTGTTTACCCCTAGGCTCCTAGGCTGGCAAACGGCAGGCGCGGACGACTTCACCCTTCCACCGGCCGGTGCTTGCCCGGCTGGCGGTCATACAAAGGGGCCCTGCTGTGTTGGCAGGGCCCGGGGGCATTACTCTTCGTCCACCACGTTCTGGTAGCCTTCGGCATCCAGCAGGTTGGCCAGCTCGCTCTCGTCATCGAGCTTGATGCGGAACAGCCAGCCAGCGCTGTAGGGGTCGGAGTTGACCAGCTCGGGGCTCCCTTCCAGCTCTTCGTTGACGGCGATGATCTCGCCGCTCACCGGGCTGTAGATATCGGAGGCCGCCTTGACCGACTCGGCCACGGCGCAGTCGTCACCGGCACTGACCTGCTTGCCCACTTCCGGCAGCTCGACAAACACCATGTCACCCAGCAGCTCCTGGGCGTGCTCGGTGATACCGACCACGGCCTCGCCGTTGGCTTCAACACGGATCCACTCGTGGGAAGTGGCATATTTCAGTTCGCTCGGGATATGGCTCATTTGTGCTTCCTTTGATCTTTGAGTCGCGTTTAAAAACGAATATGAAAAGGGATGGGGGAGGCACTGCCCTCCCCCAAAACGGTATTAAACCAGCTTCTGGCCGTTACGGACGAAAGCGGGCTTGGTGACCTTCACGGTGACCAGCTTCTTGCGGATCTCCACCTCGGCCAGCTCACCGATATCGCGGGGCACCCGCGCCAGGGCAATACTGTAGCCCAGGGTGGGGGAGAAAGAGCCGGAGGTGATCACACCTTCCCGCTTCTCACCGTTTGCCGCGGTGAAGGTAACCGGCATGCCGGCACGCAGCACCCCTTTCTCTTCCATCACCAGACCCACCAGCTTGGGCTGATTGCCCGCCGCTTTCTGCGCTTCCAGCACGTCGCGGCCGATGAAGTTGCGATCGCTCGGCTCCCAGGCGATGGTCCAGGCCATGTTGGCGGCGAGTGGAGAGATTGACTCGTCCATATCCTGACCGTAGAGGTTCATCCCCGCCTCGAGGCGCAGGGTATCGCGAGCACCGAGACCACACGGGGCCACGCCGTTATCCAGCAGCGCTTGCCACAGCTCGCAGGCTTTCTCTTGCGGCACCACGATTTCATAACCATCTTCGCCGGTGTAGCCGGTAGTGGCGATAAAGAGATCGCCAGCCTGCACGCCGAAGAAGGGTTTCATCCCCACCACGGCGGTACGCTGAGCGGCGCTCAGCACAGCAGCAGCCTTGACCTTGGCGTTGGGGCCCTGCACCGCAATCATCGCCAGCTCAGGACGCTCGGTTACTGTGATATCGAAATCGATGGCGTGATGGCGGATCCAGGCCAGATCCTTCTCGCGGGTAGCGGAGTTGACCACCAGCCGGTAGAAGGTATCGGTCAGGTAATAGGTGATGAGGTCATCGATCACGCCGCCTTCCGGATTGAGCATGCCGCTGTAGAGGGCCTTGCCGGGGACAGTGAGTTTGGCCACGTCGTTGGCCAGCAGGTGTTGCAGAAAGGCTTTGACCCGTTCGCCGGTCAAATCGACGATGGTCATGTGGGAGACATCGAACATACCGGCATCGCTGCGCACCGCGTGGTGCTCTTCCAGCTGGGAGCCGTAGTTGATGGGCATTTCCCAACCGTGGAAGTCCACCATCTTGGCGCCGGCTTCCAGGTGTTTGGGATGCAGTACAGTAGTCTGGATCATCGCATTCTTTCCTTAGCAAAAAGCCTTTTCGCTTTGGCGACCACCCTTGCGACCCGCGCCACCGCTCTGACTGCACTGCGTGCAACAAAAAGCGACCGGATCCAAAAGTGTGTGCTCGCTCCTGCCCTTGCCAGGCAAGAGGGATTCCTTGAACGGAGCGGATTATATGACAAGCAGGCGAGCGTGCCGCTCAAAAAAAACTAATCCCCTCCCGTAAAACTGACTCCAGACACTAAGATAAATGCAGTGATAAAAACAGCCATAAGCCGACTCATGCGAGATTAAATTTTGATTTTTACCGTTTCGTCACAATTTGCAGAAAAACGTTTCGCTCCAGAGCAAAATTAAAGGCTGACACCCAAAACGGGTCATCAGCCTTGTCGGATTACTTTTGTTGTCAAAAACGGCGAGTAATATTAGTTTTTTTCACCCTTGGCCTGCATGGCACTGCCCTTGGTCGCAGCAACAGCCCAGTCAGGACGGGCCAATGCGGGCAACTCTCCCTCCAGCCCCATGGCAGCGCGGATCACCCCCTCCTTGAAGGGCGTCAGCAGATTGGCCGCGCGCAATCCCACGCCCCGCACCAGCTTCTTGAGCGGGTTGGCCCCGCTGAACAACCGCTTGAGCCCTTCCATCGCCGCCAGCATGCGAGCCGCCTCGCTCTTGCGCCAGCGCTCGTAACTGCGCAGGTTGGCGAGCAGGCCGATATCCTCGCCCGCGGCATGATTTTGCAAGATCTGCTCCGCCAGCGCGGCAGCATCCAGCAGGCCAAGGTTGACCCCCTGCCCCGCCAGCGGGTGGATGGTGTGGGCAGCATCTCCCACCAGCACCAACCGCTCGCGAGCAAAATCGCGGGCATAGCGGGCGGTAAGAGGAATCGCGCTGCGCGGCCCCTCCACCTTGCACAGACCGAGCCGGGCATCGAAGGCGGTGGTGAGCTGGCGGTTGAACTGCTCGTCGTCACAGGCGCAGAGCACCTCGGCACGAGCCGCAGGCAGCGACCAGACGATGGAGCAGAGGTTCTCCTTCCACAGCGGCAAAAAGGCGAGCGGGCCATCCGGGGTGAAGATCTGGCGAGCAACCGCTTCATGGGGTTCGGCGCAGCGCACCGTCGCCACCAGGGCGTGGTGGCCATAATCCCAACTGGTGAGCGGGATATCAGCCTGACGGCGTACCCAGGAGTGGGCGCCATCGGCGGCAACTACCAGTTTGGCAGAGATGGCCTGACCATCTTCAAGGAGCAGCAAGGCGCCCGCCGGGCCGCTCTGCAGGCTCTTGGCTCTGGCGGGGGTCAGCAGCTGGATATTGCTGGCACCTTCAATCGCCTCAAGCAGCGCCAGCTGGATCACCCGATTCTCGACGATGTGGCCGAGGTTGGCCTGACGCAGGCTGGCGGCATCGAAGTCGATATGGCCGAAACTGTCCTGCTCCCACACCGCCATCTTGTCGTAGGTCTGCAGGCGGCGCGCTTCAATGCCGTCCCAGGCGCCGACATGGCGCAGGATCTGCTGGCTGGCCAGACTCAGGGCACTGACCCGATTATCGGCCACCTCCCCCAGCTGCGGATCGGGCAGTTGTCCCTCCACCACCAGCACCTTGAGGGCGCTATGTTTCAAGGCCGCAGCGAGCCCAAGCCCTACCATGCCGCCACCGACAATCACCACATCCACATTTTGCATCTGCATCATCTCATCCTTTCAGGGCTGACCGGCTGGCCAGCGAGGGGACGCCCGCAGGCATCACCTCTTTATTCAATAGGTTTTGATCAACGAATGGCGGTCACCATCTTCCGGTCAACAGGTTCCACTCAACAAGTGCTGGCTAGTTGCCGCACACATCGGCGACAAAGCCCAGGGTGCGCGAGGCAAGCGGCGCCTTGAGGCACGGGAATCGCCACATTAGGGTGAGCGCCAGATTGCGCCCCGCCACCAGCGGGTCGTGACCATTGGAGAAGAGCTGGGCCAGCGAGGAGGTGAGCCAGACAGTCTGCGCCTGATCGCGCTGACGCTGCTGCCAGTAGCCGCTCAGCACCTTGAAGCTACCGATATCCTCCCCCTCTGCCAACGTCTTGGCTACGGCGCCGGTAAGCAGGTCCAGATCCCGCATCCCGAGGTTGAAGCCCTGTCCGGCAATCGGGTGCAGCGCGTGGGCGGCATTACCGACCAGCACGGTGCGCTGGGCCAGCGGGTAGTCGCAGGCGGTCAGAATGAGCGGATAGACATTACGCACGCCACATCGCTCGAAGCGACCGAGCCGCCAGCCAAAGGCCTGCTGCAGACGGGCAAGAAACGCCTCCTCATCGAGGGCCATCAGCTCATCCACCTCATGCTGCCCGACGCTCCATACCAGCGAGGAGAGCCCATCCTGCATCGGCAACAGGGCCAGCGGCCCCCCTTCGGTAAAACGCTCGAAGGCGCGTCCCTCAGGGTCTTGCGCCGTTTTGACCGTGGCGATGATGGCGTGCTGCTCAAAGTCGTGGCGGGTCACCGGCAACTTGAAGTGCTGACGCACAAAGGAGTTGCCGCCGTCTGCCGCCACCAGCAGGCGGGTCTCAATCTGTTCACCGCTCTCGAGGGTGAGGGTCACCTTCTCCTCATCGGGCGCAATCTCACTCACCCGAGCCGGACAGCAGACCCGGATATTGGGAGAGGCCGCCATCGCCCGTTGCAGCTCATGACCGGCAGCTGCCAGCTCGATCACCTGGCCCAGCGCGGGCAGACCGTATTCAGCGGCCGACAGGCGAGCCTGACCGAAGTGGCCCCGATCCGAGACATGAATCTGGGTAATGGGAGCGCAATGGGGGGCAAATAGCGGCCAGAGTCCGCGTCGCAACAGCGCATCACAGGTACCGGCCGAGAGCGCAATGGCGCGGGCGTCGAACCCTGAATGGGTGTGCTGTTCGGGGACGCTTGCCTCCAGCAGCAGGATCTCGAGGGGGGAGCCATCGGATCGAAGCAGGGCTGCCAGCGAGAGGGCCAGCAAGGCACCGCTCATTCCACCGCCGACCAGGGTGACATCGACCTGTCGCACATCAGATTGAGACATAAGCAGAGAGGAAGAAGTGAAAAAGGTTGCCTCATGCTATCACAAAGCCGCTGGCCGAATGCGAGGTCACCGGCAAAAAACCGGTTGCGCCTCACAGGGTTAGCCACCACAAGGGAATAAAAAAGAGCGCCATCAGGCGCTCTTGCAGATTCAGTAAGGGTCGCGTTGACCCGCACCTCAATGCAGGGTCGGCGGCGCGCTCGGGGTATCGGGGCGCTTGCCAAACTCTTCGAAGGCCATCATGACCCCCAGTTTGACGTGTTCGTAGAGCACCAGGAAGGAGGCTTCGTTCTCGTCATCTTCCTGATCGAACTCGGCAGAGACCTGAGTGATGCTGGCGATATCCTGGATCATCTCCTGCAACTCTTCCGACGCGCGCGACAACTCCTGCTGCACCACGCCGAAACCGGCCAGAAACGCCTGTGACCAGTCCACCAGCGAATCGATGCGCTCGTCGAGGGGAGCATCATCACTTGGCAGCAGCAGCTCGACGCCCTTCTGGGCCATCAAGCTCTCGACCACATTGTGATAAAGATCGGTCATCACCTGGCGCACCGGGGCCGGCAGGCCGAAACCGTCGTTCACCAGATCGTTGAAATGGGGCACCCAACTCTTGTCGTCCAGTGCCACACCGCCGCACACCAGACCGCAGATCACACCATGGGCCTCTACTGCGCTGGCCATCAGCTCATGTTGTTCCATGATGTCGGCCACTGCCGCATATTTAAGGGGGTTCGTTTTGCTCATCGAGGATCCGCTCAAAGTTCAGTCAAATTTGCAGAATTAATGGTCAGGATCCTAGCATTCTCCCTCTTGCAGAGCCAGCAAGGCCTTGAAACTTATGCATCTGCGCTATATAGTCCCGCCCAGTTGTCCACGTGGATAAAGGCGGAAATCAGCTCCGCCGTATTGAGGAAGGCATGAGCACAGAGGCCGTAGAAATCGTCATTTTGGGACGTCCCTACAAGGTATCCTGTCCCTTGGGACAGCAGGATGCCCTGCGCCAGGCCGCCGAGCAGCTGACCGACAAGTTGATCGACCTGCGTCAACGCTCCAAAGTCTCCAGCAACGAGCAATTGGCTATCATGGCGGCGCTCAATTTCTGTCATGAGCTCTGCCTTGAAAAAGAGAAGAACCACCAATACTCTGAGACCATGGACAAGCGGATCAAGATGCTGCAGCGCACCATCGAAGCGGCCCTGATCGAGCACGGACAATATGGTGATGCCAGCGAAGAGGGGCAACAGCCCTAATCGCAAACCGTTTTAAAATTCCCTGGGATGTTTGTCAGCCGGTTCAAGTCCCCGAGCCGATATTCATACCAAACAGGGGATCTGCCTTCTGGCTATTGCGCATGCTCGGCACGACCGAGAAGCCTGCGGTCAGATCCGATCCCCGCCTTGAACCGACGGTTCAAGGGCCCAAACCGGCAACGGCATCTCGGGGTACCAACAGTAAAAGCCCGTCACCAACGTGACGGGCTTTTTCTTGGCTATGTCCCAATTACGTGTTGCATGGGGCGCCCC
Source organism: Aeromonas sp. 603079 (assembly GCF_049172135.1). Lineage (NCBI taxonomy): Bacteria > Pseudomonadati > Pseudomonadota > Gammaproteobacteria > Aeromonadales > Aeromonadaceae > Aeromonas > Aeromonas sp. 603079. The sequence goes on along the minus strand of NZ_JAAKPX010000017.1, from coordinate 41 downwards.
AGGGCCTCATACAAACACACTTTGATATTTACGCCTTTTCC